>JAFABC010000261.1 GCA_023426275.1 Pseudomonadota bacterium | reverse complement strand
TTTTTATCCAGGCAAAGCCTGGATAAAAATGCGCCGCCAAGGGTGCGCCAGCGTCGCTTCGCGCCGCCAAAGACACGTCGAGGGGGTCCGGGGGGCATCATGCCCCCCGGCCGCCGGAGGCTTCTTCGCCTTTCCTCTCTCCCTAGCGGCACTCGATGCCGGCGTCGCAGAACTTGCCTACGCCGTATTCGCGGCGGCGGAAAAACTTCTCCGGATCGGGGCCGATGATCTGCAATTCGGGCTGGCGGGCCTGCATGGACAGGGCGATGTGCATCTCCTTGGTGCAGCCCGTGGAAAACGTGGCGTCCTTGCCGGCCCAGGCCGGCGGCACCCGGCGGCCGAGCAGGCTGAAGCTCTTTTCGATGTCGAAGTGGGTCTGGAACCGCCACACGTCGATCAGGCCGCTACGCTGCACCTTCTCCCACATGAACATCAGGTCGTCGGCGTCCATGCCTTCCTCGAAGTGCTCGGCCGGATTGATGATGAAGGTGCCCGAGAGCTTTTCGCGCAAATAGCCCACGAACGTCGTGACCAGCTCGATGGCGGTTTCGGTCTGGCCGGGAATGGAGCCGATGACCGCGCTGTAAAACATGACCGACTTGCCGGCGGTCTTGGCCGCGCGCATGCCGGCGATGATCTCCTCGGCCTGGGCCGTGATGTCCGCCTCGGTAAACGAGCGCGCCCCGGGGGCGCGGGGTTTGAAATCGAGACGCAGCCCACCCTGCTCGTCCGCGAAAAAGGAAACCACGTCGCGGGTGAACAGGTAGCTCGTCTCGATCAGCCGGCGGTGGTTGAGCCGGCCCCGGGCGATGACCAGGTCGGCTTCCTTCCAGGCCCGGGCAAAGGTGACCGACACCCGGTACAGGTTGAGACGCTCGCGGGTGCCGTCGGAAATGACGGTCAGCGGATTTTCGCGCATGACCTGGAGCAGCCGGTTCTTGCTGGCGCGCGAATCGGTCAGAAAATGGGCGCCGTCCAGGGCCGTGTCGAGGATCGGATCGCCCTCGGCGTCCCAGACGGTCGGCGCGTCGAAATAAAATCCGTCCTTGAGGGCCACCACGACCCGGTGGCCCAGGCGCATGAGCGTGCGCACGGCCAGCAGGTCAAAAAGGACGCCCCCGGCGGTTTCGGGCAGAAACAGGATCTTGAGCGGCCCGCTGCGCCGGGGATCGAGCATTCTCTCGAAACGGGCGAACGTCTCCGGAAACGCGGCCATGGCCGCATCCAGTGCCGCCCGGTCCGGCGGCGCGCCCTCGCCGTTCCAGATGCCGGGCATGGCCCCGAGCAGCAGCAGCCGGCGCAACTCCAGCATGTCCAGGGCGAAGCGCAGTTCGGGAATGGCGCGGCAGCCGGGCAGTTCCTCCGGGCAGGCGTAGAGCATGGTTTGAAAGGCCTCGCTCTGGATGAAGGCAAAGGCCCGCCGGTTGAAAAGCCGCTTGCGCTCCCGGTACGGGTCGTCGAGCCCGGACTGGGTCAGGAAAATGGTGCACAGCCGCTTGGCCAGCCGCGAGGGAATGAGCGTCGGCTTGACCAGCGCCTGCCGGTACTTGAGTTCGCACAGGGCACGGATCTTGGCGGCGGTGTAGGCGTCGGGAACGAAGTCGTCGATCAGCCGGCCGATGCGGGCCAGCCGGTCGTCGTATTCCGCGACCACCAGCGGGTCGGCCCGTTCGCTGAGCAGATGGGAAAACATGGCGTCCGAGCACGGCACATAGATTTCCTCCGGCTCCAGGGACACCATGAACCGGAGCTGCTCGGGCGAGGCGTTTTTTTCCGGCGCAATGAAATGCTCCAGATTATTTTCCGTCATGAAATGCAACAGCCAGGCGTCGCGCACCGGATCGGTGCCGTAGCGCGGGGCCTGTCCGGGCGTCGGCGGGAGCGGGGGCAGGACGTCGGTCATGGGCGGTTGATAAAGCCTTTGAGCCGCAGGCGGCCGAAATAGCTGTCGCCCGGCCGGGTGGCCAGCTTGAGACAGCGCGGGGATTTCTGAACCACCACCACGTCGTGGTCATCCAGGGGGAAGAGTTCCTGTCCGTCGCAGGTCAGGTACATGTTGGTTTCCGGCGCCGACAGCGCCAGACGCACCGGGGATTCGGCCGGCACGACCACCGGCTTGAAGTCGCTTAAAAACGGGCAGATCGGCACCACGCACAGCACGTCGAGTCCGGGGTAGATCAGCGGCCCGCCGGCCGAGACGCAGTAGGCCGTGGACCCGGTCGGCGTGGAGATGACCACGCCGTCGGCGCGCAGGGTGCAGACGTCGGCATCGCCCAGGGTCACGTCGAAGGCGGCCAGCCGGGCCATGGCCCCCCGGCTGATGACGGCGTCGTTGAGCGAGGTGGTGCAGTAGACGGTCTGCCCTCCCCGGATGACCGACACGTCGACCATGATGCGCCGGGCCACCTCGAAACCGTCGCGCAGGATGGCGTCCAGCACCTCCTGCCAGTCGTCGAGGCCGGCCGAGGTCATAAAGCCCACCCGGCCCAGGTTGATGCCGAAAAACGGCACGCCGTCGGCCACGGACTGCCGGGCGGCCGACAGCATGGTGCCGTCGCCGCCGAGAATGAGCGCCAGCTGCGGCGGCGCGGTCACCATGGCCCCGGCCGGGACCACCGCGTTTTGCGCCTCCGGGACGTTTTCGCGCACCAGGACCACGATATCGCGCGCGGCCAGCCATTCGGCCACGGTCCAGGCCATGGAGCGGGCCTGTTCGTGGTTGGCCTTGTGAATGACGAGGACGGTTCTTATACTACAGTGCATGCCGGATTCCATATCGGATTTCTTCCCCACCGGTCCGGGGAAGGAAGGCTTTATACGGCAAAGCCCATGACGACACAAGGACGGGCCGGGCATTCGCCGGCTCGCCGGACCATGGATTTTTTCGGCCGAAGCCTCTAAAGGTTGGGGCGATGCGTCCGATAAGTCCCCTGAGAAGGAGATATACGCCTTGACCGCGCTCCCCTACCAGGTCCGCGCCATGCTGCGCACCTATGGACGGCAGGTGACCACGGCCAGGCGTCTGGCCCGGTACCGCCGGTCCATCGCCGGCGTGCAGGACCCGGACGAAGGGCAGGCCTCCCGCGAGGCCAAGCGCCGGGAGCTGGTCGGACGGGTGGCGGCGGAAATCGTCGAGAACTGCATCGTGACGGGTTCGGATTCGCCGGTGGTGGAGGAAATCAAGGCCGAACTGGAAGAGGAGCTGGGCTTTCCCCTCGTGTTCGCCTACCCTCCCGAGGAACAGGAGATGCAGATCTTCAAGGTCACCGGCCCCGACGACACGCAGGAGCTCACAGGCGAGTTCAAGACCGCCGTGTTCAAGCGCCTGTGGGAGCTGGCCCTGGAAAAAGTCGACGCAACCATGCTCTAAATATTACTCCCCCCGCTGCCGATAGGTACAGTGACGCAGCAATGCGGGAGGGTGGCAGCCATGGACATCAAGACCATACTGGGAATCAATCAGGCCTACGGACAAGGGCGCATCGGCCGGAGCGAGAGCGGCGAGACCGCCGCGACCTCGCGGGCCAAGACCGCCGCCGGTTCCGAAACGGCTCCCGCCGCCGACCGGGTGACCCTCTCCGGCGACGCCAAGCTGGTTTCGGTGGCCGCGGCCACGGCCAGGGAAGCGTCCGACACCCGCTCCGACCGGGTGGCCGAACTCAAGGCCCAGGTCGAAGCCGGCACCTACCAACCGGATTCCAAGAAGATCGCCGAAAAGATGCTCACCATGGAATCCGAGCTGTTCGGCGGTTAGGCGGGCTGGGCACAGCCTGTTGGCGACACGGCGGAAAAACCGTCCCCGAACGAGGCGGACGGCCTGAAAACGAGCGACGCAACGTCTGCATCCGGCTCCCCCCGTCCTGGCGCGGGTGGCCGTCATACCACGCCTTCCGGGTCTTGCGGCCCGGAAGGCGTTATTTTTTGGGACTGGTCATGCCCGGCGTATAGTGCGCCGGGTAGCGGGAGTCGGTCTGGGGAATCTGCAGGCCGATGCGGGCTTCGTTGTTGATGACGATGGGTCCGCTCAGGTTGAGGGTGGTGCGTTCGGGCCGCCCCTGGGGAATGGTCACCGTGACGAGCACCGTGGCCTGCTCGCGGGTTTCGATCTCCAGCAGCCGGCGATCGGCATCGCCGATGACCACCTCGTATTCGGTCATGAAATTGTAGGGATCGACCACGAGGAGCCCGAGCTTGGGATCGGTCAGGCTTTGCAGCACGAGAAACGGAGACTCCTCGCGCAACTGGATCAGGGTGAATTCCCGATGCCCCATGAAGCCGATGATTCCCCGAGGGAAGCGCAGCACGCGGTCCTCGGGCAGCTGCATCGACCCCAGGCGCGTTTCCACTATTCGTTCGTCTTTTTTGGCCATAACTTCGCCGCCGCCTGAACATCGGTGTCCGAGGCGCAAAGCGCCTGCCGGTTTTGCTCGAGCACCCTGAGATACACCTCTTCGCGATAGACCTGCATATCGTCAGGCACTTCCAGGCCGATCTTGATCTGCTTGCCCTGGACCCCCAGGACCGTGATCTTGATTTGATCGCCGAGATGCAGGCTCTCGCCCGGCCTTCGGGTCAAAATGAGCATGAACGCCCGCGCCCCCGGTTTCGGTTACGGGCATGAAAAACGCCGTTTTCGCGCCCTGTTATATCGCCATGTACGCGGCAAATCCCGGTTTTGTCAACGGGGATGGCCGGTTGCGACTAGATGTAGCTGACCAGCGACAGGTTCATGACCATGCTCGAGGACTTGAGCACGGCCTGATAGGCCAGCTCCTGCTCGGACAGCTTGGTGATGAGCTCGGTCAGGTCCGCGTCCTCCACATTGCTGAGCGTGGTCGTGGCGTTCTGGGACAGCGTCGTGACCATGGTTTCCGTGGAATCGACCCGGTTTTCCTTGGCACCGACCGAGGCCGCCGCCACCAGTATCTGGTTTTGCGAGGTCGTCAGATCCTCCAGGCAGTCCTGGATGCCGCTTTGGTTGTTGGTCTCCAGATAGCCCACCAGCTTGCCGACCGTCTCGAACAGGTTGCCGGCGTCCGAGCCGTCGAAGGTGGCGGCCTGATACACCTTGACCGTGTCGCCGCTGCCGGGGTCCGTCGCCGTGGTTGCATACACGCCGCCGAAGATGTCCTTGCCGACGCCGTTGACCACCACCGAATCCGTCGGGGAAATGGCGATGGAGATATCGGCCGTGCTCGGCTGGATGAAAAACTGGTCGCCGTCGGCCGGCGCGGTGGACGTGTCCAGGGTCAGGATGCCGCCGGGGACCGACAGGGTGACCGTCGCCCCCGCCGCCCCCGAGGTGTTGCCCGTCACCCAGGAGGTGCCCCCGTCGGTGCTGTAGGAATAGGCGTAGGGGCTGCCCGAGGTGTCGTCGAGGCGCACCTGGACATTGCCCGAAAAGGCGCCTTCCGCCGAGGCGCTGACGGCGTTGTTGGCCCCGGTCGCGAACACATCGTCGTTGGTATTGCCCTGGTAGGTGGCCGCGGGCCGGATCCACAGCCAGGTGCCCTCGGCGTCGTCGTGGTCGTCGCTTTGCTTGGCCTTGCCCAGGGCCGTGTTGGACATGGTCACGGACACGCCCCCCAGTTGCAGGGTCTGGGTGTCGGCCGACGGGGCCGGCGAGGCATAGGAGCCGGTCTCCCAGGTCGCGCCGCCGTCGGTGGTGTATTCGAAGTCCGGCGGGCTGGCGCTGGTATCCGTGAACTGGATGAGGATGGCGGAATCCGTATCCCCGTCGATGGTGTAGCCCGGGGCCGGGAAGTCGGTCAGGGCCTCGTCGAATTCCCCGTCGTTGCTGGTCAGGCCCAGGCTCATGGTATAGGCCTCGGCGTCGGTCTTCTGGCCGGCAAAAATGGACTGGCCGCCATAGGTGGTGTTGGCCAGGGAAATGAGCTGCTCGAAATACTGGCGCACGGCCGAGGCGATTTCCTCGCGGTTTTCCGCGGTGACGGTGCCGGTGGCCGCCTGCTCGGCCTCGCCCTTGATGGTGGTGATCAGGGTGCTGGCCGAGGTGAGCGTGCTGTCGGCCTGGGTCAGCCAGCCCTGCGCCGCGTCGATGTTGCTTTTGTACTGCGTCAGCTGGCTGATGCTGGTGCGGGTGCCGAGCACCTGGACCGCGCCGTTGGGATCGTCGGAGGGCGCGTTGATGCGCTTTTGGGTGGAGGCCTGGTTGTTGGTGGCCATGAGCTTGGCCAGGGCGGAATTGTTCTGGGCGATAACGGTGCCGTAAATGCTTTGCTGGGTGACGCGCATGACCATGGCGACCTCCGGGGCTAGTTCTTGAGCCCCAGCACCGTCTCAAACAGGGAATTGGCCGTGCTGATGAGCTTGGCCGCCGCCTGATAGGAATGCTGGAAGCGGATGAGGTTGGTCAGTTCCTCGTCGAGGCTGACGGCGGACACCGACAACTTCTGCTCCTCGGCCTGGGAGGCCAGGGCGGCCTGATAGGTGGCCTGATAGGAGGCGCTCGACGTGTCCGAGCCCACCCTGCCGACCAGGGAGTCGTAATAGCCGCCAAGGGTCTGCGAGGACGTGGCCTTGCCGGTCACGAAAAAATCGACCGTCTTGTCTTCCAACCCGGTGATGGCCGTGGCCGTGGTGTTGTCGCCCGCGGCGGTCAGGCCGTCGCTGCCTACATGGCCGACGCAGACGCGGTTGACGTCGCCCGTCACCACGCTGTTGATGGCCACATCCGAGGCCGAGGAGCCGGTCAGCAGCGTGTTGACGCCAAGGGCGGCCAGCACGCCGGAGGTGTCGTCGCCGAACTGGAAGCCGTAGTCGCCAACGCCCGTGATCGACAGCTGGTTGTTGACCACCTGCGCGGTCAGGTAGGTCGGGGAAAAGGCGCTGTTGATGCTGGCGACAATGTCGTCGAGCGAATTGCTCGACGGGTCGTCGGGATCGAAGACGATGGAGTCGGCAATGATGTCGCCGGTGACCGGGTCCGTGGCCGGGTTGCCTTCGGCGTCGTAGACGTAAAGCCTGAAGGCCCCGGATTGCAGGCGGTCGCCATAGTCCAGGCCCGAGGCGTTGCTGGCCAGGGACACGCTGGAGTCGTTGACGCTGTAGGTGCCCTGGACCGTGGAAAAATCCGTCAGCCCCGCGCCCTGGGAGTGCAGGCGGTTGACCTCCCAGACGAGCGTCTCGACCATGGCGTCCAGGGAGTCCTGGTAGTCGGCGAGCTTTTCGTCGCGCAGGACAAACGCCCCGGTCAGCGCCCCGCCGGTCAGCCGGCCCTCGTTGTCCGTGCCGTCGGCGTAGATCTGGGGCGTGACGTTTTCCGCCGTGCCGGCCGTGGTGTACCAGTACAAGGCCTTTTTCGGCACCAGGGTGAAGGTGTCGCCGGCATTGAGGTCGCTTGTCGGCGTGGCGTCCGAATTGGTCGTAGTGCCGAACCAGATGTCCAGGTCGCCCACCGACACCTTGCCGCTCGCGTCGTCGGCCTGGAACACGGCGGTATTGCCATCCTCGTCGGTCAGCCAGGACTTGCCGCCGTCCAGGGACACCCGGAAGGTCGCGCCGGACCCGACCGTGCCCCCGGAGAGCACCTGCACGGTGTATTCGTTGGAATCCGCACCGTCGTAATAGCACTGGACGTCGCTGCCGGCGGTGATGGAGGCGCTGCTGAGCTGCCGCACGGTCTTGCCCTGCTCGAACTTGAACTCGAAGGCCACCGTGCCGTCCACGATGGTCTGGCCGGACTTGGTGTAGACCGTGTAATCGCCCTTGCCGTTGTCCACGACATTGACGTCGACCAGGGAGGCCACGGCCTCGACCTTGGAATCGCGCAGGTCGTAGAGGCTGTTGGGAATGCTCCTGCCGTCGATCTGGTACTGGTTGATCTGACGGTTGATGTCGGCGATGTCCGCGGCCAGGTCGTTGAGGGTGTCCACGTCCTCGCTGATGGCCTGGTTGATCTGCGCTTCCTGATCGTCGAGGGAGTCGGCCATGGAGCGGTAGGTGCTCAGCAACGTGTCCATGTCCTCGAGCATGGTCTGGCGCGTGGCCGCCCCGTCGGTGTCGCTGGTCAGGTCGCCCCAGTCGCTGAAAAAGGTGGACAGGGCGGCATTGGCCCCGTCGACGTTGGATTCGTTAAACAGGTTCTGGACGCTCGACAGCCCGTTGTAGAGGGCCTGCCAGCGGTCGCGCACGGAGACCTGGGACACGTACTGGGCCTCGGTGAAGGCGTCGTAGGAGCGCACCACCTCCTGGGCCACCACCCCGGAGCCGAGCTGCCCCGGCGAGGTCGTGACATAGGCGCCGTCCACCAGGACCACGGACTGCTTGCTGTAGCCCTCGGTGTCGACATTGGCGATGTTGTTGCCCGTGACCTGGATGGCCGCCTGGGACGCGGTCAGGGCCGATCGCCCGATGGAGAGGATGGAACTGAGGCTGGACATCACAGTCTCCCGCGCAAGATCCCCGGACTGTTGGTGGCCACGGCCATGCGCCCCTTGGCCCCGTAGATGCCTTTTTTGGGCACGAGCAGCGCCCGCAGGCTGTCGAGGCCGCTTTTGGCCACGTCATAAAGGCCAAGGGCCATGGTGTAGTTGCGGCTGGCCAGCTTGGCGCAGCGCTGTTCGCCCACGTCGATGGCCTTGTGCAGCTGGCGGGCCTGTTCCGCCGCCTCGGGCGCGAAACGGTCGATGATGTCGAACAGCCGCTTGGCCTTGGGGTCCACGGCCGCGTAGAGGCGGTGGAGGCTGTGCCGCTCCATGGCCAGCTGGCGCAGCAGCTCCTGGATGGAAAATTCCACCGACGACACGCCGCCGGCGTCGCGCGAGGCCAGATGGGAAAATTCTTCCTCCTGCAGCTGCCGCAACAGCGTCACGGCCCGCAGTTGCCGGTCGAGATTGGAAAGAATTCTCGTGATCATGGCCGCCCTCCATCTTCTCGCAATCGCAAGCGATTACACATCTTGTTGCAGCAGTCCCGACGCGCTCAGCAGGCTCGACGGGTCAACCGTCTCCTCGCCCCGCCGCACCTCGAAGTGCAGATGCGGCCCGGTGGAACGCCCGGTGCTTCCAACCTCTGCAATTTTTTCGCCAGCCGTGACGACATCCCCGGCCCGGACCGAAAATCCGCTCAAATGGCCGTACACGCTCGTCCAGCCGCCGGGATGCTCCACCTCGACCACGTTGCCGTAGCCGCCGCGCCGGCCGGCATAGACCACGGTGCCGTCCCAGCAGGCGTCCACGGGTTCGCCGGCGGGCGCGGCGATGTCCATGCCGGCATGCCAGGCCCGGGTGCCCTTGAAAGGATCGGTGCGCCAGCCGTATTCCGAGGTGATCTCCCCGGACACCGGCGCGGCCATGGGCATGGCTGCCTGGGCGGCGGCCCCGGCGAGGTCGGCCTCGGAGCCGGCGGCCGGATCGTGGGCCGGGGCCAGGGCGGCAACGCCGGGGCGGGCCAGGGCGGCGGCCACATCCGGGGAAAATTCCTGGGCCTGCACGCCGCGCGGCGCGGCCGGCGCGGCCGTGCCCACCGGCAGGCGGTCGCTGCCGAGGCCGAAGGAACCGTGCGCCGCCACCGGCCGGTTGGCCGGCAGCACGTCGCCCTGCCCGGCCTTTTTGCCCCCGTCCTTGTCGAGCACCCGGCCCTTGAGCTGGCGGTACATCATGTCGGCCAGCCCGATGCCGCCGTCGGCGGCCAGCTTGTCCGACATGGCCTTGTCGAACATCGAATAATACTGGTCCTCGTACTGCCCGTGGAGCATTCCGTCCTTGGGCACGGTGGCCCGCATCTGGGAGAACAGCTTGGAGATGAAGACGGATTCGAAGCCCTGGCAGGCTTCCCGGAGCTTGGCTTCCTTGGTCTTGCCGCCGGTCAGGGTCTTTTTCAGGGCGTCGATGCGCAGCTTTTGCGCCACATCGCCCTGCAACCCGGCCGTGGCCGCCACATCGCCCATGCCCTCGGGAAGCGCCATGGCTAGTTGACCTCCAGGTCGGCGGCCAGGGCTCCGGACGTTTCCAGGGTGCGCAGGATGCTGATGAGGTCGCGCGGGGTGGCGCCCAGGGCGTTGAGTCCCTCGACCAGCTCCTGCAGGGTCGCGCCCTCGATCATCTTCAACCGGCGGTTCTGCTCGTTGATGCCGATGTTGGTCTGCGGCGTGACCACGGTCTGGCCGTTGGAGAAAGGCAGCGGCTGGGACACGTCCGCCGACTCCTGCACCTGGATCTGCAGGTTGCCGTGGGTGACGGCCACCGGGGAAATCTGGACGTTCTGGCCGAGCACCACGGTGCCGGTCTTCTCGTCCACCACCACCCGGGCCCGGTGGTCCGGGGTGACCTCGATGTTCTCGATGGAGGCCAGCAGCGGCACGAGGTTGCCCTGGTTGTCGGGCGGCACGGCCAGACGCACGGTGCCGGCGTCGACCGGCGTGGCCATGGCCGCGCCCATGACCTCGTTGACGCGCTTGGCCACGCGGGTGGCCGTGGAAAAATCGGGGTTGCGCAGCGACAGGGTCAGGTCGGTCTGGCTGTTGAAGGAAAACGGCACCGCCCGCTCGACATTGGCCCCGCCGGGCAACATGCCGACCGTGGTGATGTTCTTTGACACCGACGCCCCGGCCCCCTGGGCCGACACGCCGCCGACCAGCACCGACCCCTGGGCGATGGCGTAGATGTTGCCGTCGACGCCCTTGAGCGGCGTGACGAGCAACACGCCGCCAAGCAGGCTCGACGAGTCGCCGATGGAGGAAACCGTCACGTCCAGGCGGCTGCCCGGCTTGGACGAAACCGGCATCTGGGCCGTGACCATGACCGCGGCCACGTTTTTCGGCTTGAGCGTGGCCTTGTCCACACGCACGCCCATCTTGTCCAGCATGTTGTAGATGGACTGGACCGTGAAATCCGAGCCGCGCTGGTCGCCCGTGCCCGAGAGCCCGACCACCAGGCCATAGCCCACGAGCTGGTTCTTGCGCATGCCCGAGACGCTGGCGATGTCCTTGATGCGCGCGCCGTGCGCCGGCCGGGAGGCCAGCACGACGGTGGCGGCGGCCAGCAGCAGTCCCGTCAGGAGGACGGCGGCCGTCCGGCGCGTCCCGGTTGCCAAAACGGATGCGGCAGTCCTTGCGATACTGGGGTGCATGTCCCTACGCTCCCGTGTCCTCACGTTAAAACGGCCAGACGTTGTCGAGCAGGCGGGCCAGCCAACCGCTCTTCTGCCGGTCGGCCAGATCCCCCTCGCCGTAGTACTCGATCTGGCAATCGGCCAACTGGGTCGAGGCGACGGTGTTGTCCGGCGTCACGTCGATGGGCCGCACCAGCCCCTTGACCACGATGATCTGGTTTTCGTTGTTCACCCGCGTCTGCCGGGCCCCTTCGACCTGCATGACGCCGCCGGGCAGGATATTGACGATGCGGCAGCCCACCGAGGCGGTGACGGCGGATTCCCGCTTGGTCTCGCCCTTGCTCTGAAACTTCTGGGCGGTGCTGGCGCTGACCATGTTCTCGGCGCCCACCAGCCCCTTCATGCCGAAGTTCGGACCGCCGAGCTGGCCGGACAGGTTGCCGGCGAACTCCTTGTTGCCGAAATAGTTGGCGACCCCCAGGTTGTTGCTCGACGTCCGGTCGTTTTTCGTCTCGGCCTTGAGGTCGGACTTGGAGGTGTCCACGATGTTGATGGTCAGGATGTCGCCGATGCGCCGGGCCCGGGTGTCCTCGAACAGGAACGTGGGCTGGTTCTGGCTGAAGATGGACCCCGGATTTTGCGACGGCGGCGGCGCCTTGGCCACGGACGGCGTCAACTGGGGCATGGGCTTGGCCTGCTTGGTGGCCGGGGCGCAGGCGGCCAGGACGCTGACGGCCAGGGCCAGGGGGTATATAAGGATGTGTTTCATCGTCGCACTCCGTCTGGTTGAGCTGCCGCGCGAAAGCCGCCGCAGGGCCTACTGAACCACCACCGTCGTCTTGTCCCGGACCACGCCCGTGATCTCGCGCGCGCCCTTGGGGCTTTTCACCGTGATCTTGCCGCCGGGCACGCCGTCGGTCAGCGCCTCGGCCAGAAGCGTCAGGCGCACGTGCCGGCCCTCGTAGACCACCCGCACCTGGTCGCCGCGCAGCACCAGCGGCAGCGGCTCCATGTCGTCGGCCATGATGATCTGCCCCGCTCCGACGCCCCGGCGCGCCCGCCACTTGCCGTCGCCGGGATCGAACACCCGGCCCTTGACGCCGGCCATGTTGCGCCGCTCCCAGACATAGGCGATCTGCTCCAGGGCCGCGCCGTCGCGGGGCATGATGGGCTTGATGGCCACGGGCACGCGGGCGAAATGCTCGACCGCGGCCTGGGCCTGGACCTGATCCAGCACCTTGTCCTCCGGTCCGGTCACGACAAAGCGGAACGGCATCCGGCCGGCCGTGACGTCGGGAACGTCCACGCGCACGCCCGTGGCCCGGTCGTCGAGAAACAGGTGGTCGGGCACGGACACCGACACCAGCCGGGATTCGCCGCCCAGGGCCACGACCTTGGGCGTCAATTGTTCGACAGCCATGGTGCGCAGTTCGTCGCCCGTCACCACCCGGCCGCCGCGCCGCAGCACGAGCTGGTTTGGCAGGGCGTATTCGACCGGCGCGTCGCGCAGATAGTAGCGCAGCCCTTCGAGCAGCTTGTCCGCCGGGATGACAGCCTGCCGGCCCACGGACTCCGGGGCGTACCACAGGGCGGTGTTTTTGAGCGTGGCCCAGGCGTCGGGAGGAAACTCGCCCTGCGGCTCGGCGATCTCCGACAGCAGCACCCGCTCGCCGGCGGCCGTGGCCGCGTTTTTGACGGACAGCCGCCACAGCCCGGCCCGGGCCGGACCGGCCGCGACCAGTTGGGCCGCAAGGACCATCGCCGCCAGAATCCATGGTGTCGCGCGTGTGTGCATGGCGTCCTCCGTGACCTTGCCCCGGGATTTACCGCTTCACGTTGACGGCCGTCTGCAACATGCCGTCGGCCGTGGTGATGGCCTTGGAGTTGGCCTCGTAGGCCCGCTGGCCCACGATGAGCCCGACCATTTCGTCGACGAGCTCCACATTGGACATTTCCAGGTAGCCCTGGGCCAGGGTGCCGGCATTCTGGTCGCCGGGGGTCACTTCCGTGGCCGCGCCCGAGGCCTGGCTGGTGGAATAGAGGTTGCGCCCCTCGGCCGTCATGCCGGCGGGGTTGATGAAGGTGTAAAGCGGGATGTCGGTGGCGGCCAGCTCCTCGCTGTTCTGGTCGAGGCAGGACAGGTGGCCGTTTTCCGTGATGGTGATGGATTTCGTTTCCGTGGGCACGGAAAAGGCCGGCTGGAGCGGATAGCCGTTGGCCGTGACGATGGTGCCGTCCTGGTTGAGCTTGAAGGAGCCGGCCCGGGTGTAGAGCTCGCGGCCGTTGACGTCGACCTTGAAAAAGCCCTGGCCCTGGATGGCGATGTCGAGCTGGTTGCCGGTGTTTTGCAGGTCGCCCTGGGTGAAGAACTTGTGCACCGTCGTCGGCTTGACGCCAAGGCCGACCTGCAACCCGGTGGGCAGGCGGTTGCCGCCCACGGTCTCGGTGCCGGCCACCTGGAGGGTCTGGTACATGAGGTCCTCGAATTCGGCCCGGCTCTTTTTGAAGCCCACCGTGTTCACGTTGGCCAGGTTGTTGGACATGGTGTCTATCTGCATCTGCATGGCCACCATGCCGGTGGTGGCCGTCCAAAGGGATCGCATCATGGCGGGTTTCCTCCCGTTGTCCTTTCAGGCTACTTGTCCGTGCCCACGCGGATGGCCTTGGTGTCGAGGTCGTTCGTGCCCGAAATGACCTTCTGGTAGGCCTCGTAGGTTCGCTGGGTTTCGATCATGTTGACCATTTCCTCCACCACCTCGACATTGGGCTTTTCCAGGTAGCCCTGGGCCACCTGCGTTTCGGCCTCCTCGGCCGGCCCCTCCTGGATGGTCGCCCCGTCCTGGGGCATGTAGAGATTGGCGCCGTATTTCTTGAGGGCGTCGGGATTTTGGACGCGCACCACGTCGAGCTGGCCCACCTGCGCCCCGTCGACGTAGATCGCGCCGGCCCCGTCCACGGAGATGTCGGCGCCTTCGGGCAGCTGGATGGGGCCGCCGTTGCCGAGCACCGGCAGATCCTGGTCGGTGACGAGCATTCCCTCGGCCGAACGGTGGAACGCGCCGTTTCGGGTGTAGGCCGTGCCGCCCGGACCGGCGACCTTGAAAAAGCCCTGGCCCTGGATGGCCAGATCAAGGGGATTGCCGGTCAGCTGCAACGCCCCCTGGCTGAAATCGATCTGCTGCTGGGCCAGCCGCGGCTTGGCGATGAGGTCGGCCCGGGGGAAAAGCTCTTTTGCCCGGATGTTGCCGCGCGGATCGACATGGTAATCGTGGGCGTAGCGCAAAAAAGTATCCTCGAAGGAGACCCGGTCGCGCTTGTAGCCGGTGGTATTGACGTTCGCCAAATTATTGGCGGACAGATCGAGACGCTTTTCCGTGGACAAGGCCCCAAAAAGCGCGCTGTACATGCTCATTTCCATGAAGCGGGTCCTCCTGGCCCCGGGACTTGCAACTTGCGGGCCAGCCATTCCGCCCCGGACGCAACGGCCGGACCGGGCGCGACGGGCGGTGTTTTTTTCCGAAGCGGACACACACGGCCTTGACAAATCCACGCAGGATGATATTTCCTCCCATTCGAGCGGGCGTAGCTCAGCTGGTAGAGTACAAGCTTCCCAAGCTTGGTGTCGCGAGTTCGATCCTCGTCGCCCGCTCCAAACCTGAGTCTCCCAACCAACCCGGTTGTTGTGACAAGGTGGGCCTGACGATCGGTCCACTTTTTTTTTGCTGACAAAGGATGCCATGCAGCGAACGAACGTCGTGCCTGAAAAAATCCGGGAGCTTATCTCCCCCTATCTCGCCTCCATGGGCCTTGCGCCCTGGGGGGTGGAAATGGCTGCGTCGGGACATCGCCAACTGGTGCGCCTGTATCTCGATCTCGCCCCGGACACGCCGCGCACACCCGAGCGGCAGGGGGTGACCATTGACGAATGCGCCAAGGTCAGCCGCCACCTCGGGACCCTGCTCGACATGGAAGACCTGTTTCACGGCCCCTACGTGCTGGAAGTGTCCTCACCGGGCCTTGGCCGCCGTTTTTTCGAGGCCGGCCAGCTCCCGCCCTACCTGGGCCGGGAGATCGAGGCCAAGCTCACGGTCCCACGCGACGGACGCAAACGTTTCCGGGGAACACTGACCACGGTCGACGGCTCGCGCGTCACCATGACCGTCGATCCCGGGCCGAACGCGTTCGCCCTTGCCTTTGATTTCGAAGAGGCGGAGAAGATCCGCCTCATTCACGCCTTTGACGCCATTTCCGAAGAAGTGGCCAAGGACGATCCCTCGTCCGGGGCCTCGGAGGGAACCCCATGACGGAACTGAAAAAAGCCATCGATCAGATCAGCAAGGACCGGGGCATCGACCGTGATCTGCTGGTCGATACCCTTGAGGAGGCCGTCCGTTCGTCGGTGATCCGCAAATACGGCGAGAACCTTGACGTGGAGGTCAGCTACAACGACGAGCAGGGGGAGATCGAGGTCTACCAGTTCAAGGTCGTGGTGGAAGACGACGACGTGGCCGACCCGGCGGTTGAAATCTGCCTGTCCGACGCCCAGGCCATCGACCCCAACGTCGCCCTCGACGACGAAATGGGCTTCAAGCTCACGGTCGAGAATCTGGGCCGCATCGCCGCCCAGTCCGCCAAGCAGGTGATCATCCAGCGCATGCGCGATGCCGAGCAGGAGATCATTTACGAGGAATACAAGGACCGCAAGGGCGAAATCATTTCGGGCATCATCCAGCGCCGCGACCGTACCGGCTGGATCATCAACCTCGGCCGCACCGAGGCGCTGTTGCCCAAGGAAGAGCAGATTCCCCGCGAGCGCTACAAGCGCGGCGACCGGGTGCAGGCCTACATCATCGAAGTGCTGCCCTCGGGCCGGGGACCGCAGATCATCGTGTCGCGCACCCATGGCGACTACATGAAGGCGCTTTTCGCCCGCGAGGTGCCCGAGGTGTCCGACGGCACGGTCAAGATCGTGGCCGTGGCCCGCGATCCGGGCTCCCGGGCCAAGGTGGCCGTCATCTCCAAGGATCGCGACGTCGATCCCGTGGGCGCCTGCGTCGGCATCCGGGGGTCGCGCATCCAGAACATCGTGCAGGAGCTGCGCGGCGAGCGCATCGACATCGTGGTCTGGAACCCCGAGATCGCCACCTACGCCGCCAACGCCCTGTCGCCGGCCCGCGTCACCCGCATTTCCGTCGACGAGGACGAAAAGGCCCTGGAAGTGGTGGTGTCCGACGACCAGCTCAACCTGGCCATCGGGCGCAAGGGCCAAAACGTCAAGCTCGCGGCCAAACTGCTCGGCTGGAAGATCGACATCTTTACCGAATCCCGCTTCCGCGAGGTCAACGCCTCCAAGAAGTTCCTGGAGCAGCTGGCGAGCGTGGCCGAGATCCCCGTGGACAACATCCTGGCCGCCGGCTTCGAGTCCATGGAACAGCTGGCCGTCGCGCCCGACGAGGCCATCGACGCCATCAGCGGCATGACCCCGTCCAAGCGTGACGATCTGCGCGCGGCCCTCAAGCTCATGGGCGCCACGGCCGCCGCCGCCGCGCAGGACGAAGAGGCCGGTGCCGACGCGGACGCCGAAGGCGAGACGCCGGAAACGCCCGAAGCGCCGGATGCGCAGGAAGCGGCAAACGCGCCGGAAGCCGACACGGCTCCGGAAGCCGACACGACCGAACCCGTCGCCCAGGCCGACGCGCCCGCTCCGGACGCCGAGGCTCCGGCAGACGCCGCGGACGACAACGCTCCGGAGACGGATACGACCCGATGAAGCAACAAGAGACGACAATGCGCCCCGCCTCCCCCACGCGCATGTGCGTGATGTGCCGGGGACGTTTTCCCAAAAGCCAGCTGCGCCGCCATGTTTTCGCGCCAGGCGGCGACGGCGGCCTCGTGTCCGATCCCCGGGGCGTCATGCCCGGGCGGGGGCACTATCTCTGCGCCAACCCCGAGTGCGCCGAGAAATTTTCGAAATACTCCGGAAGGACCGGACGCCGGAGGAGGGGGCAAGGTGAATAGAATCAAAATGAAGGACATTAGCAGGGAACTGGGGATCGGCAACAAGGAGTTGCTCCAGGTCCTGCGTGAGCTCGGCATCCAGGTCAAAAGCCAGTTGGCCACGCTCTCCGACGAGGAGGCCGCGCAAGTGCGCGCCCGCGTGCGCCAGGGCCAGACCGGCCGCACCCAGGTCATCGATACGGAGGTCCAGCCCGGCGTCATCGTCCGTCGCCGCAAAGCCGCCCCCGTGCCCCCGGCCCCGCCCTCTCCCCCCGAACCCGAAGCCCGGCCCACGGACGAAAGCGACCAGGAGGCCGCGGCCGCCGCGACGCCGCCGCCCGCCGAGGCCCCCCGCGAGGAACCCCGGGAAGAGGCGTCCGCGCCCGAACCGCAGGAGCCCGAGGCTCCCGTGGTCGCCGAGGTCGTCGAAGCCCCGGCCGAAAAGGCGCCTGTGGCGGAAAAGCCGGAGCGCCCCGAAATTCTGGAGACCGCCCGGGTGATCCGCCCGGCCGTGCAGCCGGAGCCCGAACCCGAACCGGAGCCCGTCGCGCCCGAGACCCCGGCCGCTGAAACGGTGGCCGCCGCGCCCGAACAGGAAGCGCCGGCGACGCCCGCCGCTCCGGTGGAAACCGCCGGCCAGGAGCCGCAGGCCACGCCCGAGCCGACCGCCACGGCCGCGCCGCAGGCGCCGACGCCGGAAAAAAGCGAGCCCGCCGCTCCGGCCGACCGGGAAGCCCCGGCCCAGGCCGCGGCCGCCGGCGAGGCGGATGCCGAAAAGAACCGGCGCAAACCCAGGCGTCCCGAGCCCTCGGCCCCCAAGGTCCGCATCATTTCCATGCCGGATCCCAAGAAGGAGCCGGCCACGCCCGCGCGGCGTCCCGCCAGCGACTCCGGCC
>JAFABC010000194.1 GCA_023426275.1 Pseudomonadota bacterium | reverse complement strand
CAGGGGAAATCGCACATCCAAGAGCTGCCAGCGTCGTTTCGCGCCGCGCGATGTCCCCCTTTGAGGGGGTCCGGGGGGCATCATGCCCCCCGGCCGCCGGAGGCATCCCCTGCTTCAGCCGCATTCTAGCCGCTGCCGGCCCGGGCGAGCGCTTCCCGGGCTTCGTCGGCCTTGCCCTGCGCATCCAGGGCCCGGGCCAGCTCCCGCCAGAATTCGGCCCGCTCGGGGCGCAGGGCCGCGGCCTGTCGGGCCATGGCCTCGGCAATGGCCGGGTCCTGCCCCTCTTCCAGATAGAGCCGGGCCATCAGGTGCAGGGAAAAGGCGTCGCGCGGGTCGTGCAGCAACGCCTGATGGAGGTGTTCCCGGGCCTCGTCCCTGCGTCCCCGGACAAAGGCCAGCCGGGCCAGATGGCGCAGGGTCAGGGCCGGGCCGCCGTTTGCCTCCATGGCCCGGCGATAATACTTGTTGGCCATTTCGTACCGGCGGTCTTCCTCGGCCATGCGGCCCAGGCGCAGCAGACTGTAGACGTGACCGGGATCGGCCCGCAAACATTTTTGGAAGGCGGCGCGGGCGGCCTTGCTTTCCGAGAGCCGGCGGCACACGCAGCCCAGGTTGTACAGGGCCATGGTGTTCCTGGCGTCCTTGCCGATGACCCGGGTGAATTCCGCCCGGGCCTTGTCCAGCCGGCCCAGCCGGGCCAGGCAGATGCCCAGGGAGTTGCGGGCCAGGATGTTGCCTTCGTCGGCGAGCAGGGCCTGCTTGTATTCCTCCATGGCCGCGTAGATGTCGCCCATGGCGAACATCCGGTCGCCGCTGACGGTCAGGGACAGGGAGTCGAACACCGCGAGCTTGGGACCGGTCGGCAGGAGCAGGGCATGGTCCAGGGCCTTGCGGCAGTTTTCCGGCACATCGGCCCGGGCGTAGTCGAGGCAGGGGTAGCCGGCCACGCCGATAGCCGGGGCGCCGCCCAGGCTGTCGGTCAGGGCGGCGTAGGCCCCTTCGGCGATTTCCCGCAGGCTGTCCTGGTCGCTGTCGGGCAGGTAGAACACCAGCTTGGACGAACTGAACCGGCCGCCCAGGGCGTCCTGGCCGAAATGGGTCCGGCAAAGCGCCGTGGCCTCGGCCATGTCGGCCTCGGCCGGGCGTCCCGGGCGGCGCTCGGACGCGGTCTCCGGAAGCAGGACCAGCACCAGGGAAAAGGTTTGCCGCTTTTCGCGATCCTCCGCGACGAGGCGCAGGAAATCGCGATGCTCGTAGAGCCCGGACACCGGGTCGCGCCTGGGCGGGCCGCAGGACGCGTCATCGGCCCGGGTGTCCTCCCCGGTCTGGGGCGCGAGCAGCAGCCGGTCGCCGGGTTCGATGGTCAGGTGCGGATCGGATTGCTGGAGCACTTCGGCAAAGGCCATGTCCTGGCCCACTTCGAGCAGCAGGATTTCACCCTTGATGACGGTCGGCGAGCGGCCGAACAGCCGTTCCCCGCCGGATTTGCGGATGTCGCGCGGGCGTTCGTTGCGCGGCGACCAGACCAGGAACCGCTGGCCGGGCTCGGCCCCGACCCAGCGGCCGAGGCTCACGGAAAAGCGCGACAAGGGCAGGGTTTCGAGCACCATGCCGCCTTCGGCCAGGATGCGGTGGTAGGCCATGACCTGATCGCGGCCCAGGTCCTTGGCCACGGCCAGGGCCTTGTGGGCCTTGCGCACGAGCACCCGGGCCTGTTCGGCCGGCGGGGCCACGAACTGGCCGCCGCGCATGTCCTGGGGGTAGGCCGTGCAGCCGGCGCTGGCCGTCAGGCGGAAGGCCTCGCCCGTGGCCGACACGGGAAAGGCGAGGTGGGCCAGCTCCCGCAGGAAATGTTCGGCCTCCTCCCGGCAGCGGGCCGCCGAGGCCCCGGGCAGAAACAGGCCGAACAGATCGTCGTGAAACCGGGCGGCCAGGGCGTCGTGGGGGCACAGCCGCGCGAACAGCTCGCCCACCTTGGCCAGGGTGGCGTCGGCCGTGAGGAAGCCGTGCGAGCCGGCCACGCGGCTAAACAGGTCGAGGTCGAGGACAACTAGGCCGAAGCCGCCGCGCGGGGCGGTCATGCCCGGGTCCACCAGACTGGCCGAGCCGGGCAGGATGCGGTCCTGGACCAGTTCGATTTCGCGCTCCAGGGCGGCCAGCAGCGCCTCGCCCGTGCCGAGGCCGGTCAGGGCGTCGGTGACAAGGGCCCGGGATTGCCGGATCTGGGTCAGGGCCATGGTCCCCACGCGGGCGAGCAGGGGCAGCAGCGTGCGCGGCGCGGTCACGCCCGCCCCCCTGGCTACGAACACGCCAAGCAGCACGCCGTCCGTGGCCAGGGGGATGAGCACCTTGCGTTCGCCGGGCAGATGCGCGGCCAGGGTGAAATTTTCGCCGAACCCGTTGGTGCCCGGGGCGTCGTCGGCGCGCGGGAAGTACAGGCTGTGCGTTTTAAAGCTCAGAAAGCCCGAAAACGTGTTGCGCAGGAACTGTTCGTTGACAATCAGGTCGCGTTGGGTCAGCTCCGGCCCCGAAAAAGTGATTTGCGCACGATTTGGCTGCATGGGACCGTTCTCTACCGTCGTCGCGCCGGGAAAACAAGCACTTGCGGCCGGGGGCTTGACAGCGGACCTGACCACACGGCACGGCTTGGAGCACGCTCGGAGCGCGCGCGGGCGCCGCCGGGCCGAAACCACGGATGCAGGAGAGATGCGGCATGGATATCAAAACGTTTCCCATCGGCCCCTTGGAGACCAACTGCCATGTGGCCACAAACGGGTCCTCGGCCATCGCCGTGGATGTCGGCGGCGAACCGTCGGCTGTTGCGCAATATTTGAAAGAACGCGGCCTGAGCCTGGAAGCGGTGCTGGTGACGCACCTGCACTGCGACCATATTTACGGCGTGGGCGAGCTGGCCCGGGAGTTCGGGGCCACGATTTTCGCCGGGGCCGAGGATGCGCCGCTTATGGAGACGGATCTGGGCCGGGGGGGCTTTATGGGCCTGCCGCTCGTGCCCGCGTTCACCTGGGAGCCGCTGGGACCCGGCGAGATCTCGCTGCTCGGCCAGCCCTGCCGGGTGCTGGCCACGCCGGGGCATTCCGCCGGCAGCCGGTCCTACTATTTTCCCCAGGCCGACGTGGTTTTTGTCGGCGACCTCATCATGTACCGGTCCGTGGGACGCACGGACTTTCCGGGCGGCGATTTCGACGCCCTGATGCGCTCGGTGCGCGAAGGCATCTTCACCCTGCCGGAAAACACCATGATCCTCAGCGGCCACGGGCTGGCCACCACCGTTGGCGACGAGATGCGGCACAACCCGTTTTTCTCGGAGTACACGGGGTGACGCCTCCCTCCGGGCCGGCCACGGTCTTTCTGTGCGGCCCCCGGGCCGGCGGCAACTCCGACACCGCCGGCCTGGCCTTTGCCGACGGCCTGGCCGGGGCCGGGCTGTCGCCACGGGTGGTCGCCCTGCGCGAGCGCGTCGTGGCCCCGTGCCAGGGCTGTCAGGCCTGCGCCGGCCCCGGGCACCGCTGTCCGCTCAATCGGGCGGGGGACGCGGCCGAGGCCCTCTTCGACATGATCGAAACATCCCCGGTGGCGGCGTTTGCCGCGCCCATTTATTTTTATCATCTTCCGGCGTTGTTTAAAGGCTTCATCGACCGGGTGCAGCGCCGCTATGCCGCCCGTGTGGCCGCGATGGCCGCGGCGGACGGACAGGCCGCGCCGGCCCCGCGCCCGGCCTATGTGCTGCTCGTGGCCGGCCGGCCCCGGGGGGAACGGCTTTTCGAGGGCAGCCTGCTGACGCTCAAATATTTCCTCTGGCCCCTGGGCCGGGAAATCGCCGGCTCCTGTCTGTTGCGCGGGCAGGACGCCCCCGGCGATCTGGCCGGCGACGCCGCCTCCCTGGAGCGGATCGGGGCCCTGGCCCGGGACGCCGCCCGTGCCTGCCGCTGACGTGGCGCGGCGGCTGGCCTGCCGCCTGGGCGACTGGGGCCGGCGGCTGCTGGCCCTGGGCGACCGGTGTCAGGCCTGTTCGGGCCTGCTGCCGGCCCGGCCCGGCCCCTTGCCGCTGTGCCCGGCCTGCGCCGCCCGGCTGGCCCCGCGCCGGGGCGGCTATTGCCCGCGCTGTGGTGAGCTCGCCGCCGATCCCGATGCGCCGCCGCTTCTCTGCCCAACCTGTCGTCGCGACGGCCGGACCTGGGACGGGCTGGCTTTTCACGGCCGCTACGAAGGCCTGCTGCGCGAACTGGTGCTGGGACTCAAATTTCACGGCCGGCTGGGCCAGGGCCGGCTGCTGGCCTGCCTGCTGGCCGAGGCTTACGCCCGGGCCGCCGGGCGCGAGGGGCCCGGGGGCATGGATCCGGCCGGGCCGGACTGCCTCGTGCCGGTGCCCCTGCACCAGCGCCGGCTGGCCTGGCGCGGCTTCAACCAGAGCCTGGAACTGTCCCGGGAGCTGGCCGCGCGCCTGCACCGGCCCATCCTGTGCCGGGGTCTGCACCGCATCCGCGACACCACGCCCCAAAGCGGTCTGCCCGGAGCCAGCCGGCTGGCCAACATCCGGGGCGCCTTTGCCGCCGATCCGGCGGTGGTGGCCGGCGCGCGCGTCCTGCTCGTCGATGACGTCATGACCACCGGGGCCACCATTGACACCGCCAGCCGGGCCTTGCGGGCGGCCGGAGCGGCCCGGGTGGACGTTGCCGTGGTCGCGCGCTGATTTTCCTGGAAAAAACGTCCCGGTTGTGTATAAGGGGATCAGAAGCCGACAAGGAGCGTTTTTGCATGTCCCCAAAGCGTTTTTCCGGTGCCGATGATCCGTTGTGGTACAAGGACGCCGTCATCTACGAGGTGCACGTCAAGGCCTTTATGGATGGCAATGGCGATGGCATCGGCGATTTTCCCGGCCTGACCAGCCGGTTGGACTATCTGGCCGGACTTGGCGTGGACACGCTGTGGCTGCTGCCGTTTTATCCCTCGCCGCTTCGCGACGACGGCTACGACATCGCCGATTACTACGGCATCCATCCCGACTACGGCACGTTGCGTGACTTCAAGGAGTTTTTGCGGCAGGCCCACGACCGGGGCCTCAAGGTCATCACCGAGCTCGTGGTCAACCACACCTCCAAGGAGCATCCCTGGTTCCAGCGCTCCCGGGCGGCCGGACCGGGTTCGCCCTGGCGCGATTACTATGTCTGGAGCGACACCCCGGACAAATACCGGCAGGCGCGCATCATCTTCAAGGATTTCGAGCATTCCAACTGGACCTTCGACCACGAGGCCAAGGCCTACTACTGGCACCGCTTCTACTCCCACCAGCCCGATCTCAACTACGACAATCCCCGCGTGCGCCGCGAGATCACCCGGGTCATGGATTTCTGGCTGTCCCTCGGCGTGGACGGCCTGCGCCTCGACGCCGTGCCGTATCTGTTCGAGCGCCAGGGCACCAACTGCGAGAACCTGCCCGAGACCCACGACTTCCTCAAAAAGCTGCGGGCCCATGTGGACGGGAAGTTCAAAAACCGCATGTTCCTGGCCGAGGCCAACCAGTGGCCCGAGGACGCCGTGGCCTACTTCGGTGATGGCGACGAATGCCACATGGCCTATCATTTCCCCATCATGCCGCGCATTTTCATGGCGTTGATGATGGAGGACCGCTTTCCCATCCTCGACATCATGGAGCAGACCCCGGCCATACCGCCGTCGTGCCAGTGGGCCATGTTTTTGCGCAACCACGACGAGCTGACCCTGGAGATGGTCTCGGACGAGGAGCGCGACTACATGTACCGGGTCTACGCCAAGGACCGGAAAGCACGCATCAACCTGGGCATCCGCCGGCGACTGGCGCCGCTGATGCAGGGCAGCCGGCGGCGCATGGAGCTGATCAACTTCATTTTGTTTTCCTTTCCCGGCACGCCCATCATCTATTACGGCGACGAAATCGGCATGGGTGACAATTTCCATCTGGGCGACCGCGACGGCGTGCGCACGCCCATGCAGTGGAGCCCGGACAAAAATGCCGGATTCTCCCGGGCCAATCCGCAAAACCTCTATCTGCCCGTGGTCATCGATCCGCAGTACCACTACGAAGCCGTCAACGTGGAGAACCAGGAGGCCAACCTGTCCTCCTTCCTGTGGTGGATGCGCCGGGTCATTGCCCTGCGCCGCCGGCTGCCGGCGCTCGGGCGCGGGGACATCACCTTCCTGCGCCTGGACAACAACAAGGTCCTGGCCTTCACCCGCGCCTGCGAGGACGAAACCATCCTGGTGGTGGTCAACCTGTCGCGTTTTTCCCAGGTCGCCCACATCGACCTGTCGGCCCATGTCGGGCTCATTCCCGTGGACGTGCTCTCCGGCACGCGTTTTCCGGTGGTGACCGAGGCCGCCTACGTGTTGCCGCTCGGGCAACACGACTATTACTGGTTCCGTCTCATCCGCGAGCAGGCCCAGCCGGTGCCGGGCGGCGAGGCGGCCCCGCGGATGCGGTTGAGCCAGGAACTGCGCTCCGAGCTCGGCACCAACGCCCGCAAGGCCCTGGCCGAGGAGCTCCTTCCCGCCCATGCCCGGCGTTCGGGCCTCACGGGCGTGCCCTTGCCCGGCACCTTGCGCGTGGACATCCTCGACGTCGTGCCGATCGGCCCCCGGGGATTGACGGCCTGGCTGCTGCTGCTGGAAATCCACGCCATCAGCGGTGAAAGCCGGCTTTTGCCCTTTGTGCTGGCCCTGGCCTCCGGGGACGCCGCCGCGGCCGTGCTCCGGGACATTCCCCGGGCCGTGGTGGCCCACGTGTCCCATGCCGACCGGGAAGGCATCCTGGTCAACGGCTTCGCCCTGGAGCCCCTGCGGGACTGGTGGCCGCAGGCCATGGCCCGCAAGCTGCGGCTTCGCGGCAAGGGCGGCGTGCTCGCCACCAAGCCCCAGGCCGACTATCCCAAGGATGTCTGCCCGGAAAATCCCTGTCCCGAATCCAAGGTGTTCGAGGACAACCAGAGCAACGTCATCATGGCCTATGACGCCAGGCTCTTTTTCAAGTTCTACGCCAGCCTGGACACCGGCCCCCATCCCGAGGCCGAGCTGCTGTCCCACTTAAACGGTCCTGCCGCCTTTCCCCACGTGCCGCGTCTGGCCGGGGTGGTCGAGTACAAGGCCAAGGGCGGCGGCGAGGCCATCGTCGTGGCCACGGTCCAGGAATACGTCGCCGGCGGCCGGGACGCCTACGCCTACACCCTCGAACATCTGGAGCGGTATTTCGAGCAGCGCCGGGCCCTGCCCGAGCAGGCCGACGAAGCCGGCATCCCCGGCATCCTGGAGCGGGACATGGCCCAGTCCATGGCCGGCATGGCCGACGAGTTCTACCTGGAAATGGCCCGGCTGCTCGGCCGGCGCACGGCGGAAATGCATCTGGCCCTGGCGCGCGGCGACGGGGCGTTTACGCCCGAGCCCTTTACCAAGCTCTACCAGCGTTCGGTCTACCAGACCATCCGCAACGGCATCCGGCGCACCACGGCTCTTTTGGCCAAGCGCATCGGCTCGGTGCCCGAGGCGTTGCGCGCCGACGCCAAGGCCATCGTGGACGCGGAACAGCAGTCCCTGGACGCCCTTGGCGGTCTGCTGGCCGGCGTGGTCAACACGGTCAAGATCCGCATTCACGGCGACTATCGCCTGGAGCAGCTGCTTTTTACGGGCAAGGACTTCGTGATCGTGGATTTCGAGGGCGATCCCCGGCGCACCCTGGGCGAGCGGCGGCTCAAGCGTTCGGCCTTCCGCGACGTGGCCGGCATGTTCTATTCGTTTTACGCCGTGGGCGAGGAGGGCGTGGGCCGCTACGGCACGAGCCATCCCGAGGATTGGGGCCGGGGCAGCGGTTGGGCCTGGCCCTGGGCCGAGGCCGTGTCCCGGGCCTTTTTCGGCGCCTACGCCGCCCAGATGGGCGACTCGCCCGTTCTGCCGCCCCGGCGCGACCGTCTGCTGCTGCTCAAATGCTTCCTGCTGGAGCGGGCCTACGACGCCCTGTCCCAGGCCATCGAAACGTACCCCGACCACATCGGCGCACCGCTGTCGTGCATCCGGCTGGTGCTGGCCCTCAAGTAGGGCCGCCGCCGGGGGCGGGCGCCCCCGCCCCGG
>JAFABC010000148.1 GCA_023426275.1 Pseudomonadota bacterium | reverse complement strand
CCCAACGCCTCGGCCACCAATCCATAATTTTTCGAACGGTCATGAAACTCGCGCACATACACGGCCGCGGCCTCGCCCATGGCCAGCCGCCGGGCCTTGTCGCCGAGCAGCGCCGCCAGGGCGGCTCGGTAGGCCGCGTCGTCGCCGGGCGGGGTGAGCAGGCCGGTGTGGCCGGCCGCCACCACCTCGGGCACGCCGCCGTCGGCCAGCGCCGCCACCGGCAGGCCCGCCGCCTGGGCTTCCAGATAGACCATGCCCAGGGATTCGCGGATGCCCGGAAAGGCAAAGAGGTCGCCGGCCCCGTAGACCGCGCCGAGGCGTTCGCGCGGCACCAGTCCCAGGAAGCGGTGCCTCTCCGGCAGTTCGCGCCGGGCCAGGGCGGCCAGATCCGCGTGCCGGGGGCCGTCGCCGGCCACGACCAGAAAAAAGGACAGACCGCGCCGGGCCAGTTCGCCCAGGCGCAAAAACAGATAGGCCAGACTTTCGGATTTCACGTCGTCGCGAAACATGGCCGCCGTGACCACCACCGGGGTGTTGCCCACGCCCCAGTCCCGGCGCAGGACCTTGCGGGCGGCCGCGTCAAAGGCGAAATCGGCCGGGTCGATGCCGGGACGCACGTAGACGACCCTGTCCCCGGGCAGCAGGCGGCGCAAATTCACCTGATCGAGCAGGCGGTTGGTAAAGACCAGCCGGGCGGCCAGCAGGGCGCGGCGATTGAGCTCGTAGCCAAGGCGCGTGCGCAGCCGCCGGCGCGGCTTGGTGGAATAGATGCCCTGGAAAATGACGTAGGGGATGCCGAGCCGGGCGGCCACGTACGGGCCGATCACATCCGGGGATTTGTAGTAGGCGTGGTAGGTGAGCCAGGCCGCGACCCGCTCCCGGCGCGCCGTTTCCAGGGCCTCCCGGCGCGCGGCCAGGGCTTTGAGCCACAGGCCGGGCCGGGCCGAGAGCCAGCGGGCCCGAAACCGGGTCGGCGTCACCATAGTCAGGCCCCGGTCTTCGAGGGCGGCGGCCAATTCGCGGCCGATGGTGCGATCGCCCGAGGGCTCGGGATGATCCAGAGGTTTGAACGGTGCGTACAGGGCGACCTTCACGGCGACACCCGGGCCGTGGCGGCAAAGATGCCTGCCGGGGCTCCGGCATGGCGGGCGAAGATGGCGGCCAGCTCCCGGGCGTTGGCCACGTTGTCGAAATCGCGGGCCACGGCCTCCCGGGCCGCCCCGGTCAACCGTTCGCGCAAGGCGGGATCGCCGAACAGCCGGCGCAGGCAGCCGGCCAGGGCCACCGGATCGTCCGGCGGACAGGTCAGGGCCGTTTCATTGTCGCGGGCCAGCTCCGGCAGGGCCGACACATTGGTGGCGGCCACGGGCACGCTCATGGCCATGGCCTCGACCAGGACGTTGGGCACGCCGTCGCGGTCACCGTTTGGCAGCACGCGGCAGCCCAGGGTGAAGGCGTGGGCCCGGCGGTAGAGGCCGAGCACGTCCTCGTGGGGCAAGGCCCCGTGAAAGGTCACCCGGTCGGCAAGCCCCAGCTCCCGGACCTGCCGCTCCAGCGCCCCGCGCTCCTCGCCCTCGCCCACGAGGTCCAGGGTGCACTCCAGGCCCTCGCCGGCCAGGATGGCCAGGGCGGCCAGTACGGTGTCGAGGCCCTTTTTGGCCGTCAGCCGGGCCACGGTCAGCACCCGCCAGGGCGGCGGCGCGCCCGCCCCGTCCCGCACGCCGTCGAACAGGGCCAGGTCGATGCCATGGTAGACGCCGTAGACCGGGGTGCCATTCGGCGACAGCCGGCGCAGGTAGGCGGCATTGGCCCGGGTGCAGGTGACGACGAAGGCGGCCCGGCCGATCTTGGCGGCCAGCTTGGCCGGGTCCTGGGTCCAGACGTCCTTGGCGTGGCCGGTGAAGCTCACGGGCAGGCCGCTTATAAGTCCGGCGTACATCGCCACCGAGGTGGGCGAATGGGCGAAGTGGGCGTGCAGATGGGCCGGCTCGCCCGGGGCCAGGGCCCGGCGGCACAGGAAACCGGCCTGAAGCAGATGCTTGAGGGTGGCGGATTTGCGCGTGCGCACCAGATGGCGCAGCATCAGCCAGGTGGCGCGCAGATAGCCGGCCGGCGCATCCAGGGCGGCGCGGAAATTTTCGTAGAGCAGCGTGCCAAGGGCCGGGAGGATGCGGTCGGGCAGATAGACCACGTCGGCCTTGATGCGAAAGATCACGGCATGGCGGGCCGGTTCGCGGGGATCGCGCATGGACACGATGCGCACCCGGAAGCCCAGGGATTCGAGCAGCAGGATCTCGTTGGCAATAAACGTCTCGGACAGGCGTGGGTAGCCCTTGAGCACCATGACCAGCACCGGGGCCTTGGCTTCCGCCGTCATCCATCCCTCCTTTTCGCCCCCCTGCCCCGCCAACGGCGAAGCCACCCGGGCCGCGCCCTGCCCTCGTGCCGCAGCGCGCTTTCGCAACCGGGTAGCATCAAAGGGATTGCCTTGGCAAAACCACCCCGCTTCCGCCCGGGGCCGGCCAGGGGCGCCGCGCGCCCCGCCGTCCCCGGACGGGAAGCCTCGGGGCATCACCCCCGGCCGTCGGAAGCGCCTGCCCCGCCCCGCTTTTTTCGCCGCTAGCTCCGGGCCGGGCGCAGGAACACGGCGGCCAGGGGCGGCAGGGTCAGGGTCAGGGAATAGGGATGGTCAAAGCTCTCCACGGCCTCGGCCATGACCGCGCCGGCGTTGCCCAGGCCCGAGCCGCCGTAGGCCTTGGCGTCGCTGTTGAGCAGTTCGGTCCACAGCCCGGCCACGGGCACGCCGATGCGGTAGCCCTCGCGCGGCACGGGCGTGAAGTTGAGGGCCACGAGCACGATGTCCTCGGGCTTTTTACCCCGGCGCAAAAAGGTCAGCACGCTGGCCTCGGCGTCACGGTAGTCGATCCACTCGAAGCCCTCGGCCTTGAAGTCGCGTTCGTGCAGGGCCTTTTCCGATTGGTAGAGATGATTGAGGTCGGCCACCCATTGCAGGATGCCCTGGTGCGGCGGCGATTCGAGCAGCTCCCACTGCGGCTCGGCATCGTGGTTCCACTCCTGCCACTGGCCGAATTCCCCGCCCATGAACAGGAGCTTCTTGCCCGGATGGCCGTACATGTAGCCGTAGAGCAGGCGCAGGTTGGCAAAGCGCTTCCAGTCGTCGCCCGGCATTTTCCCCAGCAGGCTGCCCTTTCCGTAGACCACCTCGTCGTGGGACAGGGCCAGGACGAAGTTTTCCGAAAAGGCGTACCAGATGCTGAACGTCAGCTCGCCCTGATGGTACTTGCGGAAGATGGGGTCGCGGGAAAAATACTGCAACGTGTCGTGCATCCAACCCATGTTCCACTTCATGCCGAAGCCCAGGCCGCCCAGGTACGGCGGCCGGGAGACCATGGGCCAGGAGGTGGATTCCTCGGCAATGGTCTCTGTGCCGGGGAAACGGGTGTAGACCATCTCGTTTAGGCGGCGCAGGAAGGCAATGTTGTCCAGGTTCTCCCGGCCGCCGTGGATGTTGGGAATCCACTCGCCCTCGCGGCGTGAATAGTCGAGGTAGAGCATGGAGGCCACGGCGTCCACGCGCAGGGCGTCCACATGGTAGCGGCCAAGCCAGAACAGGGCGCTGGAGATGAGGAAGGAACGCACCTCGTAGCGGCCGGTGTTGAAGATGTAGCAGTTCCAGTCGGGATGGTAGCCCTTCTTGGGATCGGCGTGTTCGTACAGGTGCGTGCCGTCGAAAAAGGACAGGCCGTAGCCGTCGGTGGGGAAGTGGGAGGGCACCCAGTCGAGGACCACGCCGATGCCGTTTTGGTGCAGCCGGTCGATCAGGGTCATGAAGTCCTGGGGCGTGCCGAACCGGCTGGTCGGGGCGAAATAGCCAAGCGTCTGGTAGCCCCAGGAACCGAAAAAGGGATGCTCCATGATGGGCAGGAATTCCACGTGGGAAAAACCGGCCCGCAACACGTGCTCGGTGAGGTGGTCGGCCAGCTCCAGATAGGACATGGAGCGGTAGCGGTCCTCGTGCACGCGCCTAAACGAGCCCAGGTGGACCTCGTAAATGGACACCGGGGCGGAAAAGCCGTTTTTCTCGTGGCGGTCGGCCATCCAGGCGGCGTCATGCCAGTCGTAGCCGAGATCCCAGACAATGGAGGCCGTGTTCGGCGAGGTCTCCCAGTAAAAGGCGTAGGGATCGCCCTTGTCGGCCCGGTAATCGCCCACGCTCGAATGAATGTGGTACTTGTATTTGGCCCCGCTGCCCAGGCCGGGAATGAAACATTCGTGGATGCCCGAACCGTCGCCGCGCACGGCCATGGCGTGCCGGCCGGGCTCCCAGCCGTTGAAATCGCCCACCACCGACACCGACTTGGCGTTGGGCGCCCACACGGCGAAGTGTACGCCGGCGTCGCCGTCCACGGCCATGGTCCGGGAGCCGAGCTTGTCGGCCAGGTCGAAGTGGTTGCCTTGCTTGAAGAGGTAAACGTCCTGTTCGGTCAGCCGGGAAACATCGTGACGGGGAGACTTGGCGTCCCACATGCGTTGGCGCTCCTTGAAATCCCGCTGGTTTGGAGACGGGGCTTCCAGACTCGTATAAGCAAAAGCGGCGGTCGCGGCAATCGGCCGGAAAGGGGTCAGGTGAAGTCCAGGGTCCGCCCCACCCCGACCTCGTGGACGGGAAGCCGCGCGCCCAGGGCCATGGCGGCGGCCAGCCCCGTGCAGTGGCAGGGATGGATGGCGGAAACGCCCGCCCCGGCCAGCCAGTCGGCCACGGCGGCCACGCGCCCGGGCGGGGCGTCGTGCAGGTGCAGGCCGCCGACAATGGCGGCCACCCGGGTTTCCCCCGTGACCTCGCGGGCGTGGGCCACGATATTGCAAATGCCGGCATGGGAACAGCCCGTGATGATGACCAGCCCGTCCTCGCCCAGATAGGCCAGGGCGGTATCGTCGGGCAGGGTGTCCGGTCTGGCCCCGGCCCTGGTCAGGCGCACGCCGATGGGCGGCGCGGCCTCGAAGTCGAACTGCCGGGGAATCTCGCCCAGAAAAAACAGCCAGTCGGTCAGGCGCAGCGGCTCGCGGGTCAGGCGCGGGGTAAAATGATCGCCGAGCACCGTCTCGGACACCAGCGAGCCGATGGGCATGCCGTTTAACCGGCGCGGGGCAAAGGCCTCGGGATGGGCCACCAGCAGCGGGCGTTTGGGTAGCCGGCCCTCGATGGCCTGTTCGGTGAACCGCGACACCAGATGGGCCAACCCCCAGGTGTGGTCCAGATGGCCGTGGGAAATGGCCACCACATCGAGGCTGCCGAGGTCCTCGCCCAGGCGGGCGGCGTTGACGCACAACACGTCGGAATAGCCGCAATCGAAAAGCACCCGTTGCCCGCCGTCATCCAAAAGCAGGGACAGGCCCGGCTCGCCAAGCAGATAGCGGTCGGTCAGGGTGTTGTTGTCCACAAGCACGGTGAGCTTCATCCTGATCCTGTGGCGCGAAATTTAACAAAAAGTCAAGGAATTCCTGGACAAAGCGTGACGGCTCGGGCATGAAAAAGGAAAGTCCGCGTAGTCTCGCGCGAGGGGGAACGCATGAAAAGCAAACTGACCCGTGTCTTCGGTCCGCTCATGCTGCTGACGGTGCTCGTTTTCGGATGCAGCCTGTCCATCGACCTCACGCCGCCGCCGCCGGCCGGCTACATCCGCGTCGTCGGCGCCGATTCGGTCAACGTCCGGGCCTGCCCGGCGCCCAGCTGCGAAGTGCGCACCGTCGTCTACCGCAGCCAGCCGGTCCGGGTCTATGAATACCAGAACGGCTGGGCCCGCATCGTGGTCACCGACTCCGGCGTCTCCGGCTGGATGGACGCCCGCTACCTGAGCATGCCCTAGGGCGTGCGCCGCGTTGTTTTTGTGATGCCTCCGGCGGCCGGGAGGGGGGCACCCCCTCCCGGACCCTCCCGAAAGGGGCCGGTGGGCGGTTGCCCGGTTGGTCGGGCTTCGAACGTTTGGCGGCGCAATGTTGCCAAGGTGCGCCAGCGT
>JAFABC010000065.1 GCA_023426275.1 Pseudomonadota bacterium | reverse complement strand
CTTGCGCACCTCGTCGGCCACCACGGCGAAGCCGCGCCCGGCCTCGCCGGCCCGGGCCGCCTCGATGGCGGCGTTTAAGGCCAGCAGGTTGGTCTGGTCGGCGATGTCGGAAATGACGTTCATGATGCTGCCGATGTTGTCGGCCTGCTGTCCCAGCCGGGTCATGGATTCCCGAAGGTCCAGGATGCGCTGGCGGATGGTTTCGATGGAGGCCACGGCCGAGCACACGCCTTCGGCCCCGGTGACGGCCTTGCCCCTGGCCGCATCGGCGCTGGCGGCGGCGGAACCGGCGTTGCGGGCCACTTCGAGCACGGTGGCGTTCATCTCTTCCATGGCCGTGGCCGTTTCGATCATGCGGTCGCGCTGCTGCCGCGCGCCTTCGGCCACCTGCTCGGACTCGCCGAGCAGTTCGGACGAGGCCTGCAACATGGATGTGGAGACGCCACGGGCCCGGCCGGCCGCGTCATGCATCCTGGCCAGCAGCTCGTTGGAGCGCTGTTCCTGGCGCCGGGCGGTTTCCAGGGCGGCATCGGCCTCGGCGGCATGGGATTCGGCCTCGCGTCCCTTCTCCCGGGCTTCCCCCATCTTGTCTTCCAGCGCGGCCACCATGCGGGCCATGGCGTCGCGGAGGGAGGCCAGTTCCGGCGGGAAAAAGCCGTCGGCCCGGGCCTTGAGGTCACCGCCGGCCACGGCCCCGGCATAGGCGCACAGCCGCGACAACGGCCGGCGCAACGAGCGTCCCAGGGCAAAAAGAACCAGGACAAAAATAATCGCCCCGAGCGCCATGCCCGAGGCCTGGATGATCATGAGCATGGACACGTTGGTTTCGGCATCGTGTTGCAGGCTGGTCACGGCCTTGTCCTGCGCGGACACGAGCGCATCCGAGGCCGCCAGCAACTGCGGCGCGGTGTCGCCTTTGCCGCTCGACAGGATGGTGTCCACTTCGCGCCGGAAGGGGGCGATGCGGGCCGAGGCGGCCTGCAGCAAGGATGCGGTGGCTCCCGTGGACGCGGGAATGTCGACAGTCGCGCCGTTTTGGTGCCGTCCACCGTGAATCAGGGTATTTTGCAGTTGCGTCAGGGCGTCCAGGCGCTGCCGGATTGTGTCGGCCAGTGCGGTCGACGTGTCGCCTCCCGCAACCTGATGGGCATAGGCGAGGGTTTCCTTGGCGATTTTCTGGGCCTGCATCCGCTGACGACCGGCCAGATTGATGACCAGTCCTTCACTTTTCTGTTGGGAAGTAAGCGTCCATGTCGCGGCGAACATGACGCAACTGAGCAGGAACATGAGGCCGAGGGAGCAAAGAATCTGCAGACGGATCGACATAGACATTCTCCTTGGCCCCGGCGGGAAACACATGGCGAACGTCAAGACCGGGGCCTCGCCGTTGCAGCACGAGGTCCCGGGAAAAGTCAACAGACATTTGTGTTATTGAAAAAGCGCCGCTCCGGCGGACAACATGGCTTCGAGCTCGGCATCGCGCAGTGAAAGCCGCTTGCGCAACAGTGCGATCTCGTCACCCGGATCGAACAACGGATAGTCGCTGCCGAAAAGAATGCGTTCGCGGGGATGCCCATCGACGATGCGCCGCAATGTGTCATTGTCAATAAAGGACAACGTGCTCGACGTATCAATATAGACATTCTTGCCTACAAGATGTTCCAGCACGTATTGCCAGTGCAGATAGCCGCCCATGTGGGCCGCGATAACGGTCAGCTGCGGAAAATCGCGCAGGATGGCCGCCACCTTGTCCGGAGAGGAGTTGTTCTGGTCGGGCGGCAGCCGGTCGCCCACATGCAGCATGACGACGAACTTGCCGGAAAGCGCCTCGAAAATGGGCCATAACCTGTGGTCGTCCAGGCGGAAGCCCTGAAAATCGGCGTGGAACTTGATGCCCTTGATGCCGTTTCGCCGGAGACGTTCCAGTTCGCGTTCGAAATTCGGATAATCCGGGTGCAGCGTGCCAAAGGACACCACTTCGGGATATTCCCGATGGATGTGGATGGCCCAGTTGTTGGCCGGGATCACCTGCGCCGGCGCGGTGGCGGCGTTATGCACCACCACCCGGTCGAGTCCGGCTGCCTTGGCCCGGGCCAGCAGGTCGTCCATCTGGCCGGTGCCGACGGGTTTGATGCCGTAGTGCCCTTCGAGTTGGGCCAGGACCTTGTCCGCGATTTTCGGATGATAGGCGTGGGTATGGATGTCGATGAACATGATAACGATAGGTTGAAAAAAAGAGCGTTAAACGGAAAAGAGTTCCCGCAGCCAGCCCGGAACCGCCATGGGGCGGCCTTCGGTGGACGTGCAGGCGTGCAGGGTCTCGCCGGCGGCCAGCAACACGCTGTCGTCCGGCGGACCAAAGACCTGATAGACAAAGGTGATCGAGGCGCGGCCCCAGGCGCTGATGCCGGTGCGCACCGTCACCTCGTCGTCGTAATGGGCGGGTCGCAGATAGCGCACGGCCATATCGCGCACGGGCAGCCAGACGCCACGCGCCTCCACCTCCCCGTAGCTCATGCCCCGCTCCCGGATGAAATGCCCCCTGCCCCGCTCGAACCAATGCGGGTAGTGGCCGTAATAGGCATAGCCCATGCGGTCGGTCTCGCCGTAGGACACGGTGAGACGCAGTCGCGAATCCGGCCGGGGAAACGCTTCGGGTTTGAGGATCGGCGCCATTGGTCTGCTATGGTTCCTATGCCCTGGCCCAGGCGGCGGCCGTGGCCAGCAATTCGTGGCCCGGCGCGACGGACAGGCCCGTTGTGGCCGCTTCCCGTTCGCTGAAGGCGGCCACACCGGAAGGCGTTACCCCCTGCTTCCAAAAAAGGAAAGGCACGGGATCGGAACTGTGCGTGCGCAGGGCAATGGGCGTGGGATGGTCGCAGGCCACGAGAAAGGCGGCCGTCCCGCCCAGGGCCGCGACCATGGGTGCGACGATGCGGGCGTCGAAGCGGCTGACGGCCTCGGTCTTGGCTGCGGCGTCGCCGCCATGGCCGCATTCGTCCGGCGCCTCGACATGGACGAAGACAAAATCGCCGTCCTTCAAAAACTCCAGCGCGGCCGCGACCTTGCCCTCGTAATTGGTGTCGAGCAACCCCGTGGCCCCGGGCACGTCCAGCACGGCCATGCCGGCCGCCCTCCCCAGGCCCTTGACGAGATCCACGGCCGATACCACGGCCCCGCGCAGGCCGAAGGTGGCGGTGAAATCCGGCAGATGCAGGGCCCGGCCCTGGCCCCAGGGCCAGACGGCATTGGCCTTGCTGGGATTGTCCGCGCCGGCCAGCAGGGCGGCCGCCCGCTCCAGGAACGCCCACAAGGCCGGGACGCGGCGAAACTGCTCCATGTCGGCGGCGATGCCCTGGTCGGTAATGTCATGGGGCGGGCGCACGGCGATTTTCGCCTCTTCCCGGTCGGCCGCGCCCCGGGCCACGAGCAGGTGCCGGTACTGCACGCCCGGAAAAAGCGCGTAGCCTTCCGGCAGACCGGCGTTGGCCAGCTTTTCGATGAGCTTGGTGGACGTCTCGGTCGCGATGTGGCCGGCCGAATAATCGCGCATGAGGCCGGCATCGGAAAATTCGCTCACGGTCACGGTGTTGAGCCGGAACACCACGTCGTCGGCCCCGAGCTCCAGGCCGAGCGCCGCCGCCTCGATGGGACCGCGCCCGGTGTGGTGCACGGCCGGATCGAACCCCAGCAGCGCCATGTTGGCCACGTCCGAGCCAGGAGCCATGCCCTCGGGCACGGTGCGGCACAGGCCCACGCGGCCTTCCCGGGCCAGCTTGTCCATGACGGGCGTTGCCGCCGCTTCCATGGGGGTCTTGCCGCCAAGGACGTCAACGGGACGGTCGCCCATGCCGTCGGCAATCAGAAAAACGAGCTTTGTTGGGGAATTGGACACGAAATGCCTCCGGCGACCCGGGAGAAACCTTGTGCAAAAGGCTTCCCCCGGGACTCTCTTCAAAAACTTTGACGGAGGCAAGGACGGGGGGGTGCCCCTGCCCCCGTCTCCATGCGGGAAAGCTCCCAGGGCCTACAGCACGCGAAAGTGCACGGTCCCGGGTTTGATAAACGGCATGGCGGCGGCGTCTTCCAGCACGCCCTGGATCGCCCGTTCGGTGGCTTCATGGGTCAAAAACACGATGGGCACATACCCCTCTTCGGGGTCGCCCTTCTGCACGGCCTGGCGGATGCTCACCCCGTGCACGTCCATGGACTTGGAAATGGCGGCCATGACGCCGGACTGATCCTTGACCGTGAAGTGGATGTAATGGGGGCAGATGGCGTCGTTGGGGTCCGGCAGCACGGCATCGGGCAAGGGTTCGGTCAAAAAGCCGGTGTTGTTGGGGATCATGCCCTCGCGGGCCAGGGCCAGGATGTCGGCCAGCACGGCGCTGCCCGTGGGCAGGTCGCCCGCGCCCTTGCCGTGCAGCAGGATGGGCCCGGAGGCGTCGCCCTCGACGCGCACGGCGTTAAACGCCCCGCGCACGCTGGCCAGCAGAAAGTCCTTGTGCACGAGCATGGGGCAGACCCCGGCGGCCAGCTTGCCGTCCACCTCGTGAACCTGTCCGATGAGCTTGATGACGTAGCCGAATTCGTCGGCGAACCGGATGTCCTCGGGCGTCACCTTGGTGATCCCCTCCACGGACAGCTTGTCCAGGGGAAGATTCTGGCCATAGGCGAGCCGGATGAGCAGGATGAGCTTGTGGGCCGCGTCGACCCCCTCGATGTCGAGGGTGGGATCGGCCTCGGCATAGCCCAGCTCCTGGGCCTGCCGCAGGGCCGCGGCAAAGGACAGCCCCTTGTCGCTCATGCTGCTTAATATGTAGTTGGCCGTCCCGTTCAGGATGCCGATGATGCTGACGATGCGGTTGCCGGCCAGGGACTGCTTCAGGGTCTCGACAATGGGGATGGCCCCGGCGCAGCTGGCTTCGTAGTACAGTCCCAGGCCCTTCCCGGCGGCCAGGGCGAAAAGCTCGGGTCCGCGCTCGGCAAGCAGGGCCTTGTTGGCCGTGACCACATGCTTGCCGGCGGAAAGCGCCTTGTGGATCAGGGAAAAAGCCGCTCCCGTGCCCCCCATGAGCTCGACCACGATATCAATGTCCGGGTCGTTCACCAGGGCATCCGGATCGGTGACGAGACCGACTTCGGGCGGCAGCGCCACCGCGCGCGGCTTGGCCGGATCGCGCACGAGCACCTTGCTCAGGACAAGCCGGCGCCCCAGACGCAACGCGATCCAGTCGGCATTCCGCTCAAGAATGGCCACAAGGCCGGACCCGACAGTGCCGAGTCCGGCCAGACCGATATGGACGGGACGGTCGTTCATGGGCGTCTACCCTGAGAATACTTTTTTGATGTTGCGCGTGGCCTGATTGATGCGATGCCGGTTTTCCACCAGGGAGAACCGGACGTGGTCGTCGCCGAAGTGGCCGAAACCAAGGCCCGGCGACACCGCCACGCTGCACTCGCGCAGCAGCAACTTGGAAAATTCCACGGACTTCATGTGGGCGAACTCTTCCGGGATCTTGGCCCACACGAACATGGTGGACTTGGGCGACGGCACGTCCCAGCCGGCCCGGGCCAGCCCGTCGATGAGGGCGTCGCGGCGGTCCTGATAGACGTTGCGGATCTCGGTCACGCACTCCTGCGGTCCGTTGAGGGCCACGGTGGCGGCGATCTGGATGGGCTGGAACATCCCATAGTCCAGATAGCTCTTGATGCGCGTCAGGGCGTGGACCATCTCCGGGTTGCCGCAGCAGTAACCCACGCGCCAGCCGGCCATGGAATAGCTCTTGCTCATGGAAAAGAATTCCACGCCCACGTCCTTGGCGCCCTTGGCCTGCAAAAAGCTCGGCGGCTGGTAGCCGTCCAGGCCGTAATCGGCATAGGCGAAGTCGTGGATGACCATCATATCGTGTTCCTTGGCGAAGTCCACGATACGCTGGAAAAAGTCGATATCCACGATGGCCGTGGTGGGGTTGTGCGGAAAGGAGATGATGAGCAGCTTCGGCTGGGGCCACGTCTGCCGGGTGGCCTGCAACAGGTCCTCGAAAAAGTCGCTGTCGCAGCTGATGGGAATGCGGCGCACGTCCGCCCCCGCGATGATGCAGGAATACGGATGGATGGGATAGGAGGGGTCCGTGGCGAAGACGACGTCGCCGGGCGAGAGCATGACCAGGGCCAGATGCGCCATGCCTTCCTTCGCGCCCAGGGTGACGACGGCCTCGGTTTCGGGATCGATGTCCACGTCGAAGCGCCGCTTGTACCAGCCGGAGATGGCCGTACGCAGGCCCTTGATGCCCCGCGATGCGGAATAGCGATGGTTGACCGGCTTCTGGGCGGCTTCGATCAGCTTTTCGACAATGTGCGGGGGCGTGGGCAGGTCGGGGTTGCCCATGCCGAGGTCGATGACGTCTTCGTTTCGCCGCCGCATCTGCATTTTCAGCTCGTTGACGGTGGCGAAAACGTATGGGGGAAGACGCTCCATACGCGCGAACTTTTTCATGCCCTGGACTCCTTTTGAGGGGGCTTGAGTGTGCCGAAGGGGGAGCATAGCCGTGGGGGCAGTGCTCTGTAAAGAACGAAAACGCTTTCCGCAACGCGGGTTGGCAGTTTTTCCTTGACCCCTGACCGACAACTGTTTATCAGTCCGTGTTGCGGAGAGGTGGCCGAGTTGGCCGAAGGCGCTCGCCTGCTAAGCGGGTATCGGGCTTAAAACCTGATCGAGGGTTCAAATCCCTCCCTCTCCGCCAGCAGCCAATCCCCCCGGGCATCGCAAGATGTCCGGGTTTTTTCTTTTTGCACACCCCGGAACGACGCGACAGCGCGCCCCCGCATTGCCTTTCCCCGCATTCCCAGGCTATCGAACACCAAAGAGGAGACCGGGATGCGCAATTTCACCCCTCGCGTGGCGGCGGCGGTCTGTCTGGCCGTATTGCTCGCCGTCGGCATGGCCGTGGCGCAGGGCATGGTTTTTCACGGCAACGCCAAATCGCATGTGTCCCATCGTCCAGGGTGCCGCTACTACACTTGCAAGGCCTGCACCGTGCCGTTTCCAAGCAGGGAGGCGGCCATCGCCGCCGGGTATCGCCCCTGCAAGGTCTGCAATCCATAGAGACGGCAAGCAGCAGGAAGAGGCCTCCGGCGGCCGGGGGGGGGACGCCCCCTCCCGGACTCTCCCGAAAGGGGGGCGGACGTCTGGCCGGCCGGGTGGTCGTGCGTTTGGCTGCGGTGCCTGTGCCTGTCTGGTCGCGCAATTGTTC
>JAFABC010000062.1 GCA_023426275.1 Pseudomonadota bacterium | reverse complement strand
GGGCGGGATGCCCGGGCGCGATTCGGGCGCGGTGGCGGCGGCGGCCTCCTGGTCGTCCATCTCCACGGCCATGGGCCGGGTCTGGACCACGGCCAGGGTGTCGTTGGGGCCGAGCACCCATTCCACGTCCTGGGGCGCGCGAAAGGTCTTTTCCAGGGTGAGTCCCAGGGCGGCCAGCCGGGCGGCTTGGGCGTCGGACAGGACCGGGCCGTCGAGGCGTTGGCGGTCGAGCAGGAAATGGGGCGGCTCGTGGGACAGGGCCAGCCGTTCCGGGCTGGTCGCGCCTTCCACCAGCCCGGCCCCCAGGCCCGGCACGGCGTAGACGGCCATGGGCGCGTCGTAATCGGCGCTGTCGCGGGTGTAGAGCACGCCCGAGGCCGCGGCCGGCACCATGGGCAGGTAGAGCACGGCCATGGGCGTTTCCTCGTCGGCGTAGCCGGTGAGCACCCGGTAGGTGATGGCCTTGGTGGCGTACTTGCCGGCCACGACCTTGCGGTAGGCGGCGACGGCCTCCTGCGCCGGCACGTCGAGCAGGCTTTCGTATTGCCCGGCGAACGAGGCCCGGCCGTCTTCGGCCACGGCCGAGCTGCGGGCGGCCAAAAGCAGGGGCGCGCCATTGGGGCCCACGGCCAGGGCCTTGGCCGCGGCCTCCAGGGGGCCGGCCACTTCGTCGGGCAGGGGCGCGTTCAGGACGAGCTCGCGGATGGCGGTGGCGGCCTCGGCCACGTCGCCGGGGCGGGACAGGTCCACCCGGCGCAGCCAGCGGTTGATCCGGGGGCGCAGTTCGGTGACTTCCAGGAAATAGCGGAAGGCGCCGGTGGTGACCACGAACCCGGGCGGCACGGGCACGCCGGCCTCGGTGGCGGCCCGGCCCAGATTGGCCGCCTTGCCGCCGGCCGCGGCCGGGTTCCCGGCCACCTCGGCCAGGGGCCGCACAAAGGGTTCGCTCATGTCCCCGGTGGGCACGTCCAGGGCCATCTGGACGTAGAAATCCACTTTCTTGGCGTACTCGGCCAGATCCAGGTGCCGGGTCGGGGACAGCCGGCCGAGCCGCTTGACCATTTCGGCCACGGCCAGGCGCAGCCGCTTCGTCAGGTGCACCACCCGGGCCCAGTCCGCCTGGGCCGAGCCGTAGTGGATGTCCTCGATGGCGGCGATCAGGTCCAGGCAGGCGTCGTCAAAGCGCAGCAACTCGCGGAAGGCATTGTATTTTTCGCGCAACAGCACGCCCGGGGCGAAGACCTGGTAGGTCCAGCGGCGGAAAAGCTCCTTGGAAAACACGCCTGCTCCCCGCGCCTAACCGCCCAGCGGCATGGCCAGGGCCTCTTCCACCTTGCGCTCGAGCTCTTCCTTGTCGATGGGCTTGACGCAATACTCGCAGGCGCCCAGGCGCACCGACTCCCGGGCCGTTTCCAGGGTGGGGTAGCCGGTCAGCATGATGACCCGGGTCTCGGGCGAACGTTTCTTGATTTCCTCGAGCACTTCCACGCCGCTGAGCTTTTTGAGCTTCATGTCGAGAATGGCCAGGGCGGGCTTTTTCTTGGCCACGTGGGCGAGCGCCTCCTCCTCCTCGGTGAAGACGCCGACCGTGTGCCCTTTGCGTTCGAGAATGCGTTTGATGACCACGCCGGCGTCAATGACGTCGTCCAGCACGATGATGTCGGCCATGGGGGTTATTCCTCCAGGGGCTCGGCGGCCCAGGGGCCGGCGAGGGTTTCTTCGTGATCGAGCGGCAGGTCCACAATGAAGACGGTCCCCGGGCCGGCCGCGTCGCCGAGGTCCAGATCGTCGAAAAAGCCGGGGGGAACGGGTGTTTGCAGGCTGATGGTGCCGCCGTGGTCCTGGATGATGCCAAAGGAGACGGACAGCCCGAGCCCGGTGCCCTGGCCCACGGGCTTGGTGGTGAAAAAGGGATCGAACAGGCGGCCGCGGTGTTCGGCCGGCACGCCTGGTCCGGTGTCGGCGAACCAGGCCGTGACCTTTTGTTCGGCGGTGAAAAGGCGCGAGCGCACAAGCAGCGTGCCGCCGGAGGAGCCCATGGCGTCACGGGCGTTGGAGAGCAGGTTGATCCAGACCTGCTTGAGCTTTTCCGGGTCGCCGTAAATGATGGGCATGCGTTCGTCGAGGTCGGTGACGATCTCGGTCCGCTCCAGGGAAAAGGCGTGACGCACCAGGGTGATGGCCTCCATCAGCGAATTGTTGAAGCACATTTCGATCTTGGCGCTTTCGGCCTGCCGGGAAAAACCCAGCAGATCGGCCACGATCTTGCGGCAGACCTTGGCCTGTTTCTCGATGGTTTGCAAATCCGCGTGGATCTGGCTGTCGGGGGCCACGTCGTCCTGGAGCAGCTGGGAATAGCCGAGAATGACGCCAAGGGGCGTGTTGATCTCGTGGGCCACGCCGCCGGCCAGCTTGCCCAGGGATTCCATCTTCTGGGACTGGATGAGCTGTTCCTGGAACTGCTTGATCTGGGTGACGTCGCGGGCCGTGCGCAGTATGCCGATGGTGCGGCCCTTGCCGTCGGTGATGGGCACGCGCACCACGTGCAGCCACAGGGTGCTTCCGTCCCGGCGCTGCGACACCTCGCGGTCGCTCGGCCGTCCCGAGGCGAGCACCAGGGCGTTTTCCCGGTGCATGGCCTCGCCCTCGTCGGCCGGGAACACGTCGCGGTCGGTGGCCCCGACGATGTCGCGGGGATCGGCCTCGACAAAGGCGGCGAAGGAGCGGTTGACGGCCAGATAGGTCAGCTTTTCGTCGAGCAGGCACACGAAGTCCGGGTTGGCGTCGAGGATGGTGCGCAGCTGGCGCTCCTGGCGGGAAAGCACCCGTTCGGCCCGGCGCAGCTCGTCGAGGTGGGTTTTGAGCGAAACGGCCATGACGTCGAAGGTTTCGGCCAGATCCTGGATCTCGTCGCCTTTTTGTTCGACATAGACCGGACAGCCCCGGCAGGACTCGGGGCCCTCGCCGCGCTGGTCGGGCGAGGCGGTCAGCCAGCAGCGGCGGTCGCGGTCGCCGTAGGCCGGGCAGGCGGTCTTGTCGCAGGAGAGCACCGCCGAGCAGGCCGTCCCGGCCCGGGGCCCGGCCCGCTGGTCCAGGTTGCCCTTGACCACTTCCTCGGCATGGGCCCGCAGGCGGTTGATGCGCTCGGTCACGCGCCGGGCAAACAGCGTGGACGGGGCCAGGGCCGCGATCATGGCCGCGGCGGAATAAAAGACGATCATCAGCGCCAGGGAGTCGGCGGCGGCCTCGGCCTTGGTGCGCGAGAGCCCGATGCGGGCCGTGCCGAAGGGCGTGCCCACGATGACCACCGGGGCGGCGAAGTCGTCGATGAATTCCCGGCCGGTGTCGAGCAGCTGGATGTGGGGCCGGCCCTTGCGGGGGGCGTTGACGGTGCGCAGCTCCACGGGAAAGCCGCCCTTGAAGGTATGGACGAGCACGTTGCCGTCGCGGTCGAGGATGAAGGCGTAGACGATGTCGTCCACCTTTTTGAGCTCGTCGACCATGTTTTTGAGCCGCAGCAGGTCCATGGACAGCATGGCGTCGGACACGCGCATGGCCAGGTTTTCCGAGAGCACCAGCCCCCGCTTGCGGATTTCGGCCTGGAGCGAGCCGGCGGCCGCCCGCCAGGTCATATAGGCCAGGGGGATGGCGATCAGCCCGACGATGAGCACGATGCCGCAGTTGATCTTGGTGCGAAAGCTCAGCCGCGACAGGCGCAGGCGCGACAGCCCCGGCACATGGGGCAGGCGCAGGCGCGACAAGTCCGGCGCGGCGAGCCGGCGCAGCCAGCGGGGCAGCCATGACCGGGCGCTCACACGTCCTCCTGGGGCAGTTCGTCGAGGCCGAGGGTTTCGGCCAGCCGCCGCACCGGGGCGTAGTCGGCGTCGGTGGCCGGGATGATGCCGCGCATGCCGGCGGTGCGCAAAATCACGGCGTCGTCGGGCCGGTCCATGGACAGGGCGAACATGGCCCGGGCGATCTTGTCCACGATCTTGGGGGAAAGCCCGGCCCGGGCGGCGTAGACCCAGCCGGGATAGGCCTTGCTTTCGGCCAGGACGCGGATCTGGGTGATGTCGATCTTGCCGGCCAGGATATCCAGGGCGCCGTCCCGGATGGAGCCCAGGTCGCAGGTGCCGGCGAACACGGCCAGCACCACCTTTTCCTGTTTGCCGCCGGGACCCGGGGCGAAGGTGATTTCCGCGAAATCCTGGCGGCGCAGGCCGTGGGCCAGGAATTCGCCCAGGGCGTAGAGGTAGCCGCCGGCCGAGGAGGGGTCCACGGCCATCCAGCGCTTGCCCCGGCAGTCCTCTATGGTGCGCAGGGCCGTGTTGTCGCGGCGGCAGATGATCTGGCTGCGGAAATCGGGTTTGCCCGAGGGTTCGATGATGCGGGCGAAGGCCCGGGAGCCGGAGCGGGCCATGCGGATGTAGGCGAAGGGATTGGAAAAGGAAATGTCGATTTCCCCGCGCTCCACCATGCGCACGTGCTCCTCGAAGGTGTCGGGAAAAATCTGGCGCAGGGGCAGTCCGGTGGCCCGGGCGAGATAGTCGAGCAGCAGCCGGTGGCGCTCGTAGGACACCGTGTGGGCGTACTGGGGCAGGTAGGCGTAGGTGACGGATTTGGGCGGCAGGCGCAGGGTCGGCTCCTCGCGCCGGGAAAGATTGACGCGCACGGCATCCTCGTCGCCGCCGCAGCCGGCGAGAAGGGCGGGCAGGGCGCAAAGCGCCCGTAAGACGTCGCGTCGCCGCATGGAACTGACCTCCCCGTATCGAACAAGGATACGTCAGTTCGCGCCGGCTGGGAAGGGTGTCGGCAACATCGCCGGGACCGGCCGGGCCCGGGCCGCCGGGAGGGAGATTTCCCGGCGGCTCGGCCGGCCCCGCTGCCCCGGCTTATTGGAGCAGGAGCAGGTCGAGGGCGGCGACGGCGACGCCCTCCGGGGGCGCCGGCGTGGTCGAGGCCGACGTCTGGGCCGGATTGTTTTTGTACATGGGCCAGATATGGGACAGGCTGCCGGCGTTGAAGGCGAAAACGCCGTTCCAGTCCGTGGCCAGATAGACCCGGCCGCCACCCAGGGCCGGCTGGCCCCAGCTCGTGCCCATGGCGGCCCGTTCGGTCTTCCACACCTGCGCTCCGGTGGCCCCGTCGAGACACAGCATGGCCGGCGTCGCGCCGAGGTCCTGGACGTAGACCTTGCCGTCCACGGCCACGGGCTGGGGCGGGGCGGCTCCGGCATCGCGCACCGGGGCGGTCCACAGCGGGGTTCCGGTCGTCAGGGCATAGGCCCGGAGCTGGCCGTTGCCGGACGTGACGAAGACGCGGCCGTCGTCAATGACCGGCGGGGCCCCGTCGGTTGCGCTGTTGCCGAAACTTTGCGTCCAGGCCACGGCGGCCGGCGCGGCGGCGCCGTCGCCGACATGCCAGGCCGTCAGCACATGGTCGCTGTTGTCCTCGGAGGAGGCAAAGGCCACGAGATAGCCGTCGGCCAGGGCGCCCTCGTCGAAAAAGGCGTAGCCGGTCGGCGGGGAAACGGCCCAGCGCTGGGCGCCGGTGGCCGGATCGAGGGCGGCCAGGGTGTCGCTGAGGGCGTACAGGTTCACGTCGTCGCCGAGCACGGACCCCTGGGGAAGCAGCCCCTTGGTCCACACGTCCGACAGGGTGTCGCCGGACACGGCGTGCAGCCTGCTGCCCGTGTCGGCGCTGGTGGTGAAAAAGAGCATGTTGTCCAAGGCGGCGGGCGCCCGGTTCCGCATGGGATTCCCCACGACGCGATCGGTCAGGACGGCGCCGGTGGCCGGGTTGATCTTGTAGAAATGGATATCCGCGCCGAGATACAACACGTTGTTGTAAAGGATGGGAGAGGTGATGTCCTGGGCAATGTCGGCATTGTACCAGATCTGGGAGCCTGTCGCGGAGGAAAGCGCCGTCAGGCCGCCGTCCTGGCCTTTTACAATAACGAGATTCCCGTAAAGCAACGGTGATGACCACGTTGCTTTATCGCCTCCGATGTCTCCGGACCAGAGAAGATCGCCGGTTGCACCATGCGCTGCAAGAGGGGAAAGACAGAGAATCGAAAGAATGATGGGTGTGAAAAGTAGGGAACGCATCTCGTATCCTCGTGTTTAAAGTGATAAAATGTCTCATTCCTCCTCATTTATATCACAACTGTTATGGTTGATACCAATGCCGCATATCCTTGGCAAGCCGAAATGCCAACACACGGGAAATGCTGTGGAAACAGTATGTTCTGGCTGAAAACACATCCGGCCGCGTCGCATCCCTCGCGGAAGCCCCGGCGGGATGTCGCAGGGAAAAAGAGGAATTTCACAGTGTTCGTTGCACAGTGCGGCGGGCGGCCCTTGGCGGGCGCAATGGCAGTATTTCCCGGATGGGGTGGGAAAAACGGGAAGGCGGAACCGTCGTCGGGAACGGGGGAATCAGGCGTGGGGTTTGCCGAGGTCGGTCCAGGGACGCAGCTTGGGGCGGCGGGCGATCAGCTCGCGGCGTTGCCGCTCGACCCGGCCGAACAGGGGCAGGCGTTGCCACAGCGGCCACATGACGACCCGCACGACGATGTACAGGCCGAGGAACACGGCGTTGTAGCGCACGGTGTAGCCCGGGAAAAGCGGCACATCCACGCCGGAAAAACGCAGCGCCAGCCAGGACAGGGCAAAGGGCAGCGGCCAGATGGACACGGAAAAAAGCGCCGCCCCGGCGAAAAAGGATTTGCCGAAGGCCTCGTTGGCCTCCTTGTTGGCGGCCTTGTAGGCAACCTTGTCCCCGGCCTCGATGGCGGCCACGGACAGGTTGTGCATCCGGGTCATTTCCCCTTCTTCCCTGGCGTAGTGCCGGCGGTTGAACAGCCAGATCAGATCGTAGCTGATGCGGCCGAGGAGCAGGGAAACGATCACCAGCACGAGGGTGCCCAGGTAGAAGCCGATCACGGGATTGGAAAAGAAGCGGTAGGGGGCGATCAGGGCGGCGTCGAGCAATGCGAACACGGAAGACCTCGTTTCAGGGGCGGTGTGACGGCATTCTACCCTTGCGGGCGGGAAAAGCGAAGCGGTCCCGCCCCGCCCGTCGCGAAAAAAAGACCCCGGGCCACAACGGCCCGGGGCCACGCTTGGGAGGGCGTTTGATTGCGCCTCTAGATGCTGATGCCGAAGAAGCCGCGCAGCACGTAGCGGGCGCCGACGTACAGCGCAAGCACGATGAACAGGCGCTTGAGCCAGATGTCGGGGATGTACTTCGAGGTGCGCGGGCCGATGATGGAGCCGAGCACGATGCCGATCAGCTCGATGCCGATCAGGTGCCAGTGAATGGACACGCCGCCGGTCATGAAGGTGGTGATCGAGGTGATCATGCCCACGAGCACGGCCAGGGCCGAGGTGCCGGCGGCCAGGTACATGGGCAGCTGGGCCACGTTGGTGAGGAAGGGCACCAGCAGGAAGCCGCCGCCGACGCCGAGGAAGGCGGCCACGGCCGCGATGACGATGCCGCCGACGAACGGGATCAGGGGGTTGAAACCGAATTCGACGCCGTAGAAGGTGAAGGTGACGCGGGTCAGGGAAATGGAGGTGACGTGGACGCCAAGGGCCTTGGTGTCGATCTTTTCACCGCTCTTCTGGCGTTTGACGGTTTCCTCGAAGGCCTTGGCCGCTTCCTTGGCCTGCTTCTTACTGGCTTGCGCCCGGGCCGTGGTGCCCCAGAAGAGATAGACGCCAAGCAGCAGGACGAACAGACCGAAATAGCCCTGGTAGGCGGAGAAGGACACCTTGCCCTGGGACAGGGTGACCGACAGCCAGCTGCCGACGATGGAGCCCGCGCCAAGGGACACGGCCAGTGGCAGCACGAGGCGGCCCATCTTCCAGTAGTTGAACGAGGAGATCAGGGCCGACAGACCGACCAGGCACTGGTTGGACACGCGGATGGAGTCGGTGATGAACTTGTTGAGCTGCGGCGCGGTGGTCTTGAACGATTTGGCGTAGTTGCCCAGGCCATAGACCGTGATGTGGCCGACGCCGGCCATGACGCCGCCGAAGGCGCCGACCGTGGAGAAGATCCAGCCCACCCACACGGCCCAGCAGAAAGCCACGATGAGATTGACCTGCGGCGCGCCGTGGATGCCGAGAAAGCCCGCCGGCGCGGCCGGGTCGATTTCTCCGGGACCGGTGCCGGTGGGGGCCGAGGCAATGGCCGCGGACAGCTTGTCGGCAAAGGCCGGATGGGTCCACAGGGCCAGGACCGCCAGGGCGACGAGTCCGACCGGCAGGGTCAGTTTCCAGTTTTTCACAGGGGGCCTCCTTTGTTTTGCGGCGAGAATGTCCATTGCGCGAGTGGGACGCGACGCGGCCTGCCGTCAACCGGACACGCGCCCGTAGCCGTAAGCGGGGCGACACAATGCCGGCCGCCGCAACATCAGACCCTGCGAAAGCACAAGAAGCGTATCGCGTGGGGCGCGTCAGGTGACGCGTCTGCAGATTTTTGTCGCGTCGCCGTTTCGTGCCGGTGGGCCATCGTGCGCCTCCCGTCCGTGACGGTGTGGCGAATGTTTTCTGGCAGCATAGAGCATTGCGGCCTCGATTTGTCAAGGATGCCTTGCAATCGTTCCGTTTTTCGCAATTGCCGGAAGGGTCGGCGCGGAAAGGGGGGAAAATCAAGGGGTGAGATTGTTCTTTTTTTCACAATCTCGGACCGTAAAAAAGGGCCGCGCCGTCCCCGGCGAAGCCCTTCTCCCGGCTCGCGGGCCGGACAGCCCTTTCCTGCCACGAGGCCGTCCCCTTTGGCAAGCCCTTTCCCTTTGACCCGGCATCGGACTCGCGATATAGCACGCCGGCCCCGGTCCCGCGCCGTGGCCGGTCACTTCCCCGGAGGCCCCTGCCGATGCTTCCCTTTTTCCGCCCCAAGACCCAGAAGGATTTTGCCGCCAGGCTCTACGGCAAACCGCGTCGGTATAGACTGAGCCGCAACGGCGCGGCCGTAGCCGTGACGGGAACGCTTTTGGCCCACTATCGGCGCGACACCCCTCCCGACGGCCTCATGCCCCCGGCGGCCGGCCGGGTGGAGCTGCTGGCCGTCCTGTACACCGCCGCCGGCCGGTTCGTGGTCTACTACGTGGTGACCTACCCCGAAACCGAGGACATCGCCGGCCGCCACGAATACGTCCATGCCTGTCCGACCCTGGCGGCCGTGCGCGATTTTCTGGCCGCCATGCACTATCCCTCCAAGGCCGTCTTTGCCGACACGGTGCTGGCCACCGCCGCCGCCGCCCTGGGCGTGCCCGCTCCGGAGGCCGTGTGCCCGCCGCCGCCCGACACGGCGGAAGCCGGGGAGGCCGAGGCCCTGGAGGCGGTAGAGGCCTCGGAAGATGCGGCGGAGGATGCGGGCGCGGTCGAAGAAATGCCTCCGGCGGCCGGGAGGGGCACGGCCCCTCCC
>JAFABC010000331.1 GCA_023426275.1 Pseudomonadota bacterium | reverse complement strand
AGGGGGTCCGGGGGGCATCATGCCCCCCGGCCGCCGGAGGCATCTTTCTTCTTACGGAGGCACGAACATGAACGACATGATTGCAGGAAAGGTGGTCGTGATTACGGGGGCGAGCAGCGGCCTGGGCGAGGCCACGGCCAGACTGCTTGCCGCCGAAGGCGCGCGGGTCGTGCTGGGCGCGCGGCGCATGGACCGGTTGCAGGCCCTGGCCGACGCCCTGGTGGCGGCCGGCGGCGCGGCGTTGGCTGTGCGGACGGACGTCACTAGGCGCGAACAGGTGGGGCAGCTGGTCGACACCGCCGTGGAGGCTTACGGCCGGGTGGACGTGATGCTCAACAATGCCGGGTTGATGCCGCAATCGCTGCTCGAAAGCCTCAGGGTCGAGGAGTGGGACCGGATGATCGACGTCAACATCAAGGGCGTGCTCTACGGCATTGCCGCCGCCCTGCCGCACATGCAGCGGCAGCGTGGCGGGCACATCATCAATGTTTCCTCCGTGGCCGGGCATACGGTCCACCCCGGCTCCTCGGTCTATTCGGCCACCAAATACGCCGTGCGGGCGCTCTCCGAGGGGCTGCGCCAGGAGGTCAAGCCCTACAACATCCGCACCACGGTGATCTCTCCCGGCGCGGTGGCCACGGAGCTGCCGGACAGCGTGGGCGAGCCGGGCGTCAGCGCGCGCATCCACAAGTTCTATGAAGAGCTGGCCATTCCGGCCGATTCCTTTGCCCGGGCCGTGGCCTATGCCATGAGCCAGCCCGAGGACGTGGACATCAACGAAATCCTGTTCCGGCCCACGCGCCAGGAACTCTAACCCATCTTCCCCCTTCCCGGGGCGTTTGCCTGGGGCGCGCCCCGGGATTTCGAGGAGTTTTTCATGGACATCACAAAAGCCGGCAGTCTGGCTTCGTTGCAGGGCCCGGCCGACTGGTTCACCGGAACGGTGCGTATCGACCCCTTGTTTTTGCATGCCCGGACTCCGTCGCGGGCAACCGGCGCCAGCGTGACCTTCGAGCCGGGCGCCCGGACAGCCTGGCACACCCATCCCCTGGGGCAGACCCTCATCGTCACCGCCGGCTGCGGACTGGCCCAGCGGGAAGGCGGACCGGTCGAGACGATCCGGCCCGGGGACGTGGTCTGGTTTGCGCCTAACGAAAAGCACTGGCACGGCGCCTCGTCCACAACGGCCATGACGCACATCGCCATCCAGGAAGAGGACGGCGGTACGGCCGTGACCTGGCTGGAAAAAGTCAGCGACGCCCAATACGACGCGTCCTAGATGATTGACGCCGCAGGCGTCGGCTTTATGTTCGCTACGGGGCAGCGGGCACTGCCCCGCCGACGCCGTGGAGGCGTCTTTCCCTTCCCGCCACGGCCAAGGAGTTATTGATGCACCACAAGGAACAGACGACGCCGCAGGCCTGGAACCCCGATGTCCTCCAGGGGGCGCGCAAGGCGCTGGCCGGGCGGATTTCCCGCTGGGCCGTGAAGGCGGGGCGGCTGGACACGGCCATCCCCGCCCTGTCGATGAGCCGTTGGGACGCGCCGACCGAGCTGGCGAACTATCTGGCCGAACCGAGCCTGTGCCTGATCGCCCAGGGCGCCAAGCGGGTGTTGCTCGGCAAGGAGGCCTACACCTACGACGCCAACCATTTCCTCATCACCTCGGTGGACCTGCCGGTCGTGGCGCAGGTTTTCGAAGCCAGCCGGGAAAAGCCGTTTCTGGGGTTGGTGCTGCGGTTGAGCCGGGGGGCGATCACGCGGATGATGGCGGACAGCGACGTGCCGCCGCCCCGGCCGCAGCAGACCAGCCGGGGCATCGTGGTCAGCGAGGTGACTTCGCCGTTGCTCGACGCCTTCGTGCGCCTGATCGACCTGCTCGATACGCCCGAGGATATTCCCGTGCTCGCGCCGCTGGTGCAGCGGGAAATCCTCTACCGTCTGCTGATCGGCGAGCAGGGGGAGCGGTTGCGGCAGATCGGGGCGGCCGGCAGCCAGGGACACCAGATCGCCCAGGTCATCGGCTGGCTCAAGGACCATTTCAACCAGCCGCTGCACGTGGACGATCTGGCCACCTCCGCCAGCATGAGCCCTTCGACCTTCCACCGTCACTTCCGGGCCGTGACCTCCATGAGCCCGCTCCAGTTCCAGAAGTCGCTGCGGCTGCACGAGGCGCGCCGCCTCATGCTGACGGAGCACCTGGACGCGGCCTCGGCGGCCTTTCAGGTCGGCTACGAGAGCCATTCCCAGTTCAACCGCGAGTACAGCCGCTTGTTTGGCGCGCCGCCGTTGCGCGACATCAAGAGCCTGCGGCAGCGGTCGCTGTAGCCGGCCTCCCGTTGCGCCGCCGCGTGGCCCCTTGCCACCCGGCGCGGGGAAGGTCCGCGCTTCCGGTTTTTCTCTTGGGGAATCCAGGGGGCAACGCCCCGTGGTCGCCGGTCCGTTCCCCCGCGACTTCCGGCCGGCTTTGCCGGTCCTGGCGCAGCCATTGAGCGGATCAGGCAAATTTTCAGCAGAAATGGATGTTTTGCCGCCCAGGCCCTTCGCGTATGCAGGCAGTGTCGCCGCACTGTGCGGCGTCCTGGTTTAGCGGCGGCGGTTGTCGCCCAGTCAAGGAGAAGGTGGATGCTGTACAGAACCATGCCCAAAAACGGAGATCAACTTTCCATCCTGGGATTCGGCTGCATGCGCATGCCCATGGTGGACGGCGCGATCGACGAAGCCCGTGCCATCGCCCAGATTCGCGAGGCCATCGACAGCGGGGTCAATTACGTGGACACGGCCTGGCCCTACCATGGCGGGGCCAGCGAGCCGCTGCTCGGCAAGGCCCTGCGCGACGGTTACCGGGAGCGGGTCCGGGTGGCCACCAAGCTGCCGTCCTGGCTGGTCGAACGCCGCGAGGACATGGACAGCTTTTTAAACGCCCAGCTTGAACGGCTGGGCACCGATCACATCGACTACTATCTCGTCCACGCCCTGGACGGGCCGCTCTGGGACAACCTGACGGCGCTCGGTATCACGGAATTTCTCGACCAGGCCAGGCGGGACGGCCGCATCGGCAACGCCGGCTTTTCCTTCCACGGACTGCTCGGGGATTTCAAACGCATTGTCGACGGCTTCGACTGGGTGTTCTGTCAGATCCAGTACAACTACCTGGATCAGCAGTTCCAGGCCGGCACGGAAGGCCTGCGCTACGCCGCGGCCAAGAACCTGGGCGTGGTCGTCATGGAGCCCCTGCGCGGCGGCAACCTGGGCCTGCCCACGCCGCCGCCGGCCGTGGCCGCCCTCTGGGACGAGGCCCCGACGAAGCGGACCCCGGTGGAATGGGCCCTGCGCTGGGTCTGGAACCACCCGGAAGTCACGGTGGTGCTTTCGGGCATGAACGACGAAGCGCATATCCGGCAGAATCTGGCCATCGCCGGACAGGCCCGGGCCGGTTCCCTTACGGCCCCGGAACTGGCATTGGTGGACCGCGTCGCCGCCACCTACAAGGAGTTGATGCAGGTGGGCTGCACGGGCTGCGGCTATTGCCTGCCCTGTCCGATGGGCGTGCAGATTCCCCGCTGCTTCGATTTTTACAACAAGATGCACATGTTCGGAAACGTCGAGGAAGCGAAATACCTCTACGCCGTGTTCGCCGGCAACCTGACGACCACCGCCGAACCCGGCTTCGCTTCCCAGTGCGTGGCCTGCGGCACCTGCCTGGAAAAGTGCCCCCAGCAGATTCAAATTCCGGACATCCTGGAAAAGGTGGCCGCGGCCATGGAAGGGGAGGGCTTCGAGGCGCGCCTGGACATGATCCGGCAGTCGCACCGCCACGCGGGCTAGCCGGACTGTTTGGAAGAAGAAGATGAAGATGCCTCCGGCGGCCGGGAGGGGGTCACCCCCTCCCGGACCCTCCCGAAAGGGGCGGGCGGACGTCG
>JAFABC010000259.1 GCA_023426275.1 Pseudomonadota bacterium | reverse complement strand
GAGGGGGACCGGGGGCATCATGCCCCCCGGCCGCCGGAGGCATCTTCGCTTTCGGTCTTTCTTTTATTTCTGCGCCCACAGGGTGGTCAGGCGATCGAATTCGTCGGCGGGCAGGCTGGGGGTGTCGTAGCAGCCGGCGGCCTGGCGCTGGCGGAAACCTTCGTAGAGGATGATCGCGGCGGCCACGGATACATTGAGGCTTTGCACCATGCCCTGCATGGGAATATAAAGCGCTCCGTCAACGTATGGTGCCAAGTCCTCATCCACGCCCCGGTGCTCGTTGCCCAGAATGATGGCGACCTTGCCGGTCAGATCCCACTCCGGCAGCGGCCGGGCGGTTTCGGAAAAGCTGGTGGCCACCAGGGCGTAGCCCTGCCCCTTCAATGTCGCGGCCATGGACGCCGCATCGGGATGCCGTACGGTCTCGACCCACTTCTTGGCCGAACCCGAAGATTTTTTCCCCAGGGACGGGAACGCCGTGTCGGTATAGAGAAGATGGACGCGGTGAATGCCGAAGGCGTCGCAACTTCGTAATATGGCCGAAACGTTGTGTGGATCGTGGATGTTGTTTATGACCAGGGTCAAATCGGTCTGCCGTCTGGACAGGACCTCCCGGATGCGTGCAAGTCGGCGTTCGGTGATGCAGATGCGCATGGCCGAGGCACATAGGCCAAAGACCGTTTTGACGCAAGCGGGAAGGAGTTCGCTACAATGTCGAAAATGACCGCCCCGACGGTGCTCGCCGCCAAGGGCACGCGCAAACTGGCCATGCTGACGGCCTATGATTACGCGGGCGCGCGTCTGGCCGAGGCCGCTGGCATGGACATGCTGCTGGTGGGGGATTCCCTGGCCATGGTGGTGCTTGGACACGAGGACACCCTGTCCGTGACCATGGAGGAGATGCTCCACCACACCCGGGCCGTCTCGCGCGGGGCTGAAAACGCCCTCGTCGTGGCGGACATGCCCTTTCTGTCCTACCAGGTCTCGGTGCCCGAGGCCGTGGCCAATGCCGGCCGGTTCCTCAAGGAAGGCCGGGCCGGCGCGGTCAAACTCGAAGGCGGGCGCGAGGTGCTGCCGCAGGTACGGGCCATCGTGGCCGCCGGCATTCCGGTCATCGGCCATGTGGGGCTCACGCCGCAGCATGTGGCGGCCATGGGCGGATTCAAGGTCCAATCCAAGACGGCGGAAGCCGCGGCCATGCTTCTGGCCGACGCCCGGGCCCTGGCCGAGGCCGGCTGTTTCGCCGTGGTGCTCGAATGCATCCCGGCCAAGGTGGCGGCCGTGGTCACGGCCCATGTTCCCATCCCGACCATCGGCATCGGCGCCGGCCCGGACTGCGACGGCCAGGTGCTCGTTTTTCACGATGTGCTCGGGCTTTACGACCGCTTCCGGCCGAAGTTCGTCAAGCAGTATGCCACCCTTGGCCGGCAGGCCGTCGATGCGTTGACGCAGTGGGCCGATGCGGTTAGAAACAGCGACTTTCCGGGACCGGAGCATGTTTTTTCCATGGACCCCGAAGCCTACGCCGCCTTTGTTTCCCTGATTTCCTCCGACGACGCGCCGGCCGGCGACGCGATGAAGAAATCCGGCGGGCACTGAGCCGGTCGTTGTCCCGCCGAATTTTTCTTGCACAAGCAGTAGCAGGACATGAAAAACAAGCAATATGACGACGACGTCCGGGAATTCGTGGCCCTGCAAAACGGCGTCTTTCTCATCGTCAGCAACGATGTGGTCTTCAACAAGAATCTGCGCAGCACCCTGCTGCGCCATCTGACCATCAAGGATGAGTGCGTCTACAACGCCTTCACTATCGAAAATCTGCACAAGGAAATAAAGCAGCTTCGCGCCAAGAACAACAAAGTCCTGCTTTTCATAGAGCGCGAACTCAATGGGCGCAACACGTCCGATCTCATTCGCTACCTAAAGACCGACTACAGCAATGAAATGTATCTTGTCGTGCTGACCACCGAGGTCGAACGCGACAAGCTGGTGCTGCTCCACGAACTGGGAGCGGACAACATCATCACCAAGCCGATCTCGCCCGACACGCTCATCGAAAAGATCGCCTTCACGGTGAAACCGCGTGGCCAGATCGGCGAGCTCATGGATAACGGGCGGAAATACCTGGACATGGGCAACCCGCTCGAAGCGGCCAAAACCGCCAAGCAGGTGCTCGACATCAAGTCCAACAGCCCGTCGGGCCTGCTGCTCATGGGCGACGCCCTGCGCGCCATGGGCAAGCGCGACGAGGCCTTGCGCGCCTACACCCAGGCCGAAAAAGGGGCCAAGCTCTTTCTGGACCCGCTGAAGAAAATCGCCGCCCTGCACCACGAGGAAGGCAACACCACCGAGGAGCTCAAGTTCCTGGAACGGCTGGATAAGCTCTCGCCGCTCAACGTGGACCGCAAGGTGGACATCGGCACGGGCTACATCCGCCTGGGCGACACCGACAAGGCCAAGGCCGCCTTCGATCAGGCCGTGCGCATCGCCACCAAGGAGGCCCTGGATGCGGTCAGCCGGGTCACCCAGTCCATCGCCGCCCGCTGTATGGACAGCGCCCCGGAGCTCTCCGAGCAATATCTGCGCCAGGCCCTCAACACCCGCAAGAACATGCTCGACCGCTCGGACATAGAGACCTTCAACCGCCTGGGCCTGATGCTGCGCCGCCAGGGCAAGTGGCAGGACGCCATCACGGAATACCGCAAGGCGCTCAAGATCACCCCCGACGACGGCGGGCTGTTCTACAACATCTCCATGGCCTTCACCGAGGGCCGCCAGTACATCGAGGCCTACCAGTTCCTGGACCGGGCCCTGACCCTCAATCCGGACCTGTGGCGCTCGGGCGAGGCCGTCTGCTACAACATCGCCACGGTTTTCCGCCGCTACGGCAAGCGGGACATGGCGGTCGAATACCTGAAAAAAGCCCTGGAACTCAATCCGGACTACGCCAAAGCCAAAACCCTGCTGGAGGAGCTTGGCCAGGGACGCTGATCCCGGCCCGCTTCGCCGCGTCAAACCAGGCGTCCAGGCGGCCGAGGCGCCGCCGCGCCGGGACAGCCCATTCCATGCTCGCCTATCCCCACTTCGATCCGATCGCCGTCAGCCTTGGTCCCTTGCACGTGCGCTGGTACGGCCTGATGTACCTCGTCGGCTTCTGCTGCGCCTGGGGGCTCGGCCGTTACCGGGCCAGCCGGCCCGATTCCGGCTGGACACCTGTGCAGGTCGACGACCTCATCACCTATTCCGTGCTCGGCGTGGTCGTCGGCGGCCGGGTCGGCTACGAACTGTTTTATGATCTGCCCGGCCTGCTGGCCGACCCGCTCTCCTTTTTCAAGGTCTGGCAGGGCGGCATGTCGTTCCACGGCGGCGTGCTCGGCATGGCCGTGGTCACGTGGTGGCTGGGCAAAAAAACCGGCAAGGGCTTTTGGGGCATCGCCGATTTCATGGTGCCGCTCGTGCCGCTCGGCATCCTGGCCGGGCGCATCGGCAATTTCATCAACGGCGAATTGTGGGGCAAGGTGGGTGACGTGCCCTGGGCCATGATCTTCCCCGATCCCCGGGCGGGCGGGCTGCCCCGCCACCCCTCCCAGCTCTACGAAGCCGGACTGGAGGGAGCGGCCCTCTTTTTGATCGTGTGGCTCTACTCGGCCAGAAAACGCAAGTCCGGCGCGGTCTCGGGCGTTTTTTGCCTGTGGTACGCCATCTTCCGCTTTGCCGTGGAATTCGTGCGCGTGCCCGATCCGCAGCTCGGCTATCTGGCCTTTGGCTGGTTGACCATGGGCCAGTTGCTCAGCATTCCGGTCCTGGCCCTGGGCGTCTGGCTGCTGTGGCTGCGCCCGGTGCATTCGCGCCCGGCATAAACGCCGAATATACGGGAAAGCTGAAAAGAATGCCTCCGGCGGCCGGGAGGGACACGGTCCCTCCCGGACCCTCCCATAAGGAGGGGCGGGACCGGAGTCCTATTCCCGGTGCAGGGGGATGAGCACGAAATCGCCGCACAGGTCCTCGGCCTGCGTTTCCGGCCACACGGCCACGTAGGTCTTGCCCCGGGCCTGCTCCACCGGAGCCGTGGCCGGAGCCGGCGCATGGCGCTTGCAATAGCCCCACTCGCCGGAAAGCATCTCCTCGGGCGGACAATACCGATCCTCGGCCGGGATAGGCCCCTTCCAATACCGACACATCTTGCACTTCTGCTTCATACCGTCACTTCCGGTCTGACTTGGGCAAATGAAAAACGCCTCCGGCGGCCAGGAGGGGGACCGGGGGGCATCATGCCCCCGGCCGCCGGAGTCCACCGCCTTCAGCGGGACATTCCCGGCACAAGGCCAGGGACCTTGATTTCGTACAGCACGGGCCAGCACTTGCCCGTCACCCAGATGCGGCCCGTGGCCGGATCGAAGGCGATGCCGTTTAACACGTTGTCGAGACTGGCCGCCGTCTGGTTGCGGGCAAAGGCCGTACAATCCACCCAGGCGACCACGCGGCCGGAAGCCGGATCGATCACCGCGATGCGCGGCTGTCGCCAGACATTGGCCCAGATCAGCCCGCCCACGGTTTCCAGCTCGTTGAGCAAGTCCACGGGCGCGCCATCGTCGGAAACGGTGATGCGCCGCCGCACCCGCCAGTCCCTGGGGTCGTAGAACGTCAGCGTGTCACTGCCGTCGCTGACCACCACCGCGCCGTCAAAAGCGCATGCGCCCCAGCCCTCGGTGCCAAGCGGCAGCTCGCCCTGCCGGCGCAGCGTGACCGGATCGGCCAGCAGGACTTTGCCCTCGCGCCAGGTCAGCTGGTAGAGCCGGCCACCTGTCAGGGCCAGCCCCTCGGCAAAAAGCGTCGTGGGCAGTTTGCGGCTGGCCAGCACCCGGCCCGTGGCCGGATCGACCCGGCGCAGGGAGGACTGTCCGTAGAGTCCCGTGCTTTCGTAAAACACGCCGTCGTGAAACAGCAGGCCCTGGGTGAAGGCGGCGGGATCGTGCGGGAACCTGGCCACCACGCTGGCGGCCAGCACCGGCGCGCCGGCCAGGGCCGGAACCGGCCGGACAAACCCCGTCCAGCAGCACAACACCGCCGCGACAAGCAGGACCGATGGCTTAAAACGCCAGAACATGCTTGGAATCCACTCCGTATTTGCGCATCCGATTGAGAACCGTGCCCCGACTGACGCCGAGCAGCCGCGCCGCAGCGGACCGATTTCCGCCGCACCGCCGCAAGGCCTCGACCAGCCGTTCGCGTTCGTCGCCGCCGCGCATGGCCGTATCCCGGAAAATCGTCTCGGGCCGGCAAAACGGAGCGGCCGCGCCGGCTACCAGCGTGGGCGGCAGATGCCGGGGCTCGATGGGGCCATGGTCCGTGACCACGAAGGCATACTCCAGGGCGCTTTTAAGCTCCCGCACATTGCCCGGCCAGTCATGCGCCGCCAGCAGCCGCATGGCTTCCGGGGCGATGGCCGGCACCGGCCGGCCGACCGGGGCGGCCAGACGACGCAAAAAGGACTCGGCCAGCCCGGGCAGGTCGTCCAGGCGCTCCCGCAAGGGCGGCAGGTGGATGGGGATGACGTTGATGCGGAAAAAAAGATCCTCGCGAAAACGCCCCTCGGCCACGAGTCTGGCCAGATTGCGGTTGGTGGCGGCCACCACGCGGACGTCGACGTTGACGGAACGGTTGTCCCCCACCCGCTCGAAGGCCTTGGTCTCCAGCACCCGCAGGAGCTTGACCTGGATGGACGACGGGGAGTCGCCGATCTCGTCGAGAAAAAGATCGCCGCCGTCCGCCGCCTCGAACCGGCCCTGCCGATGCCGGCTGGCTCCGGTGAAGGCGCCCTTGACGTGGCCGAACAGCTCGCTTTCGAGCAGGCTTTCGGACAGGGCGGCGCAATTGAGCTGCACGAACGGCCCGGCCCGCCGGCGGCCCAGCTCGTGGATGGCCCTGGCGGCCAGCTCCTTGCCCGTGCCCGATTCGCCCGTGAGCAGCACCGGGGCGTCGCTGGCCGCGGCCCGCTCGATCAGGTCGAACACCCGGCGCAGCGGCGCCGAAGCACCCACCATGCCGTGAAAACCCTCTTCGGCGCACAGCAGCCGGGAAAGCGCCTCCACCTTGCGGTCGAGGCCTTCGAGTTCCGACAGATCGGTCAGCGTTTCCACGGCGAAAAGGGCCGCGCCCGAGGCGTCGCGCAACAGCGACTGCTTCTTGAGCACCGGCAGGGAGGCACCGTCGCGCCGCCGAATGGTGCAGCGTTTGGCCTGGGTCGTTTTTTCGGCAAAAAGCCGGCACCACGCGCCCGCGCCGCGCCCCCGCTCGTGCTCGCAACCGTCGCAGTCGAGCACGCGGCAGGTGCGCCCGACAAGCTCACCGGGCGTAAAGCCGGTCATGCGGGCCAGGGCCTCGTTGACCATGGCGATGCTGCCGTCGGTCGCGACCAGCATGAGCCCCTCGCTCATGGTGTCCACGATTTCCCGAAGATACCGCTCGAATTCCACGCCGCCCTCGTTGCGTCCTCTGGCGGGCGGTCCTGCCGCGCCGCCGTCTTGTTCTTGTTTCACAGGTGATTGCCAGCATCGCACGGCCGTAGAAGCAAGGCAAGGACCACAACGACGCCTTCCGCCCGCGCCTCAGAAACAGAAAGGCCCGCCCGGCAAGGTCCCGGACGGGCTTTACGAACGACCGCGATCATGGCATGGTTTACACCATGAACGACACCTTGCTTTTCCTCGGCGTCATTGTCGCCTGGTTCCTTGTTGTCCGCTTCGTGTTTCCCAAGCTCGGCCTGCGCGGCTGAGGCATCGACTCGGGGTGCGGTCCGCACCCCCGCCCTCGCTCCGGCGAAACCGATCCCGAAAAGACCGACACCCCCGATTCTCCGGGAGGGACACCGCCTAAAAGCTGATTTTCAGGCCGATGTTGCCGCCCAGGCTGTCGCAGCCGTCACCGGAAAACGAGCCCAGATGCTGGTAGCGGCCGGAGGCCCGCAGGCTGACGGTTTTGCTCAGGGCCACGGTGCCGCCGAGATCGGCCTGCCCCATGCCGCTGTTTTTTTCCCCGTTGTACGGCAGGGCCTTTTCAGCGAACACACCGCCCCCGCCGGCACCGACGAACAGGGTGCCCTTGTGCGTGCGCAGGAAATTCCATCGGGCCATGGCCGCGACGCCCAGGGCGGCGGTGGTTTCATTGCGGCTCGCCTGCTGGCCAAGGGGCGTGAGCCGTTTTTCCTGCTGGTTCACGGCGTAGCCCAGGCCTTCGGCTTCCAGGGCCACGCCGTCGGCGACGTAGTAGCCGGCCGCCCCGCCGTAGGTGCCGACCACGTTGACGTTGGGATTGGTGGTTCCGTAGACGCCGCCCCGGGGTTCGATGTAGGTCGTGCCCTTGGTGTACTGCTGGGCGAGGGCCGCGCCTGTCCACACGCCGACGACGCAGGCCAGGGCGATGAAGGCGGTCACTCGCTGCATGGCGGTCCTCCTTGGGTTGGCCCGGGCCGCGCGCGGCCGGGCGTCAGTGCATGATGGACTTGACGCCGAGCGTCTTCCGGTTGCCCTGGGCCGAGCTTTCCCGCTCCAGGATCACGGCCGTGCCGTAGCAGGAAAAATAGCGGGAGCCGTCGGGATGGAAGGCGACGTTTTCCTGGTAGCCGACAATGGCGTCGGCCCCGATGTCCAGGGCGCTGGCGGCCAGCCCGTAAAAGGCGCATTCGGAGTCGAAGCCGCGCCCGCTGACGAGTCCCAGCACCTTGCGGATCTTGCGGCCTTCCAGCCCCGGCGTGGTGACGACCGGGAACCGGCCGGAAAAAAAGAGCTCCTTGGCGTTTTTCAGCCGGGCTCCCTTCTTGAGCGCCTCGTGCCGTCCCCGCATTTTCTTGTCGCCACCGAAAAGTGAAAGCATGCCGTCCTCCTTTGCGTGCGCCCGACCCCGATGGTCCGGCGTCCCCCTTCCTGGTTCCGGCTTTTCCAAAGCAAAGAGCTTGCCAAGATATTATTTTAATATTTTCAGTATATTATCAAAACAAAACCCACCAGTTGTCAAAATCACGACGCCAATGCGGCAAGTCCTTCCCGGATTCCCGCCCAAGCGGCCCGGAAATGGCGGCAAAGAGCTCCCGGGCAGACGCCAGCGTCCGCCAGTCCTACCGCGATTTCACGGGATGGCGGCCTGTTGGCCGCCGCAGTCGCCCCCCGTGGTCCTGGCTGCCCCGCCAAACAAAAAAGCCGGGCCCAAAGGGCCCGGCCGGGAGTCACATGGCACGGAAGGCGCGATCAACCGGCCTTGTCCAGATAGCGTCGCACGGCGGGGTTGGGGCGCACCGAAGTGCGATAGCCGGACAGACGCTGGTTTTCCTGCTTGGCCCGCTGCAAGTCGGACTTCAGTTCGGCGTGGAGCCGTCTGGCTTCGACCGTGAGCTGGCCCTGCAGGTTCTTAAGCTTGAAAAGCTTGTCCCGAAGCAGACCGATGCTCTCCGGGTCGGCGGAGCGCCAAGCCATTTCCAGCAGCCGCCCACGATCCTTGGCCAGGGTCTCGGCTTCCTCGATCTCGCCCGCCAGCAGGCAATGCAGTTCCTTTTCGCCCGCCACCAGGGCCGCTTCGAGATATTCAAGCTTGTCGGACATATGCTTATTCCTTTTCCGCTTGAAAGCTCTCCCGCAACGTATTCACAACACCCTGCCAGCGGGACATGGCGGGAATGAACTCGTATTCGAGCAGGTCGGCGAGCAGGATCCAGTCCTCGTTTTCCAGCACTTCCACCATCTCGGTGAACAGGGAGGAAACCTCCTCGGCCGCGGCGTCAAACCCGGGCACGGTCTGCTGGAGGCTTTCGCCGCGCAGCACGCCGACCATGTTGAGGAAGTCCCGGGTGACGTCCATGAGGTCCTGGTAGACTTCCAGGGCCTCGGCGTCCTCGGCCTGCCGGAACAGCTCGGCCACGCGCCGGGAGCCGTGCTCCATCAGGGAAACGACCTTGCCGAGCTCGCCGGAAATGTCGATGGCCATGTCGGCCACGGGGACGCTGCGCACCTCGACGGAGTTGATCTCGTCGATCTCGATGTCCTCGGCCTGGTGCGGGTAGATCTCGGAAAAGCTCTCGTTGTTGACAAAGACGTCGGTGACGACGCGGCCTTCCAGCTCGCCGCCGTCCATGATCTTGACCAGGATTTCCTCGAGATTGTGAAAGTGCTTGATGTCCATGCCGGTTTCCCGGCCATCAATGCTTATCATGTCGCGCCTCCCTCTGGAGTTGTTGTCGGAGGAAAGGATTTCCGTTCCCACCCCTCCTCTACAACAACCATGCCAAGAGGATCAGCGCCGGCGCAGTCGCGCGGCAAGGGCGTCGATCAGGGCGGCGTAGCGCCGGATGCGGCGCAGCAGGGTTTCGAGATCCGGCGCGGGCCGCTGGGCTTCCTGCATCCACAGCCGGCCCAGGGCGCCCAGGTGCGGCGAGGCCGTCCACAGAACGCGCAGCCGTTCCCAGGAAGCCAGAAAGCGCTTTTTCATGGCCGGATTCCTGGCCGCGAGCCCGGCCTGCCCTTCGAGCAGGCGCAGCAGTTCGCCGGACCGGCCAAGAAGCTCCGCCAGCGGATCATGGACGTCCGGCGGCAGGAAAAACGCCTCCCCGTCGACGGCGCTGCAAGCCTGTTCGTCAAGGAATTGACGAAAGACCTGACGCGTCAGCCGCAGCCAAACCGCCCGGGGCTCGTCGCCGTGCCCGGAAAGGGAGACCATGTCCATGAAGCCGGCGGCGTCCCGGACGGAACGCCAGGCCCGGGCCCCGGGATAGGCCCCGGGGGTGAAGACGCCGGCATTGAGGAACCGCAGCGCGGCGTCCCGGACCGTTTCCGGGCCGATGGCCCGCAGGCAGGCGTTGTCGTGGGGACAGGGTTGGCCGAACGGACAGGGATGGCAGGGCATGTCCGGCTCCAGGCACAGGCAGCCCTCCCGGTAGGGACCGGTGTCGAAGGGCTGGGCCGTGGCCAAAAAAATCGAGATCGAGGGCACGTCCAGGCCGGCGGCCAGATGCAGCGTGCCGGTGTCGTTGGTCACGAGCAGGCGTATGTGGCACAAGGTGGCGGCCAGTTGCGGCAGGTCGGTGCCGCCGAGGAGGTCCACGACCGGCGTTTGGCAGCTTTCGCGGTAGCGCGCGGCCAGGGCCTTTTCACCGGGGCCGCCGAGGAGCACCGGCACGGCGCCCAGGCGCTCCCACAGATCCCGGCCCACGGCGGCGAAAAAATCGGCCGGCCACTGCCGGGCCGCGGCGCTGGCCCCGAGCTGGAAGCCGACGTAAAAGGCGGTCCGTGGCGGAGAGGCGGCGACCAGCCGCGCCCGGGCCGCCTCCAGGCCCGAGGCCTCGGGCCGGCGGAGGGTGAAACGCCCCGGGCCCTCGCCCACGCCGGCGGCCTTGCGGAACAGATCGACGACATTAAAGGGGCTCAGGCCACGGTTGGCCGAGGAAGCCTCAAGAAACGTGGCCCAGGGCGAGGATTCGTGCCGAAAGCCGTTGGGATCGAGGCTGAAGCCGCGCGTGGCGTCGCCGCACAGCCTTCTGGCCAGCAGCCGCGCGGACAGGGCCGGGGTGAGGTTGACCACCAGCTCGGGATCGAACTCGCGGCGCACGTCAGCCACAAACGCGCCGACCGCGGCCAGACAGCGCCGCCAGTCCGTATCGAGTCCGGCCAGGAACCGGGCGCCCGGCAAGGGAAAAACGGTCGCGGCCCCGGACAGCAGGGCCGCCGCGCCGGCAAAATTTTCCAGACAGGCCACGGCGACCTCGTGGCCCTGGGCCGCCAATTCGGCCAAGGCCGGCTGGGATTGGAGCAAATCCCCGAATCGCGTCAGATTCTGTAAGACAATCCGCATGGCCGCTCCCTGGTCCGCCGGTCCCGTCCGCGCCACAGCGGGGGGCCGAACCGGCGGGTTGTTGGCGCGTGACGAAGCTGGTATCGTCATACCAGCGTGCACGACGAGACGTTTGTTCCCGACACCCCATGGAAAGCCCCCCAGACACCACGGATTTCACGGCCAAGGCCCGGGCGCTCGCGCGTTTTCTGCCGGAAGGCAAGCAGGCGGACTTCCAGGCCCTCATCTTTGAGCTGTTGGACGACCAGTCCCGCCGCGACCGGGAACAGGCCCGCGCCCAGGAGGTCATCCGCCGGCAGCGCGACGATCTCGAAAACCTGCGGGACCGGTTGCGTCGCCTGGGCGGCGGCATGGAGCGTCTGCAGGAAATCTTCCGCGTCAACGACCATGCCTTCCTCACCTTCCGATCAGCCCTGACCCTGTCCCGGGGCCTGCGCCATCTGGCCGATCTGCCGGCCGTGACGGCGGCCCTGCAACAGGCCATGGACGTCACCGCCCTGTCCTGCCTGCTGGTCCGGGAGGATTTCGAGGCCTACGTGCCTCCGGGCTACCCCTGTCCCGAGGCCCTGGAGCTGGACGAGGCCCTGGCCGCCCTGCCGCAACGGCAGGACCCGCGCCGGATCTACGTCGGGGCCATGGCCGCCCTGCCCCGGCCGAACTTCTTTTTCGCACCCGCCGCCCTGGCCCAGACGCCGGAGCTGTTGTCGGGGTCGTGCTTTCTCGCGCCGCTTTCCGACAAATACCGACCCGAGCGCAACATCGGCGTCCTGGCCCTGGCCGATCCCGATCCCGGCCGGTACACGCCGCAAAAGGGCACGGATTTTCTGGAGCATTTCTGTGAAGTTTTGGCCGGCGATCTGCTTCACGTCAAGATTCACGAGGAACTCGCCCGCCAGCGCGATTCCGACGAGCTGACCGGCATCCCCAACCGGGCCTATCTGCGCCGCAACGGCCCGGCCCTGCTCAGTCTGGCCGCGCGCAAGGGCACGCCGGCCGCCCTGCTCTTCTGCGACCTCAACCGCTTCAAGGCCGTCAACGACCAGTACGGCCACGAAACCGGCGACGCGGTCCTGTGCGACGTGGCCCGGGCCATGTCCGGCCGGGTGCGGGCCTACGACCTGCTCGTGCGGCTGGGCGGCGACGAGTTCGTGGTGCTCATGCCCGACGCCGGCCAGCGTGAGGCGGCCATCATGGCCAAACGCCTGCGGGCCTGCGTGGCGCAGGTGGCCCGGGACCGGGGCCTGTCCGGTTCGCCCGGCCTGTCCGTGTCCATCGGCATCGCCCTGCACGAGCCGGGCCAGTCCATCGACGACTTGACCCGCAGGGCCGATGCGGCCATGTACACCGAAAAACGAGCCATGCCCCCACCTTAATCGCCCGTTGCGGAGCCGCCATGTCCCACTCGCGCCGTATTTCGCGCTTTCCTGTTGTCCTGGCCTGTCTGCTCACCCTGCTTTGGGCCTGTCCCGCCGCCCGGGCCGCCTCCCACGCCGACGCCCTCCTTGCCGGCATGACCCTTGAGGAAAAGGTCGGCCAGCTTTTCATGGTCTGGATCGAGGGACCGGACGTCTCCCCGGAAACGGCCGCCCTGGTGCGCGCCCGCCATCTCGGCGGCGTCATCCTGTACGCCACCCCGGGCAACATCGTCTCGCCGCGGCAGGTGGCCGCCCTGACCGCCGGTCTCCAGGCCGAAGCCAGCCGGACGCGTCCGGGCCTGGGCCTGCTGATCGGCGTGGACCAGGAAGGCGGTCCGGTGGCCCGGTTGCGCCAGGGCTTTACCGTTTTTCCCAGCCAGATGGCCCAGGCCGCGACAGGACAGCCCGGGCTGGTCCGCCGGGCCGCCGCCGCCACCGGCCGCGAACTGGCCGCCGTCGGCATCAATGTCGATTTCGCCCCCGTGGCCGACGTCAACGTCAATCCGGCCAATCCGGTCATCGGCATCCGTTCCTTCGGGTCCGATCCCGCCGCCGTGGCCCGGCTGACGGCGGCGGCCACCACCGGCTACGGCGAGGTCGGCGTCATCTGCACGCCCAAGCACTTCCCCGGCCACGGCGACACGGCCGTGGATTCCCACATTGGCCTGCCCCGGGTGGAGCATGACGCGGCCACACTTAACCGGGTCGATTTCCCGCCGTTTCGGGCCGCCTTCGCCGCCGGCGCGCCGGCGGTCATGACCGCCCATGTGCTGGCGCCGGCCCTGGAACCGACGGACACGCCGGCCACCCTGTCCCGACGCGTCCTGCATGGCGTCCTGCGCGACCGGCTGGATTTTTCCGGCGTCATTTTCACGGATTCCCTCGGCATGGGGGCGGTGGCCGCCACCTACGGCACGCCCGAGGCGGCTGTCAGGGCGCTGGCCGCCGGAGCCGATATTTTGCTGATCGGCGCGGACGCCGGCCGTCCGGCCACGGACCGGACCGACGCCATGGACGCGGTCGTCACGGCCGTGCGCTCGGGACGGATTTCCCCCAAACGCCTGGATGCGGCCGTGGCGGCCGTGCTGCGGCTCAAACGACGCCATGGCCTGCTCCGGGCCGCCGCCCTGGCCCACCCGGCCCCCGTCCCGGCCGCGGGACCGGCCACGGCCGCCCATGCCGCCCTGGCCCGGGACATCGCCGCCCGGGCCCTGACCGCTTTCGGTCCGACCGCACCGCTGCTGCCGGCGCCGCGCGACGCCACCACCCTGGTGGTGCGCCCCCGGCTCGGGCGGGAGGCCGTGGACGCGGCGGCCGAAACAGGCCTTGCCGCCTGGAATGGCCCCAAGCTGTTGCTGCTGTCCGCCGATCCCGACGAAAACGCCATTGCCGGGGCGGTCGCGGCGGCCACGGCGGCCAGGCGTGTGGTCCTGCTCGTCACCGACGCCCGCCACAAGGCCGGCCAAGCCCGACTGGCCGCCCGGCTCCAGGCGGCCGCCGCGGACCGGCTGGTCCTGGTCGCGGCCCAATCGCCCTACGATCTGCCGCTGGCGCCGCCAGCCCGGGTCCGGCTGGCCAGCTACGGCGAAACGCCGGCCGGCATGACGGCCCTCGAACGCGCCCTGTTCACCAACTTCCGGCCGACAGGCCGTTGTCCGGTGGTGCTGCCGGCAGCAGTTCCGTTACAATCAAAACAAATTTCCTCCAATTTGGCGTCGACGCCACGTTGAGAAGCGTCTTGTCCATGCATTGACCTTTGTTTGATCTTGGTATCTCATGCCCGGAAAAAATCGGAGTTCGCACATGGCTGACCACAAGCAATTACAGACTCCCGCACTTCCTGTTGTGCTGCTCGGAATCCTTCTCAGCATCTGCATCGTTGCCGTCACCGCTTTCGCCAATATGCTTGTCGCTGCGGCGCTGGGCCTTGCCGGGCTTGTTGCGACCTGGCTCGTGGCCCGGCGCATCGACACGCCGTTGCGGACGCTTTTCAATGATCTCGCCAAAATGAACCACGACCACCGGGCCTTCCTGCTGGAGGACGTGCTGCGCTGGAAACACCTGGGACCGCTGGGCGAAGAGGCCAGCGATGCCCTGATTTTCAACATGCGCCGCCGGGAATATTACCGGGCCGCCATCCTGCACGTGGGCACGCCGTTTCTCATTTGCAACCAGGACGGCATCATCACCCACGCCAGCCGCGCGCTGGAGGAGCTGTTGCAAAAGCCGAATGCGGATATCGTCGGGAAAACCGTCAGCCAGGCGTTTTACAACAAGGAAGGCACCTCCATTACGGAACGTGTCCTGCGCGAGGGCACCTCGCAAAAAAGCGAGAACGACCTCACCCTCTGGAACGGCCGCGTCCTGTCCTGCCAGTTTTCCTCGGATTGCTTTCGCGGCATCAAGGGCGACCTGCTCGGGGCGGTGACCTGTATCATCGACCTGACCTCGCTTCGCGAAAAACAGCGTGAACTCGAAGTGGCCCAGGCCGACCTGCGCAACCTCGGCGGGGACATCAACGAACTGGCCCAACGCGTGGCCTCGGCTTCGGAAGAACTGTCCGCCTCCTCCGACGAACAGGCCCGGGGCGCGCAACAGCAAAAACAGCAGGCCGACGCCGTGGCCACGGCCATGGAGGAAATGACGGCCACGGTCATGGAGGTGGCCCGCAACGCCTCCAAGACCTCCGAAGGGGCCGACGCGGCCAACAGCGCCGCCGAATCCGGCGCGACCGAGGTCCGCGAGGCCGTCATCGGCATCAAGGCCGTGGCCGAATCCACCGGCAAGCTCGGTCAGGTGCTCACGGCCCTGGATGGTCAGGCCGCCGAAATCGGCCGCATCATCGGCGTCATCAACGACATCGCCGACCAGACCAACCTGCTGGCCTTAAATGCCGCCATCGAGGCGGCCCGGGCCGGCGAGGCCGGACGCGGCTTTGCCGTGGTGGCCGACGAGGTGCGCAAGCTGGCCGAAAAAACCATGACCGCCACCAAGGAAGTGGAAAATTCCATCCACCACATCCAGGAAGGCTCCCGCCACGCCGTGGCGTCCATGGAGGAAACCGAAACGCGCGTGGCCGACAGCACCGAGGCCACGCACAAGGCCGGGGAAGCCCTGGAACACATCATGACGGGCATCCGCGGGGTGACCGGACAGGTGGCGCAGATCGCCACGGCGGCCGAACAACAGTCCGCCGCGGCCGAGGAGATCAATCACAATATCGAGGTCATCGCCAACGTGGCCAACGAGGCCGACGAAGGGGCCAGCCAGACGGCCCAGGCCACGCGCGAACTGGCCGAACTGGCCCAGTCCCTGCTCTCGCTGGCCAGCACCTTTGCCGACCGCCACGAGGAGGACCTGCGCCTGCGGGACTCGGAAGGCCGGATGAAGGGCATCCTGCCCAAGCTCATGCAGGAATTCATCCTCGAAAAATACGGCGAGGCGACCTACGAAAAGATGCAGCAGGAAATGGGGCACCCCACCTTCCTGCCCACGCAGAACTACCCGGATCAGGTCCTGCGGCAGATGGCCGATCTCGTGGCCGCCATGCTGCACAAGGACCAGGGCGACATTTTCCGGGAACTCGGGCGCTACACCATCAAGGGCTTCAAACACCTCTATCCCGGTTACTTCAAGGCCAGCAATCTCAAGGACTTCTACCTGACCATGAACGACACCCACGCCCGTCTGACCAAGGACATGCCGGGCCTGGAGCCCCCCCGCTTCACTTACGAGGACCAGGGGAACACCCTGATCATGACCTACCATTCGCGGCGCAACTATCCGGAATACTTCGAGGGCATCCTGCGCGGCGCGGCCGAATTTTTCCAGGAGCCCGTGAAGATCATGGTCGCCTCCGGCCAGGACGGCCATACCGCCCGGGCGGAAATCACCTTCCCGGCCGCCTCCCGGCCCAGGGCCCTGCGCGCCTGATCCCGATATCCAGACCTGTGCGGACGGGGCCGCCCCCGCCCGCACAGGCCGTTCCCCCCTTTTCCGAATAACGCCAGACGGCGCAATCGAAGACGTCAGCCGCCGTCGGGGCCGTTTCCCGTCAGGACGCGGCGTCGGACAGCGGAAACACGAGCCGAAACGCCGCGCCGCCAGTCCCCCCGAAAGTCAGCGCCCCGCGCAACTGGTGCGTCAACTGCACCACCAGCTGCATTCCCAGCGACTTGACGGCGTCGGGATGAAAGTCCTTTTCAAGCCCCACCCCGTCGTCCTCCACCGAGGCGCGAACCACATCCCGCTCCCGCTCCACGGTCACCCGGATGGTGCCTGCGTCCCGGCCGACAAAGGCGTGCTTGACGGCGTTGGTCACAAGTTCGTTGACGATCAGACCGAAGGGAATGGCCTTGTCCACGGGCACGCGGCACTCGGCCAGATCCAGGGCGAAGCCGATGCTCTTGTCGCCGCGCAGGGACTGGACCACCTTGGGCGTGAGCCGCTCCAGGTATTCCTTGAGATCCACCCGGGCCAGATCACCCGAACGATAGAGTTCCTCGTGAATCAGGGCCATGGAGGCGACGCGGTTGCGGCTTTCCTCGAACAGCACCTGGATGGCCGGGTCCTCGATGGTGTCCTTTTGCAGGAAAAGCAGGCTGGAGATGACCTGCAGATTGTTTTTGACCCGGTGGTGGACTTCCTTGAGCAGCACTTCCTTTTCCAGCAGGGAATCACGCAGCCGCTGCTCCTTGGCCTTGTCCTCGGTGACGTCGCGGATGACGCCGACGATAAAGCGCGCCCCCGAGGCGTCGATAAAAAGCCCCTTGCGCGTCACCAGCACATGCACCTGGCCCAGCGGATCGGTCAGACGTTCCTCGTAGAGGTCCTCCTGGCCGGTTTCGAACACCCACTTGTCGCGGGAAACGAACACATCAGCCTCGTCCGTGGGCACAAAATCATAGTCCGACTTGCCAATGATGGCTTCCGGCGGCTGTCCGAGCATGGCGCACAGGGCGCCGTTGACCTGGACGAAGCGATGCCGGCTGTCCTTGACGAACACCGGGTCCGGGATGGCCTCCAGGATCATGGCCTGAAATTCCTTGGACCGCCGCAAGTCCTCCTCGGCCCGGCGGCGTTCGGTGATGTCCCGTCCGACGCCGAGGACGCCGGTGAATTCCCCCGAAGGCCCGGTGAGCGCCCGGACCACGGCTTCCACCCAGACGGTGGAGCCGTCCTTGCGGCGCAGCTCCAGCTCGAGTCGCTGGGAGCTCGGCCGCAGCTCCGGCTCGGGGGCCAAAAACTGCTTTGACGCCTCCCGGGCCAGGGCGGCCGAAGTGGGCGTCATCGACTCCTCGAACGTCTCGGCCAGGGCCTCCTCCACGCTCACCCCGCGCAGGCGGCGCACCGAAGGGCTGACAAATGTCAAACGAAACGCGGCGTCCATGATGAAAATGACATCATGGGAGTTGTCGGCCAACAGCCGGTATTTGGCCTCGCTTTCCCGCAGTCGCTGTTCAGCGGCCTTGCGCTCGCCGATATCGTGCAAAAAAAGCAGGGCCGCCGGCTCGCTCCCGCCGGGAAACGGCACCCCGGCCACTTCCACTTCGATGGACGAGCCGTCCAGGCGAAGATACCGCTGTTCGCGCAACCGCACCCGCTGCCGCTGCCCAATGGTCTGCCGCATACGCGCGAGCACCGCCTCCCGGGAATCCTCATGGACGAAATCCAGGAGGTCGCGGCCGATGAGCGCGTCCACGGAAGCCGCGCCGAACAGCTTGGCCGCTTCGGCATTGGCAAAAACGAGGGTACGCCCCTGGTGGATCATGATGGCGTCCGGCGCGTTTTCCACCACCAGCTGATAGCGCCGCCGGCTCTCGCCCAGTTCCTGTTCCTTGCGGCGAAAGGCCAGCCGCTGCCGGTGCAGCAAAAAATGGAGCAAGGCGGCGGTGACCAGGACGAAAAAAAAGCCCTTGAACAACGAGGCGCGCGCCCACAATTCCGGGGCGTCCCGGAAAAGCACGTCCATCACCTGATCCGTCACGAGAATCCACAGGCCCGCCACCGCCGCATAGCCCAGCACCAGCCACAGCGGTTTGAGAGGCACCCGTGGCTTCGTTCTCTCCGAGGTTGCGCGCGTCATCGTCCGCCGCCTTTGCGTCGCCCCGTGCCGCAAACCACGGCAGGAAGCCTTCGCCCCGGCCCTGTCGGAATCCATGACCGCATCCGCCGGGCCGGCTTCACGCGGACGCCATGGGGGCGGCGGAGTCCTTTCGGACCGCGCCGCCCCGGCCGCCGATCACTGGTTCTCGGTCGCCCGGGTCAGATGCGTCACATTGCTTTTGGTGAAAAAACCATCGAAGCCGTCATAGCGCTCGATGTATTCATGCACCAGCAGGGTCCAGGGGGACATGGTGGAGAAGATCTGCTTGAGCCCTTCCTCGCGCGACCCGACCAGGGACGACAAAAAGCCCGTCCCCTCGCCGCGCAACCCCTCCACCACCGATTCGATGGCGGCGACGGAAAAGGCCAAATGATGGGGCCGGATGCCGTAATTGGCGATGAACCGCTCGGTCGGGCCGATATCCTGCAACGCGCCCTCGAGCGGCGAGATGCCCGAGGTGAACACCTGGGCGTAATCCCCCGCGCCGAGACGGGCCACACTGGTGATGGAGTTGAGCGGTTCCACGTAGAAGGCGAAATCGAAATGGTAGTTGGTCAGGGAAAGGAACTCGACAATGGCCGCGTCGCGCGCCTCGGCCCGCACCCGGGTGGCCACATGGTCGAGTCCCTTGACCAGGCCCAGCCAGGGAGCGTCCGGCTTGGCCGGCACGGCCAGATCCACGGGACAGCTGCCGGCATGCACATAGGCGCCCGGTCGTCTTTTCCATTGGATAAAACCCAGGGAATTGCCGGTGAAAGGCGAGGGAGCGGTCTGGATGAAGAAAAAGGCGTCGGTTTCCAGCGGCGCGTCGGTCAGAAAAGCCACGCCCCGCTCCCGCTGAAGGGCGGCATAGGCCGACACGTCCTGGCAGACAAACACGAACGTCTCAAGACGCCCGACCTGGGCGGCGGTGGTTTTTTTGCCCGTATTGTAGGGGGCAAAGGGGTTGTCCGGGGCGGTACGGCTTTTGATCAGAAAATCCGCGCCGATGCCGTCACGCAACAACAGGCACGGCCCGCCGTCGCCGGAAAGCGGATCGTCCACGGCGGCCACGCAGTCAAGCCCCGTACCGGCCATGAAGTCTTCGGCGACCGGCAGCAAATCCTGCGGCGCGACATTGATCACCACGGCGGCCAGGTCCCCCACCAGACCTTCAAGTCCGGCCCGGCGGCGTTCCTCCAGGGCCGCATCCACCTTGCGCAACAGCGCCGCGTCGTTGTTGACAAACCGCGTGGTCAAAAGCCCCTCCCCTGGTTTCTGGTTACAACATGTCGACCGGATCGAGATCCAATGAAAACCGCACCATCCCGGAAGCGGGCAGCACCGCCCGGCCGGCCGCGAAAACGCGGCGCACCGAGGGCCAGTCCGGGGATTTGAGCAGGCAATGAAACCGCCGGCGTCCGGCAACCAGGGCAAGTGGCGCCGGGGCAGGCCCCAGCACCCGCACCCCGAGCGGCCCGGCCACCCGACGCATGGCCTCGCCCACGGCCGCGACCGCGGCAAAACCTTCCTCCCGATCACGGGGAAAACTCAGGCGCGCCAAGCCCAGTCGTGTAAATGGCGGATAGCATAACCGGCGTCGCCGCGAAAGCTCCTCCTCGAAAAAACCCTCGAAATCGCCGGCCTTCACAAACGCGAAAAAGGGATCGTCCGGCGTACGCGTCTGAATGAGCACCCGGCCGGGCCGGCCGCCCCGCCCGGCCCGGCCGGCCAGCTGGGTCAGCAGCTGGAAGGTGCGCTCCGAAGCGCGGTAATCCGGCAGGCTGCGGCCCAGATCGGCGTCGGCGGCCACCACCAGGGTCACGTCCGGAAAATGGTGTCCCTTGGACAACATCTGCGTGCCGACCAGCACCCGGGCCCTGCCCGAGGCGAAGTCGTCGAGGATGGCCGCCGCCCGCTCCGGCCGCCGGGCCACGTCCCGGTCCAGCCGGGCCACCGCCGCCCCGGCCGGCAGCACGCCGGCCAGTTGTTCCTCAAGCATTTCCGCGCCCACGCCCATGGGCAGAAACCGCGTTCCGCCGCAGGCCGGACACGGCGAGGGATGCGGCCGGACATGGCCGCAGTAGTGGCATACCAGCCGTTCCCGATCCTTGTGGTAGGTCAGGGACAGCTCGCAGTGCGGGCAGCGCACGGCCGTTTCGCAGTCCAGGCAGAAAAGCAGCGGCGCATAGCCCCGGCGGTTGAGCAGGATCATGGCCTGGTCGCCGGCCGCGACCGTTTCGGCCAGGGCGCCGGCCGCCGCGTCGGTCAGCACCCCCACCCGGTCCCCGGTTTCCCGATCCCCGGCCACGGCCGTGAGTTTGGCCGCGCCGCGCATGTCCACCACCTCGATGGCCGGCATGCCGCCCGCCCCCACGCGGTGGCGCAGCCGCACCATGGGCACATGGCCCTCCCGGGCGGCATAAAACGTCTTCACGTCGGGCGTGGCCGAACCGAGCACGAGCAGGGCGCCCGCCTGACTGGCGCGAAAAAAGGCCACTTCCTTGGCCTGATACGGCAACCGGTCTTCCTGCTTGAACGCGCCGTCGTGTTCCTCGTCCAGCACGACAAACCCGAGATCGCGCAGCGGCAAAAAAAGCGCCGACCGCGTGCCCACGACGATGGCGGGCGCATCGGCCGCGGCGGCGCGGCGAAAGGCGACCTCGCGCCCGCCCGGCGGCTGGTAGCCGTGGTAGAGCATGACTTCCCGGTCGGGAAAGGCCCGGGTCGCGGCCCGGCGCAGGCGCTCGGCCAAAGCCACTTCCGGCGCGAGCAGCAGGGCCCGCCGCCCCCGGGCCAGGGTCCTGGCCACAAGCTCCATGTAAAGGCGCGTCTTGCCGCTGCCCGTGACGCCGTAGACCAGCCTGGCCGCGCCGTCCGGCGCGTCGAGCACCGGTTCCAGCGCGGCCAGGGCCGCTTCCTGTTCGCCGGTCAGCGGCGGCTGGGCCGCAAGCCCCGCGGCAACGGATTGCGCCTCATCGGGCGCCTCCCCCTCCTCCGCGGCAACGTCCAGGCGCACCAGCTCCAAAGCGCACAGTCGGCGCAGCAGGGGCAGCGTGTCCGGCCCACACCGCTTTTTGAGATCGGAAAGCGGCAACGGGCCGGCATCACACAGCGTATCCAACACGGCGAGCTGCCGTTTCGCGCCGGGGCGCACCGGCCAGGGCGGATCGGCGATCAGCCGGCACAGGGGATCGGCGGCCGTCTCGGCCAGCCGGCAACGCATGGCCCCCTCGCGCCAGGACGCGGCCAGGGCAGCCCGCTCTTCGACGGACAGACCGGCCAGCCCCCTGGCCGTCAGCCGGCGCGGCACGCCGGCCTCGTCCAGGACGAATTCCACCTGGGCGGTACGCATCCCGCGAGGCAGCAGCGTGCCGAGAATCCGGCCGGGAGGCGCGAGATGACGGCTGGCCAGATTGCGGACGAGATCAAGGTAGGCGGCGTCGCAGGCGGGTTCGCGCTCCAGCGGCCACAACAGCGGTCGCAGGGTCACGCCCTCGGGAGGCGGCACGTCGGTTTCCCAGACCACGCCGGCCCGCAGCATCCTGCCCACGGGCACGAGCAGACAAAGCCCGGGAGGGAAATCCGCAGGCGCAAAGCCCGGCGGCAGGGAATAGGTCAGCCGGGCGTAGGGAGGCGCCGTCAGGACGACGGCAACGGCAGAAGTCATGCGATGACGACAAAACGCCCGAGGGGCTGTCCCCTCGGGCGAAAAAGGTCGCGGCGAACCGGGACCGCGAAGCCGGCCATGGGCCTACTCCGCGGCAAAAGGCAACAGTTCGCGCAGGCGCGGCACGAGCGACTCGCGGAGTCCCTCGTCGTGGAGCGCGAAATAGATATTGGCCGTCAGGTAATCGACCCAGTCGCCGGCGTCGAAACGCTGGCCCTGGATCTTGACCGCCAACAGGCGGTTGTTGCCGGCCAGCCCCTTGAGGCCGTCGGTGAGCTGGATCTCGCCGCCATGGCCCGGGGTGACTTTTTCCAGATGATAGAAAATGTCGGGGAAAAGAACATACCGGCCGACAATGGCCAGGGTGGACGGAGCTTCGTTGACCTTGGGCTTTTCCACGAGGTTGCGCACCCGGTACATGCCCGGCGCGAACTCCTCGCCGTCGATGATGCCGTAGCGGGACACCATGTGCGGCGGCACTTCCATGACGCCGACCACGGGCATGTGTTCGGTCATGGCCACGGTCAGCAGCTGCTTGATGCCCGGCTCCATGCTGAACATGAGGTCGTCGCCGACCATGACCGCGAAGGGATCGTTCTTGCAGACCTCGCGGGCGCACAGCACGGCATGGCCGAGTCCCAGCTGCTTTTTCTGGCGCACGGAAATGATGTTGGCCATCTCCGCCACTTCCCGGACCATTTTGAGCATCTCCGTCTTGCCGGTGCGGGACAGGAGATCCTCCAGGGCCAGGTTGTAATCGAAATGGTCTTCGATGATCGTCTTGTTCCGGTTGGTGACAAACACCACGTCCTGCAGTCCCGAGGACTGGGCTTCCTCGACGACATATTGAACGATGGGTTTGTTATAGACGGGCAGCATTTCTTTGGGGATGTTCTTCGTGGCCGGCAAGGACCGCGTGCCCCATCCGGCGACGGGAATGACCACCTTCTTGATTTCCATGCTCTTCTCCTTGGATGCGCGCACTGCCCGGTATGCATTCGGTTACGGCGGACCGCGCCGTGCGTCCGACCGACCGCTTCTGACCTGCCATTGATGCCGGTCCGCCGCCTGTTGCGTGGCTTCCCGCATCAACAATCGACAGTAATTCCTTTAAACAAACAAGTCCAGCACCAAAAGGGGGTTCAGACCCTCGTCACCTCAGCGCAGGGCCGTGGACACGGTTTCGGACAGGTCGCCGCACAGGCGATCGACCAAGGCGTCGTCCTCGGCCTCGACCATGACCCGGGCCAGGGATTCGGTGCCGGAATACCGCAACAGCACCCTGCCCCGTCCGCCCAGGACCCGTTCGGCCTCCTGCACCGCCTTCTCGATGGCCGGCGCCTGATTGAAGGGAATCTTGCGGGCCACGGGCACGTTCACCAGCTTTTGGGGAAACGGCACGAGCAGCGTCGCCAGCTCGGACAACGGCTTGCCCCGGCGGATCATGATCCGCATGAGCTGCATGGCGGCCAGGGTGCCGTCACCGGTGGTGCTGTGGTTTAAAAAGATGAGATGGCCGGACTGTTCGCCGCCCAGCACGGCCTTATTGGCCCGCATGGCCTCCACCACGTAGCGGTCGCCGACCGGCGTGCGCAGCAGCCGGCCGCCGTGGGCGTTCATGAAGACTTCGAGCGCCATGTTGCTCATGACCGTGGCCACGAGCAAATTGCCCGGCAGCTGTCCGTTTTCCATGAGGTCCAGGGCGCAGATGGCCATGATCTGGTCGCCGTCGAGAATGCGGCCCTTTTCGTCGGACACGATGACGCGGTCGGCGTCGCCGTCCAGGGCGATGCCGATGTCGGCCCCGGTCTCCACCACCTTCTTGGCCACCAGCTCCGGATACAGGGAGCCCACACCTCGGTTGATGTTGGTGCCGTCGGGCTCGACGCCGATCTTGAAGACCCGGGCCCCGAGCTCCTCGAAGACCATGGGCGCCACCCGGAAGGCCGCGCCGTTGGCGCAGTCCAGGGCGATTTTCATGTCGGAGAAACTGACATCCAGCGGCACGCTGTTTTTGAGAAACACAATGTAGCGGCCGGTGCTGTCCTCGATCCTGGCGGCCCGGCCGACGGCATCGGGGGCCGGCAGGCTCCACTCGCCGCCGCAGCTCTCGACCATGGCGGCGATTTTGGCCTCGACCGCGTCGGGCAGCTTGAACCCCATGTGGTCAAAAAACTTGATGCCGTTGTCCGTGTACGGATTGTGGGAGGCCGAGATGACCACGCCCACGTCCACCCGCATGTCGCGCGTAAGAAAGGAAATCGCCGGCGTGGGCAACGGCCCGACCAGAATGACATCCATGCCGGCGGCGCAAAATCCGGATGTCAGGGCGTTTTCGTAAATATAGCCGGAAAGTCGCGTATCCTTCCCGATGAGCACCTTGTGGCGTCGTCCGCCGTTTCGCAGCACCTCTCCCGCGGCCAGCCCCAGACGCATGACGATTTCCGGCGTCATCGGGAAGCTGTTGACCGTCCCCCGCAGTCCGTCCGTTCCGAAAAGGCTTTTTTCCATTTCCATTGGCACTCCATGGCCGGGTCTCCCCGGGCTACTTCACCGTCAAGGTCACCTTTTCCGGTTTGGCCTCGATCAGTTCGCACCCTTGAGGCATCTTCACGCGATACGACGCCATATACTTACCCGGTTCGATTTCCTGCTTCAACTCCAATGAGGCTTCCACCAGTCCCGGAAACTCCTTGGCCGACAAAATAGCGGCCGGGCCCTTGATGCGAAGCGTCACCATCTCCGGGCTGACCGACACGTTGCGGCCCTTGGGCGCCTGCAACGACAGCGGCAGGCGCAGCGACACCTCCGATTCCTTGCCGGCCAGGGTCAGGGAAACCTGCACCGAATGGGGCGAGGCATCCACGTCCTCGGGCAAATCCAGGGCGATGGACTCCTCGAATCGGGCCGGCGGCGGATTGGGCAGCGTCACGGGCTGGGTGCGCACCTCATGGATGGTCTTGAGCGTCGAATCCGGCCCGGTCAGACGCACCGTGGCCGGCAACGCCCGGGCTCCGGCCACGGTGTAGCCCTCGGGCACGCTCGACCCCAGCACGACCTTGACCGGCACGCTTTTGACGGCCCGGCGCTCCACCTCAAGCTCCAGGCGCGACGGCCGGATCTCCAGCACCTCGTACACCTTGGGCAGGGGCACGCTGTCGGGTTCGAACAAAATGCGGTTCTTGCCGGGCACGATCTTGGCCAGATTGAGGGTGTAGACCAGCTGGTTGTCCTCGATCTTGCGGGCCACGCCGGCCGGCCCCCGCACCAGGATGTCGACCGTCCCCACCATGCCGTTTTTGATGTAGAGTCCCTCGGGCATGCCCGTCATTTCGACGCGCATGGGCATCCAGGTGTCCACCTTTTCCCGACCTGTCGTCAGGTACCAGCAGAACATGGCCAACGCAAAGGCCAAAAGCAGATATTGCCAATTGGGTTTCATGTCCGCTTCGCGAAAAGATTCCAGAGCATGTTTTTGAGCGTGCGCTCATCCACCGGGGAGATGAGCCGGCCGCCCTCGGCCACGGACACCACTCCCCGCTCTTCCGAGACCACCACGGCCAGGGCGTCGGTTTCGTCGGTAATGCCGAGGGCCGCCCGATGCCGGGTGCCAAGGGCGGTGTCCAGGCTCACACCGGCCACCAGCGGCAAGATGCAGCCGGCGGCGGCCAGGGTTTCGCCCTGGATGATGACCGCGCCGTCATGCAGGGGCGTATCCGGGAAAAAGATGGTGCCGAGCAGTTCCTTGCTGATGCGGGCCGAAAGCTCCACCCCGCGCTCGATCCAATCGCCCAGGGGCACCCGCCGCTCGAAAACGATCAGCGCCCCGGTACGGGTGCGGGCCATCTGAAAGACGGCCAGGATGCACTCGTCCAGGGCGGCCTCGGTGATGGTCTCCCGGCGTTTGGTGCGAAAAAAACCCCAGGCGCCAACGCTCGACAGGGCTTTTCGGATATCGCCCTGAAACAGGATGATGAGCACCAGGAAGACCGAACCGAGAAAGTTGGTCAGCAGCCAGTGCAGGGTGTTGAGCCCGAATTCGCCGGACAGGTAATAGAGGATGCAGATCAGCAGGAACCCGTGCAGCACGGACACGGCCCTGGTGCCGTGGATGAGCACCAGTCCGCGATAGAAAATAAAGGTGACCAGGGCGATATCGAGAATCTCGACCCAGGTGATGTGGAGATTCTCGAGAAAGGGGATGGACATGGCGGCTCGGTGTGAGGCGGGGTCAGGCGGCCAGGGCCGCGGACAGGCGCAAGGCCCTGGCGACCCCGGCCACGTCGTGGACTCTGTGGATGCGCGCCCCCCGGGCCGCGCACAAAACCGAGGCCACGGCCGTGGCGCCGTCGCGTTCGCCAACGGGCAGATCGAGCAAGGCCCCGAACAGCCCCTTGTTGGACAGTCCGAGGTAGACGGGCCGGCCCAGGACGGCGAAGCGGTCGAGGTGGCGCAGAATGGCCAGATTGTGTTCCGGGAGCTTGCCGAAACCGATGCCCGGGTCCAGGACCACGTGGTCCTCGGGCAGACCGGCCCGGGCCAGCACGGACAGTTTCTCCTCGAAAAAGGCCAGCAGGTCCTCCACCACGTCGCCGTAGCGGGGATCGTCCTGCATGGTGGCCGGACGGCCGCGCATGTGCATGAGCACGTAGCCGGGCTTTTTGTCGGCCACCACGTCGAGCAGGCCGGGATCGATGGCGCAGGCCGAAATATCGTTGACCACCACCGCGCCGGCCTCCAGGGCGGCCGCGGCGCAGCCGGCCTTGAAGGTGTCGACGGAAAGCGGCAGACCCGGCAGGGCCGCCGTCAGACCTTCGATCACCGGCACGACCCGGCGGATTTCCGCCTCAAGCGACACGGGCGCGGCGCCCGGACGGGTGGACTCCCCGCCGATATCCAGCATGTCCGCGCCGGCGGCGGCCAGGGACAGGCCATGCGCCACGGCGGCGGCCGCACTGTCGTGCCGGCCGCCGTCGGAAAAGGAATCGGGCGTGACATTGACGATGCCGACGACGCGGTTCACGTCGCAGGCCAGGGTCATGCCCCGCCCCAGTCGCCACACGGTGGACGCCTCAGCGCGCATTGCCGTCTCCCTCGGGCTTTTTCGCCTCGGGCGCGGCCGGGGCGGCCTGTCCGGGCGCGGCGGTGTCGTCAGGTTCCAGGGTGAATTCGTCCTGCCCCGCCGGCCCGGGAGCCGGCGTCACGGGCGCGGTCGCGACGGGACCGGCCACGGTCCCAGAAGCGCCGGCGGGCGCATTCCCCGGCGTGCCGGCGCCGTTGCTCCCGGCCGCCGCGCCCGGGTTCCCGGCCGGGGTTTCGGGCGGGGGGAGCGTTTCTCCCCGCAGCAGCCGGTCGATGTCCTCGCCGGAAATGGTTTCCCGTTCCAGCAGGGCCCGGGCCACGGACTCCAGGCCCTCGCGCTCGTTTTCGAGGATGTTGCGGGCCCGGCGGTACGCCGCCTCCACGATCTTGCGGACCTCGGCGTCGATCTGGCGCGAGGTCTCCTCGCTGAAGTTCTTGTGATGCACGAGGTCCTTGCCAAGGAAGATCTCGTCGTCGCGCTCTCCGTAGGACAGCGGCCCGAGCACCTCGCTCATGCCCCAGGAGCAGACCATCTTGCGGGCCATGCCCGTGGCGCGCTCGATGTCGTTGCCCGCGCCGGTGGTCATCTGGTCGAGCACAAGCTCCTCGGCCACCCGGCCGCCCATGAGCACGGCCAGATTGTTTTGCAGGTAGTCCCGGGAATAGTTGTGCCGATCGTCGGTTGGCAACTGCATGGTGATGCCGAGCGCCATGCCGCGCGGGATGATGGAGACCTTATGGATGGGGTCGGTGCCGGGCAGCTTCTTGGCCACCAGCGCGTGACCGGCCTCATGATACGCCGTGGTGCGCTTTTCCTCGTCGGTCAAAATCAGGCTACGCCGCTCCTTGCCCATGAGCACCTTGTCCTTGGCGTGCTCGAAATCGGCCATGCTGACCTGATCCTTGTTGACCTTGGCGGCCTGCAGGGCGGCTTCGTTGACCAGGTTTTCCAGATCGGCCCCGGAAAAGCCGGGCGTGCCCCGGGCCAGGACATCAAGATTGACGTCGGGTGCAAGGGGGGAACGCCGGGCATGGACTTCCAGAATGCGCCGCCGGCCGCGCACGTCCGGCGTCGGCACCACGACCTGCCGGTCGAAGCGTCCGGGACGCAGCAGCGCCGGGTCCAGCACGTCGGGACGGTTGGTGGCGGCGATGAGGATGACGCCCTCGTTGGATTCGAAGCCGTCCATTTCGACGAGCAGCTGGTTGAGGGTCTGCTCCCGCTCGTCGTGTCCGCCGCCAAGTCCCGCGCCGCGCTGCCGGCCCACGGCGTCGATTTCATCGATGAAGATCAGGCAGGGCGCGTTTTTTTTGCCCTGCATAAAGAGGTCGCGCACCCGGGCCGCGCCCACGCCGACGAACATTTCCACGAAATCCGAACCGGAAATGGAAAAAAACGGCACCCCGGCCTCGCCGGCCACGGCCCGGGCCAGCAGGGTCTTGCCCGTGCCCGGCGAACCGACAAGCAGCACGCCCTTGGGAATGCGGCCGCCCAGGCGGGTGAACTTTTTCGGATCGGACAGAAACTGCACGACCTCGGTCAGTTCTTCCTTGGCCTCGTCCACGCCGGCCACGTCTTCAAAGGTCACGCGGGACGATTCCTGGGTGATCATCCGGGCCCGGGACCGGCCGAAATTCATGGCCCGGCCGCCGCCGCCCTGCATCTGCCGCATAAAGAAAATCCACACGCCGACCAACAGCAGCATGGGGAACCAGGAAACAAGCAACGTCATATACCAGGGCGATTCCTCGTCCGGCTCGGCCATGACCTCGACTTTTTTCTTCATGAGCGTGGACACCAGCGTCGGGTCCTCGGGCGCATAGGTCAGGAACTTGCCTCCGCCAGTGGTCACGCCGGAAATCTTCGGTCCCTGGATTTTGACGGAAACCACGTCCCCGTCATCGACCTTCTGCATAAAATCGGAATAGGAGAGCTTGGCGCTTTGGGTCTGCGGCTGGTTGAATAAATTGAATAAGACGACCATGACCAGGGAGATGGCCGCCCAAAGCATGAGATTTTTGGCGAAACTGTTCAAACTGGAGTCCTCCAGGGGACGGGCAGAAGAGAAAATGGCCCGCGTATTGTAAGGGTGTAGGCCATAGCACAGGCTCGCCGGGCCTGTCCACGCGACAGGCTCCCCCGTCGTGGCCAAGGCGCGGCCGCGTGGAAATCCCCGGGCAAGACTTGCCAAGGTTGGCGATGCTCCATATTGTCGCAAATAATAAGCGTTGTACGGGAGCGCGGCAAGGAGTGGTCATGAGACCAAAGCGTATTTTAACGGTCGACGATGCGGAAAGCGTGCGCACGCTCGTTTCACGCACCCTCGGTCAGGCCGGATACGACGTCGTCGAGGCCGTCAATGGCGCGGATGCCCTGGACAAGGTCGCCGACGGCGTCGACCTGGTTATCACCGACATCAACATGCCCGGCATGGGCGGACTCGAATTGCTGCAAAACCTGCGCAACCGCCCGGACACGCGGTTCACGCCCGTTCTCGTGCTGACCACGGAATCCCAGCCGGACATGCGCCAGCAGGCCATGGCCGCCGGGGCCACGGGCTGGATCGTCAAGCCTTTCGAACCCGGCAGCCTCGTCGCCCTGGTGCGACGTTTCCTGCGTTAGGACGCCGCCGCCCCGTGCCTTCCACCCCGCCCGTCGCGCCTGCCTTGTCCGACGTCCCGGGCGCCCCCCCTGTCGACGCCGCCGCCATTTTATTTCATGACGCCCCGCTGGCCGTGTACCTGCGGGCCGAGGACGGCCGGTTCCTCGAAGTCAACAAGGCGTTGGCCCAGTTGTTCGGATACGACAGCCCGGCCGCGTTTCTGGCTGCCATGGCCGACATCCCGGAGCAGCACTACCTCGATCCGGCCGCCCGCGAGGCCGTGCTCGACACGCTGGCCCGCGACGGCAGCCTCACCGGCCGCCAGTATCAGGCCATCGGCCGGGACGGTTTCGTGCTGTGGATCGAGGAGTCGACCCGCAGGATCGTCTCCGCGGCCGGAGAAATCAGCTACTTCGGCTACCTGCGCGATGTCACCGCCGAAAAAAGCACCCGCTGGGCCCTCTCCGAGGCCGAGGCCAAATACCGGAGCATTTTCGAACACGCCGTCGAGGGACTGTTTCAGATGACGCCCTCGGGGCGTTTCGTCATGGTCAACGACGCCCTGTGCCGCATGCTCGGCTTCCCTACGGCCAGCGCCCTCACCGACGCGCCCGACATGGCCTCCCGGCTGTTCGTTTCCCCGGACGACCGGGAACACCTGCACCGGGTCCTGGAAACGGCGGGCGTGGTCCTTGCCCAGGAACTCGAACTGCGCCGGGCCGACGGCACGCGCATCTGGGTCTCCATCCACGCCCGGGCCGTGCGCGACGCCCACGGCGTGGTGGTGCTGCACGAAGGCTCCATGGAGGACGTCACCCTGCGCCGCCAGTCCGAGGAGCAACTGCGCCAGAGCCTGACGCGCACCCAGCGCCTGTTCCATCAGACCGTCACCGCCCTGGCCAAGACCGTGCGCTTCCGCGACCCCTATACCGCCGGCCACCAGGACAACGTCTCCCATCTGGCCGAGGCCATGGCCCGGTGCATGGGCCTGCCCGAGGAGACCATCGGCTGTCTCCGGATGGCCGGCCAGCTCCATGACATCGGCAAGATCGCCGTGCCCGTGCGCTACCTGTGCAAGCCCGGGCGGCTGGTCGGCCTGGAATGGGAGTTCATGCGCCAACACGCCCAGACCGGCTACGAGATTCTCAGGGAAATCGACTTTCCCTGTCCGGTGGCCGAAATCGTCTGGTCCCACCACGAACGCCTGGACGGCTCCGGCTACCCCCGGGGCCTCGACGGCTTCCACCTCGGCGTGGAGGCCCGCATCCTGGCCGTGGCCGACGTGCTGGACGCCATGGCCTCCAACCGGCCCTACCGCCCGGCCCTGGGCGTGGACGTCGCCCTGGAAGAGCTGGCGCGCCACCGGGGCACGGCCTTCGACCCGGCGGCCGTGGACGCGGCCGAAACGGTCATCCGCACCGATCTGGTGCGCTACTAACGCAAAAGAGGCCTCCCGGCGTCGGGAAGGCCCGTTCCCCTTCCCGGACGCTTCCGAAAGTCGCGCGCGGCCGCTGGCCGGCGGCGGCCTTTCCGCTTTCCCCGACACCACCACCCAAAACCCGAACATTTTTGTCGCCTAATATGCGACAATTTTGTTCCAGACACTTTGTCGGGACATGACCGCCCATGACCTGTTTTTTATATTTTAATTTATTTCAATAAGTTATTAAAAAAGCATCACGACTTTCCTGCGGTGGCATGACTCTCGCATAAGAGGGTCCATCACACTCTGCAGCAGGAGGCATTACAAAATGCGCAAGATCGCTATTTACGGTAAGGGCGGCATCGGCAAGTCCACCACCACGCAGAACACGGTCGCCGGTCTGGCGGAGATGGGCAAGAAGGTCATGGTGGTCGGCTGCGACCCCAAGGCCGACTCCACGCGCCTGCTCCTGCACGGCCTGGCCCAAAAGACCGTTCTCGACACCCTGCGTGAAGAAGGCGAGGACGTCGATCTCGATGACATCCTCAAGGAAGGTTACGGCGGCGTCATGTGCACCGAGTCCGGCGGTCCTGAGCCTGGTGTCGGTTGCGCCGGCCGCGGCATCATCACCTCCATCAACCTGCTCGAACAGCTCGGCGCCTACGAGGAAGACAAGCACCTCGACTACGCGTTCTACGACGTCCTGGGCGACGTTGTCTGCGGCGGGTTCGCCATGCCGATCCGCGACGGCAAGGCCGAGGAAATCTACATCGTCTGCTCCGGCGAAATGATGGCCATGTACGCGGCCAACAACATCTGCAAGGGCATCGTGAAGTACGCTGACACCGGCGGCGTGCGTCTGGGCGGCATCATCTGCAACAGCCGTAAGGTCGACCAGGAAGAACAGATGATCCAGGAGCTGTGCAAGCAGCTCGGCACCCAGATGATCCACTTCATGCCCCGTGAAAACCAGGTGCAGCGGGCCGAAATCAACCGCAAGACCGTCATCGACTACTCGCCCGAGCACCCGCAGGCCGACGAATACCGGACCCTGGCCAAAAAGATTGATGGCAACGACATGTTCGTCATTCCCAAGCCCCTGCAGATCAACGACCTGGAAAAGCTGCTGATCGACTTCGGCATCGCCAACTAGGCGGGCCTCAGGGCGACTTCATTTCAACCGCGACCACACACAGGTAAGGAGTACTCCAATGCTGACCATGGTGAGAGCCATCGTTCGTCCCGAAAAATCCGATGCAGTTCTGGCCGCCCTGATGGATGCCGGATTCCCCGCAGTGACCAAGTTCAACGTGGCCGGGCGCGGCAAGCAGCGCGGCATCAAGATCGGCGAGATCCAGTATGACGAGATCCCCAAGGTGATGCTGATCTGCGTTGTCAACGACACCGACAAGGAATTCGTGATCAAGACCATCATGGAAAGCGCCCGCACCGGCGCCCAGGGCGCCTTCGGCGACGGCAAGATCTTCGTGAATCCGGTCGAGGAGATGTACACCATCTCGTCCGGCGTCAAGGAAGCCTAGGGAGGGCGTCATGAAGGAGATCATGGCGATAATCCGCATGAACAAGATGAACCAGACCAAGAAAGCCCTGGCCGACGCCGGCCTCCCGGCCTTCGTGGCCCGTGAAGGCTACGGCCGCGGGAAGGGTCTGGTGAATCAGGCGGTGCTCGACGGCGCTGCCGCAGGCAACGAGGAAGCCATCGCCCTGCTCGGTTCCAAGGGCCGGCTCTATCCCAAGCGGATCGTGTCCATCGTGGTGCCCGACCCCGAAGTCGAAACCGTGGTGAATGCCATTTTATCCGTCAACAAGACCGGCCAGGCCGGTGACGGCAAGATCTTCGTGTTGCCCGTCTCCGATTCCGTCCGCGTCAGGACCGGTGAGGACGGCGACGCGGCTATCGTCTAGCGCGAGCACAGCGGACGTCCCCGGACTACAAAGACTAATAGAGGTAGTAATCGAGATGAGCACCAAGCCCATAAACGTCGAAGAGATCAAGAAGGAATTGATCGCCAAAATGCCGACCAAGGTCGCGCGTAAGCGGGCCAAGGCCATCGTGCCCGGCGCGGGTGGCAGCGGCGAGGAAATTCCCGAAATCCAGGCCAACGTCCGCACGGTCCCCGGCATCATCACCCAGCGCGGCTGCACCTACGCCGGTTGCAAAGGCGTGGTCTTGGGACCCTCGCGCGACATCGTCAACCTCACGCACGGCCCCATCGGCTGCGGGTTCTACTCCTGGCTGACCCGGCGCAACGAGACGGACCCGGGGGAACATGGAGACAACTTCATCCCCTACTGCTTCTCCACCGACCTGACCGAGCACGACATCGTGTTCGGCGGCGAGAAGAAGCTGCGGGGGGCCATCCAGGAAGCCTTTGACAACTTCCATCCCAAGGCCATCTCCATCTTCTCCACCTGTCCGGTGGGGCTGATCGGCGACGACATCCATGCCGTGGCCAGGGAAATGCAGGAAAAGCTCGGCATCACCGTGTTCGCCAACTCCTGCGAGGGCTACCGCGGCGTGTCCCAGTCCGCCGGCCACCACATCGCCAACAACCAGATCATGAAGCACATCATCGGCACGGGGAACACGCCGGTGGAGGGCAAGTTCAAGATCAACCTGCTTGGCGAGTACAACATCGGCGGCGACGCCTTCGTGATCGAACGGCTGTTCGAGAAGTGCGGCATCACCCTGATCGCCACCTTCTCCGGCAACTCGACCGTGGAATCCTTCCGCGAGGCCCATTTCGCCGACCTCAACACCGTCATGTGCCACCGGTCGCTCAACTACGTGGCCGAAATGATGGAGACCAAGTTCGGGATTCCCTGGATCAAGGTCAACTTCATCGGCGCCCATGCCACGGCCAAGTCCCTGCGCCGCATCGCCGCGTACTTCGAGGACCAGGAGCTCATGGACCGGGTCGAGGCCGTCATCGCCGAGGAAATGCCCACCGTCGAGGCCGCGATCAAGGAGATCCGTCCCCGCACCGAGGGCAAGACGGCCATGATGTTCGTCGGCGGCTCCCGCGCTCACCACTACCAGGAACTGTTCGGTGAACTGGGCATGAAGGTCCTGTGCGCCGGCTACGAGTTCGCCCACCGCGACGACTACGAAGGCCGCCACGTGCTGCCCAACATCAAGGTCGACGCCGACTCCCGCAACATCGAGGAGCTGGAGGTCGAACAGGATCCCACCCGGTACAAGCCCCGCAAGACCCCCGAGCAGCTGGAAGCCCTCAAGGCGAAAGGCCTCGAGATGAAGGGCTACGAGGGCATGATCGGTCAGATGTCCAAGGATTCGCTGATCATCGATGACATCAGCCAGTACGAGACCGAGAAGCTCATCGAGATCATGAAGCCCGACATCTTCTGCGCCGGCATCAAGGAAAAGTACATCATCCAGAAGATGGGCATGCCCATGAAGCAGCTGCACAACTACGACATCGGCGGCCCCTACGCCGGATTCGAAGGCGCCATCAACTGGTATCGCGACATCGACCGCATGGTGAATTCCAAGATCTGGTCCCTGACCAAGGCGCCCTGGCAGACCAACGCGGGCGGGCCCGAGCTCGAAGCCAGCTACGTGGCGGAATAACGAACACATTTCTTGAGAAAGGAACGCATCATGGCTCTCCTCAGACACACCACCGGCGAGATCAAGGAACGCAAGGCGCTCACTGTCAACCCGGCAAAAACCTGTCAGCCCATTGGCGCGATGTACGCGGCCCTTGGCGTGCACAACTGCTTCCCACACAGCCACGGTTCCCAGGGCTGCTGCGCCTACCACCGCTCCACCCTGACCCGGCACTACAAGGAGCCCATCGTCGCCGGCACCTCGTCGTTCACGGAAGGCTCCTCGGTGTTCGGCGGTCAGTCCAACCTGATCACGGCCATCAACAACATCTTCACGCTGTATGATCCCGAGATCATCGCCGTCCACACCACCTGCCTGTCCGAGACCATCGGCGACGACCTGATGCAGATCTCCCAGAAGGCCAAGGACGACGGCAAGGTGCCCGAAGGCAAGCATCTTCTCTATGCCAGCACCCCGAGCTATGTCGGTACCCACATCACGGGCTACTCCAACATGGTCAAGGGCATTCTCAAGGGCTTCGCCGCCAAGTCCGGCACGCCCAACGGGAAGGTGAACATCATCCCCGGGTTCTGCGAGCCCTCGGACATGGCCGAAATCCGTCGCCTGTGCGCCATGATGGGTGTGGAAATCATCATGGTCCCGGACACCAACGGCGTGGTCAACGGCCCGCTGACCGGCAAGTACGAGATGTTCCCCAAGGGCGGCGCCACCCGGGAGGAGATCACCTCCATGGGCGACTCCATGGGAACCATCGGGCTTGGCCACTGGGCCACCACCGACGCCGCCAACTTCCTTGACTCCGAGTTCAAGGTGCCGGCCACGGTCCTCGGCATGCCCATCGGCCTGCAGGGCACCGACCGGTTCATCGAGGCCCTGCGCAAGCTGACCGGCAAGGACGTTCCGGAAGCCATCAACTTCGAGCGCGGCCAGCTCGTGGACATCATCTCCGACTATGACCAGTACCTCTACGGCAAGAAGGTGGCCCTGGCCGGCGACCCGGATCAGCTCCTGCCGCTGGTGGAATTCGTCGTCACCCTGGGCATGATTCCGGCCTACGTGGTCAGCGGCACCGCGGGCAAGACCTTCGACGACCGCATGGCCGAACTGGTCAAGGACGTGCCCTACGACTGCAAGTACAAGTGCGGTCCCCAGGCCGACATGTACCTGCTGCACCAGTGGATCAAGAACGACCCGGTCGATCTGCTCATCGGCAACACGTACCTCAAGTACATTGCCCGCGACGAGGACATCCCGCTCGTGCGCCACGGTTTCCCGATCCTCGACCGCATGGGCCACCAGTACTTCCCGACCTTCGGCTATGCCGGCGGCATGCGTCTGCTCGAAAAGTTCCTCTCCGCCGTCATGGACCGTCAGGACCGCGACGCTCCGGAGACCCGCTTCGAACTGCAGATGTAGCATCACCACCTGAAACTCCAGCTGTAAACCGCGACACAGCACAACCGAAAGGGAGACGCACTGAGCATGGAAAAGCCGAAATACCTGATCAACGTCTGCGCGAGCTTCCGCGTCAAGGGCGAGGCCAAGGGAATCTGCCACAAAAAAGGTTCGCACAACCTCCTTGGCTACTTCGAGGAAGGCATCCTCGACCGGGGCATTGACGCCCGCGTAGTGAGCACAGGCTGCATGAAGCAGTGCGAGGACGGTCCGGTTGTGGTCGTGATGCCCACCAACTGGTGGTACAAGGAAATCGACAGCGAAGACAAAGTGGACGAGATTCTCGACGCCCTGGAAGAAGGCGAAGCCTGCGAGGACCTGCTGTTCACCTAGCACCCACCGGAGCTGCCACCCGGTGAAATGACTCCCAAAAGTGAAGCCGCCCCGCTGATACGGACCAGCGGGGCGGCTTTTTTTGTTTGCGCGCGTGGCGCCAAAGGTCCGGGCGCGCCTAAATCCCGCCGCCCTCCGCGATGAGCACGCCGCCGGGATGCTGCTGCACCAGACGCGAGTACGGCGCCACGTCGGACGTCACCCAGACGTTGCCGCCGACCACCGAGCCCTTGCCGATGGTGATGCGGCCAAGAACCGTGGCTCCGGCGTAGACCGTCACGTCGTCCTCCACCACGGGATGGCGGGGAATGCCCTTGACGAGCTTGCCCTCCTCGTCCTTGGGGAAGCTCTTGGCGCCGAGCGTCACGCCCTGGTACAGCCGCACGCCGTCGCCGATGATGCAGGTCTCGCCAATGACCGTGCCCGTGCCGTGGTCGATGAAAAACCGCCGACCGATGGTGGCCCCGGGGTGGATGTCGATGCCCGTGGCCGAATGGGCCAGCTCGGTGATGATGCGCGGGATGAGCTCCACGCCGAGCAGGTAGAGTTCGTGGGCCACCCGGTAATGGGACAGGGCGGTCAGGCTGGGGTAGCAGAAGATGGTTTCCCCAGGCGAACGCGAGGCCGGGTCGCCCTCGTAGGCGGCCTGGGCGTCCTCGGCCAGGGCCTCGCGGATCTCCGGCAGGCGCATGAGGAAATCCCCGGCCAGGGCCCGGGCCCGCTCCTCGCACTCCTGGCAGTTGCCCGTGCCGTCGAGTTCGCAAAAAAAGCAGTAGCCCCGCCGCACCTGGTCGGTGAGCAGCCGGTTGATGGCGTCGAGATTGGCCCCGATATGAAAGCGCATGTTCTCCGGGGAGATGTCCGAGTGCCCGAAATATCCCGGAAAGATCACGGCGCGCAGACGGTTCATGATCTCGGCCAGAACGGAGATGGACGGCATGGGCTCGTCATGCAGTGTGCGCCGGTAGACCTTGCGGTAGGAGGCTTCCTCGCACAGCATTTCCGCCACCCACTCCACCACCGTGCGCTTGCGGGGAAGGGGCGTCTGCCCGGGGAACGCGCCCATCAGGCCTCCTCGGCGAAAAGCGGCGTGGACAGATAGCGCTCGCCGGTGTCGCAGACCACGAACACCACCAGCTTGCCGGCATTTTCCGGCCGCTTGGCGATTTCGATGGCGGCGGCGGCGTTGGCGCCGGAGGAGATGCCGCATAAAATACCCTCCTCGCGCATGAGCCGGCGGGCCGTGCCGAGCGCCGCCTCGTTGGTCACGGGAAAGACCTCGTCCACAAGCCCCATGTCCAGCACGTCGGGCACGAAACCGGCCCCGATGCCCTGGATGGCGTGCAGGCCGGGCTTGCCGCCGGAGAGCACCGGCGAGGAGGCCGGCTCCACGGCCACGGCCCGCAGCGAGGGCTTTTTGGCCTTGATGGCCCGGGCCACGCCGGTCAGCGTCCCGCCCGTGCCCACGCCGGCCACGAAAATATCCACCTGTCCGTCGGTGTCGTTCCAGATTTCCACGCCCGTGGTCCGGGCATGGGCCTCGGGATTGGACGGGTTGGAAAACTGCATGGGCATGAACGCGTGCGGCAGTTCGGCCACGAGCTGTTCGGCCCGCTCCACCGCCCCCCGCATGCCCTGCGCCGCCGGAGTCAGCACCAGCTCGGCCCCGAAGCCGCGCAACAGCGCCCGGCGCTCCATGCTCATGGATTCCGGCATGGTCAGCACAAGCTTGTAGCCGCGCACGGCGCACATGAAGGCCAGCCCCACGCCGGTGTTGCCCGAGGTCGGCTCGACCACCACCGTGTCCGGCCCGATGCGGCCGTCGCGTTCGGCGTCGCGGATCATGGCCACGCCGATGCGGTCCTTGACCGAGGAGCAGGGATTGAAGGATTCGAGCTTGGCGGCCACCCGGGCCACGCAGCCCTCGGCCAGATCATTGAGCCAGACCATGGGCGTCGCGCCCACGAGTTCGGTCATATTTGCGGCAACGTGCATGCGTCCTCCTTATGCGGCCCGGCAACAGCCCAGGCTGGGGCGATTGTGGAGCACATTTGTCGGATGTGCAAGAGGGTGGCCGGAAAAGGCGAGGTCGCATTTTTCCATGGACGAGGCGGCCCGATCAGGACACAAGGGCCGGGTCGCCGGTCCGCGCCAGAGACCGGTCCATTCCCGGAAGTCGCCATGCGTTTCAAACCCGTTTTCTCCATCTCCCTTGTCGCCGCCACCCTCGTGGCCGGGTTGTTCCTGCAACCGTTGCAACCGGCCAGACGGTTCGACGCCCTTGTTTCCGACCTGTGGCACGTGCTGGCCGGCGCGCGCCGGGAACCGGCCCACGTGGCCGTGGTGCTCGTGGACGAAGCCTCCCTGGCCGCCGAACCGGACCGGCCGCTGGTCTTCTGGGGACCGCTGTACGCCAGGGCGCTCGCCGTGCTGCGCCAAGTCGGCGCGGCGGCCGTCGGCATGGACATCCAGCCGGCCCTGTCGCCGGTCACCTGGATGGACATGATCGGGGCCACGGCCAGCCGGGATTTCGACCGGCAGTTCATGCTGGAGCTGGCCCGGGGCCGGGTCATCCTGGCCGCCAGCGTGGCCACGGATACCGGCCGACCCGTCTTCAGCCTGCCGGCCACGGATTATCTGCTCGCCCTGCCCGGGCACGAGGCCGACCTGGGGCTGACCAACGTGCCGCTCGACCGCGACGGCGTGGTGCGCCGGTTCGCCCCGGCGCTTTTCGCCAAGGGCGAACCACGACTGTCCTTCGCCGCCGCCCTGGCCCGGCTGGCCGATCCCAAGGCCCCGGGGCTGGCCGCCATCGACACGCCGCAAGCCTTGAAACCACGGCCCATCGCCTTCCTCGGCCCCCCCGGGACCTTCGCCCCCATCAGCTTCGCCCGGCTGCTGGCCCCGGACGCGGTCAACGACCCCGTGGTGCGCGGGCTGGCCGGCAAGGTCGTCATCCTCGGCATCGACATCCACGGCGCGCCCGACCGGCTGGCCTCGCCCTACTCCCTGCCGCTTGTCGGCGCGCCCAAGGAATTCATGCCCGGCCCGGAAATCCACGCCAACATCGTGGAAAGCCTGCTGGACGGACGCGGCCTGTCGGTCGTCGGCAAGGGACTGACCGCCCTGGCCTGGCTGCCCTTTTTAAGCCTTGGCGCCCTGGCCTGCATCCGGCTGCATCCCGGGACCGCCGCCCTGGCCGCCCTGGGCTGCCTGCTCGGTTCGTTCGGCCTGGGCTACGGGCTTTTCCTGTCGGGCTGGCTGCTCCCGCAGGCGGGCTGCGACCTGGGGCTGGCCCTCATCTGGGCCGGGGCCAACGCGGCCAAGCTCACGCGCGGGGAACGGGAAAAGGCCCACATCCGGCAGGCCTTCGGCAAGTACGTGTCCGAATCGGCCATCGCCGGCATCCTGGCCAGCGGCAAGCCGCCCGCGCCCGGCGGTTCGCTGGCCACGGTCACCATCCTTTTTTCCGACATTCGCGACTTCACCACGCTCAGCGAAAAGCTCAACCCTCAAGATGTGGTTGAACTGTTAAACGCGTACTTCTCCCGGGTCTGCGACAAGATCCTGGCCCATGGCGGCATGATCGACAAATTCATCGGCGATGCGGTGATGGCCGTTTTCGGCGCGCCCCTGGCCGATCCCCACCATGCCCGGCAGGCCCTGGCCACGGCCTGCGACATGGTCGCGGTGGCCGAAGACTTCCAGCAATGGCTGCACGGCCGCTTTCCCCAGCTTGGCGACTGGCGCTTTCGCATCGGCGTGGGCCTGCACGCCGGTCCGGCCGTCGTCGGCAACATCGGCTCACGCCAGCGCCTGGACTTCACCGTCATCGGCGACACCGTCAACACGGCCTCGCGGCTGGAAGGCTACACCAAGGTGATGGGCTGCCCCATCGTGGCCAGCCGGACCGTGGTCGATCTGGCCGGGCCGGGCGTCTTGACGGGCCGCAGCGAGCAGGCGCATGTCAAAGGCAAACACGAAGCGGTCATGGCTCTGGAAATCCAGGGTCTTGCCGGGCAATAACCAAGGAGCGGCCATGTCCCGTCCCGCCATCTGCATGTGTCTTTTTCTGTTGCTCGCCGGGAGTCTTCCGGCCCGGGCCGACGCGCCCCGCCTCGTCTGTCTGGTCGCGGCCCTGACCGGACAGGCCAGCCTGTCCCCGGCCGAAGGCGGCGAAAAAGCCCTGGAACTCTTCACCCGGCTGCGCGAAGGCGAACGCGTGGACCTCGGCCAGGGAGCCGAAGTCCAACTCGCCTTTCTCCAGCAGGGCGTCAGCGAAACCTGGACCGGCCCGGCCACGGTGGTCATCACCGCCGCCGGCGGTCAAAGCACCGACAGCGCCGGACCGCCCACGATCAAAAAGCTGCCCCTCGGCCGGCAGCCGGCCGGCGGCGCGGCCTCTTCCATCCTGAGCGAAGCCGGCGAGCAGGCCACGGCACAGGTCAAGACCCGCGAAGCCGTGCCCATCGAGGACAAGACCTTGAGCGATGCCGAGCGGGCCGAACTGACGGCGGCCGAAGCGCAGGTCGCGGCCATGCGCCAGACCGCCGCCCCCGGCGACGTGAGCGCGGAGATCGTGCTGCTGGGAACCCTTGACCGGCTCGGACAAAAGCGTCGGCTGGCCGAGGAAGTGCGCCGCTTGCGCGAAGCCTACCCCGACAACGCCGCGTTGTCGGCCTGGGACGTGCAGTAAGACAGGATAGACAAGATGCCTCCGGCGGCCGGGGGGCATGATGCCCCCCGGTCCCCCTCGATAGTGCTTTGTGCGGCGCGAAGCGACGCTGGCGCACCCTTGG
>JAFABC010000129.1 GCA_023426275.1 Pseudomonadota bacterium | reverse complement strand
GGGGGCATCATGCCCCCCGGCCGCCGGAGGCCTCTTCGCCCTCCCTGGCGGCGCGTCCGGCCGGGAGGAAGACAAGACCGAATTTTTTTTCTATACTCGCGCGCAAGGCATACGGCATCCCTGCCGCCACGCCGCTTGCGGCCATTCTCCCCACCCCCACGGACACGAGGAGTCTCATGCGCGAACGCACTTCCGCCACGTTGCAGTACGGCGACAAGACCTATGAGCTGCCCGCCATTGTCGGCAGCGAGGGTGAAGTCGGCATCGACGTCACTTCACTGGAAAAAAATGCCGGACTGCTGACCTTTGATCCCGGCTACGCCAACACCGGCTCGTGCCAGTCGGCCATCACCTTCGTTGACGGCGAAAAGGGCATCTTGCGCTATCGCGGCATCCCCATCGAGCAATTGGCCGAAAAAAGTTCGTTTATCGAGACGGCCATGCTTCTTATCTTCGGCAAGCTGCCCACAGCGGACGAGCGCACGTCGTTTCGCGCCCTGCTGTCCGAGCACGAACTGCTCCATGAAGGGCTGCTCCACCATTTCGACGGCTTTCCTCCGGGCGGCCAGCCCATGGCCATCCTTTCGGCCGTGATCAACTCGCTTGGCAACTACCACCCCGAGCTGCTCGAAATCCAGAACATGGAGACCTTCACCAAGGCCGTGGCCAAGCTGGTCAGCAAGGTGCGCACCATCGCCGCCTTCAGCTACCGCAAATCCCTGGGGCTGCCCTTCATGTATCCGGACCCGAACCTGAGCTATTGCCGCAACTTCCTGCACATGATGTTTTCCGTGCCCAACCGCGACTACGAGCCCACGCCCCAGGCCGTGTCGGCCTTGTCGCTGTTCCTGGTGGTCCACGCCGACCACGAGCAGAACTGCTCCTGCTCGACCGTGCGCATGGTCGGCTCCACCCAGGCCAACCTGTTCGCCAGCGTGTCCTCGGGCATCTGCGCCCTGTGGGGCCGGCTGCACGGCGGGGCCAACGCGGCGGTCATCGAGATGCTCGAACAGATTCTTTCGGGCCAGCACAAGGTCAAGACGTTCCTGGATCTGGTCAAGCGCAAGGAACGCCGCCTCATGGGCTTCGGCCACCGGGTCTACAAGAACTTCGACCCCCGGGCCCGGGTGCTCAAAAAGGCCGCCCACGATCTGGTCTTCCAGTCCGGCAACGGCGATCCGCTCATGGAGATCGCCCTGGAGTTGGAGGAGACGGCCCTGTCCGACGACTACTTCAAAAGCCGCAAGCTCTATCCCAACGTGGATTTCTATTCGGGCATCATTTTGCGGGCGCTCGGCATCCCGGTCAACATGTTCCCGGTCATGTTCGCCATCGGCCGGATGCCCGGCTGGATCGCCCACTGGCGCGAGGAAAACCGCGATCCCACCACGCGCATCCACCGGCCGCGCCAGATCTACGTCGGACCGCCGCGTCGTCCGTACGTGCCCCTGGACCAGCGCTAGGGCTTTCCGGCAAGGGCGGGGGGACGCTTCCGGCGGCCGGGAGGGGGAATCCCCTTTCCCGGTCCCTCCCGAACGGGGGATGCCGGCAAGGCTCGTCCGCCTTCCCCGTTCGAGCGGTCCGGGGCGGCGTGCCGGACGCCGGAGGAGACAGTCATGGCCGAGATATCGCTTGTGAAGGTGATGGTGGCGCTGGGCTTCGGCCTGCTGCTGGCCGTGGTGGGGGGCTTCGTCCTGTCGCGCCTTTGCGAGAACCGGGGGGGCAAGGGGGTGTTTCGCACCGCGTTTTTGCTGCTTGTGTGCGTTTACGCCCTGGGCTTCGCCGCCCGGTACGTGGTGGTCGAAGTGCTCTTTTGACGCCGGAGTTCTCCCGCGTCCTTTCTCCGTTTCCGTTCCCGATTGCGCCCTGAGGTGAGGAGGGCTTTTTTTGCGCGCCATTCCCCGCGCCCCATCCTGGGGACGGGGAAACGGGGCGGTCCGGGCTGCGTCCCGGCCGTCGCGAAGGGCGTGGCTCCTCTTCGGCTCAGCGCCAGGAAATGGTCAGCGTGCGCCGGCCCCAGGCCAGGGCGCCGCACTGGTCGTCGCCGTAGAAGATGTCGATGGATTTGCTGTGCCGGCTGTGCATGAGGTCCAGGACCTTGTATTGCCCGGGCAGCCCCTCGATGGTGATGATGTCGCCGTGTTCGAGTCCCATGTCGAGCAGGTCGGGCGAAACGGCCACGGCCTTCATGTCGCGGGTCAGGCTGTCGCCCCAGGCCCCGCGCACGGGTCGTTTGTGCCTTTTCTTGCCCACCGAGCAGGAGGTGTAGGCCATGGCTTTGACGCGGATGGTTTTGAGCCCTGAGGTGGAGGCGGATTCGAACAGGGAGTCGGGATCGACTTCGCAGTCAAAGGCGGCGTAATCGGGCTTTTGCGGCTGGCAGGCGATGGTGGCGGTGGTTTGCTGGCTGGAGGATTTCGAGCCGGCGCAGCCGGGCAGGGCCAGGGGGACGGCCAGCAAAAAAAGAAAAGTTGTCAAAAACGAAGCGTATCGCATGGTCGCTCCATAGCTTCGAGACGGCAGTCCTTGCGGGCGCGCCGGTGGGAACCGGAATCCCGGAGTCGTGCAACCCGGCAGGCCGGGCGGTCTCGATCGTCCGCTTGGTGGAGTGCTCGCGTGGCGAGTATGGTCGCGCCACCATCACCGACAGCCGGTGACGCGGCGCGCAGGCGACAGGAAGTCGCAGGAGAGGCGAGAACGGTCGCGAAGGTGCGCGGTTTCGGAGGACGCCTGGCGCGGACGGTGGTTTTGACAGACCGTTTGACGTGGAAAACGGGCCAAACGGTTGCGGCGTTTCCGATTCGTGCCCTGATCAGGGACGATACCCGTCGCCTCTATGCTTCGTATGTCCTGAAAAAGACGTTTTGTCAAGGCAAGGCCCCGGACGACGGCGTTCCTGCGTCGTCCGGGGCTTATGGCACGTGGAATCAGGCTTTTTTGTCGTTGTCGGCGTCGGTTTTGTCCGGGGCGGCTTCCTCGGTTTTCGCCGTTTCGGACCCGGCCCCGGCCGTGTCGTCGGCTGCGGCCGTCCCGGTCGCGGCATCGGCGGCAGCATCGGACGACGCTTCCGGGGACGCCGTGGCGGCCGTATCCGTGGCGGCCTCGGTCGTGGCGGCTTCGGGCGCGTCCGTTCCGGCCGCTGCCGCGGCGGCGTCGGCTTCGGCCGCGGCGGCCTTGGCCGCTTTTTCTTCCTTGCGCGATTTATCCACGAACCAGGACACCCAGATGCCAAGCTCGTAGAGGATGACCATGGGCCCGGCCATGAGCAGCTGGTTGACCGCGTCCGGCGTGGGCGTGAGGACGGCCGCCACGACGAAGCTCAGCAGGATGGCCCAGCGGCGGAACTTGCGCAGGGTCTTGGTGGTGACCAGCCCCAGGCTCGTCAGGAAAAAGATGAAGACCGGCAGTTCGAAAATGAGGCCGAAGGCGAACAGCAGCGTCACCGCCAGCGAGAAATAGGCGCTGATCGTCGGCATGACGGTGATGTAGTCCGAGGCGTAGTCCACGAAGAACTTGAAGCCGAACGGAAAGACGATGAAATAGCCGAACAGCGCGCCGCCCACGAAAAAGACCGCCGTGGCGATGGCCACGGGAATGATGATCTTGCGCTCTTCCTTGTAGAGCCCCGGGGCCACGAAGCGCCAGAGCTGGTAGAAGATAAAGGGGCTGGCCACGAACACGCCGGCCACCAGGGCCAGCTTCATGACCGTGAAAAACGTCTCCGGCAGCCCGGTGGCGATCAGCTTGCTGCCCTGCGGCATGACGTCGATGAGCGGCTTGAGCAGGATGTCGAGCAGCCGCTCGGCAAAGGCGTAGCAGGCGGCGAAGCCCACGCCCACGGCGATGAGGCAGCGCAGCAGTCGGGTGCGCAGCTCGACGAGATGTTCGAGCAGCGGCGCTTCCTTCATGTCGCCGGGATCGTGCCGCGACGGCGAGGACGTGGCCGGAAGGTCCTGGTCTCGCCGGGCGGGGGCGGTGGTTTCACCCGCCTGATTGCCGGCGGGTTCGGGGGCGGCGTCGGTGGACAGGGAATCGTTTTCGGGCGTGTCGGTCATGCGCTCCTCGGGGTACGACGGACAGGAAGGAAATCAGCGCGGCACGCGCCGCGCCTTGCGCTTACGGCAGGAACCCCTTCGGGTCAAGTGGGGGCGGGCGCAAGGCCCGCCTCACAGTTCGACCTGGACGCCAAGCTCCACCACCCGGCGGGGCGGCAGGCCGAAGTAGGCCGTGGCCGGCCGGGCGTTGCGGGACATGAGCGCGAAAAGCGCCTTGCGAAAGCGGGACAGGGGCGTCTTGCCCGAGGTGAGCAGGCTCTCGCGGCCCAGGAAAAAGCTGGTGTCGGCCGGCGGATCGATGGGCAGCCCCGTCTGTCTGGCCTGCCGCATGATCTCGGGCACATTGGGGGTTTCCATGAAACCGAACCGGCCCACGACCCGGTAAAAGCCCGAGCCCAGGTCGTGGATGTCCAGGCGGTCGCTGGTGGGGACGGTGGGCGTGTCGGCGGCGGTGAAGGTGAGGATCACCACGCACTTATGGAAGATTTTGTTGTGCTTGTAGTGCTGGAGCAACGTGACGGGCGTGCCCAGGGGCGAAACCGACATGAACACGGCCGTGCCCGGCACCCGCAGGGGATTGGCGGCGGTCACCTCTTCCAGGAAGGTGCGCAGCGGCACCGTGCCGGCCATGGTCAGGTCGCGCAGCGCCGCCCGGCCATCCTGCCAGGTGGCCATGGCCAGCACGACCAGCGCGGCAATGACCAGGGTGAACCAGCCGCCGTCGGCCACCTTGAGGAGGTTGGCGCCGAAAAAGGCCAGATCGAAGAGCAGGAAGACGATCACCGGCGGCAGGCAGCGCAGCAGCGGCTGCTTCCAGTTCCAGTGGGCCACGTAGAAATAGAGGATGGACGTGATGCCCATGGTGGCCGTGACCGCGATGCCGTAGGCGGCGGCCAGCCGGCTGGACTGCTCAAAGGCGAGCACGAGGCCGATGCAGGCCCACATCAGGGCCATGTTGACTTCCGGGATGTAGATCTGTCCTTCCATGGCGCTCGAGGTGTGCACGATGCGCAGGCGGGGGCAGTAGCCGAGCTGGATGGCCTGCCGGGTCAGGGAAAAGACCCCGGAGATGAGCGCCTGGGAGGCGATGACCGTGGCCGCCGTGGACAGGGCGGCCATGGGATAGATCAGGACGTCGGGCACCAGGGTGTAGAAGGGGTTGTGCGTGTTGGCCGGATCGAGCAACAGCCCCGCGCCCTGGCCGAAATAGTTGAGCGTCAGGCAGGGAAAGACCACGAACATCCAGGCCAGCTGGATGGGGCGGCGGCCGAAATGGCCGAGATCGGCGTAGAGCGCCTCGCCGCCGGTGATGCACAACACCACCGCGCCGAGCACCACCATGCCGTGCAGGTGGTTGCGGGCGAAAAACGTGACGGCGTGCCAGGGATTGATGGCGGCGAGCACCTGCGGCGCGTGGCTGATCTCGCGGACGCCGAGCACGGCCAGCACCGCGAACCACAACAGCATGACCGGGCCGAAAATGCGGCCGATGCCGGCCGTGCCGTGGCGCTGGGCCATGAACAGGCCGAACAGGATGACGCAGGTGATGGGCACCACCAGCGGTTCGGCCGCCCGGGTGGCCACGTTGAGGCCTTCCACGGCCGACAGCACGGAAATGGCCGGGGTGATGACGCCGTCGCCATAGAGCAGGCCGGCCCCGCACAGCCCGAGAAAGGCCAGAAAGGCCTGTACCCGGCGATGCCCCAGGTCCTTGGGCAGCAGTTCGATCAGGGCGAAGATGCCGCCCTCGCCCTTGTTGTCGGCGGCCAGGATGAACAGCACGTACTTGATGGTGATGACCATGGTCAGGGACCAGAAGATCAGCGACAGCACCCCGAGGATGTTTTGCGGGGAGGGGGTGATGGCGTGCATGCCATGGAAACATTCCTTCATGGCATACAGGGGGCTCGTGCCGATATCGCCGAAAACGACGCCGAGGGCCGTCAGCGACAGGGCCGCAGTCCCGGCGGGGGACGGCGTTTTGGAAGCTTCGACGGTCATGCGGCCGGACTCCGATGGCAACCGTGGCCGGGCACGGCGGGCAAAGAGGGCATGGGGGAACGATCCGGTCGGGGCGGCCGGCGGCGGATTGTGACAAACATGGCTGTGCGTATAGCGTAAAAAAGGCCCGGCGCGAACCCCGGGCGGAGCTGTTGCCGAAATGTCATGGATGGTCGGGGCGGGACGGTTCCCGGCCCAGGGTGTCCAGGTAGAGCAGGGTCGCGCCGCAGATGGCGAAGGGGAACAGCACGATATTGAGCACGGGCACGAGCAGCGGCAGGCCGAAGCCCAGCAAGGGCAGCGGGTTGGCGGCCACCCGGCGCAGGCGGACGGCAAAGCGTTCCTCTTCGCGGCAGAAGGCGAAGTCCAGAAAATCGAAGGCCAGCAGGAGCGCCGCGACGATGGGAGCCAGCACCTGTCCGATGACCGGCACGAAGACCAGCGCCACGGGCAGCAGGGCGACGAACACGGCCTTTTTGATTTCCTCGATCACCACGCGCCACCAGGGCAGGCCCGCCTCGGGTTCGGCCTGCCTTCCCCGGGCCTGACGCAGCATCCGGCCGGCCATGAGGTCGTAGAGCGGCGAAGCCAGGATGTTGGCCGTGACCATGAACAGGAAATACATCAGGGCGAAGGCCAGGGCGTAGAGCAGGTACTTGGCCACGTGGACATAGAGCCAGTACAGCGCGCCGAGCGCGCCGCCATCGGCGGCCGTTCCCGGCGCCCAGAGCAGGGCGAGCAGCTTGTCGCCCGAGGCGGCGAACAGGCTGAAGCCCAGGGCATAGAGCACCAGGGTCAGGACGAACGGCACGGCGGCCAGCAACAGGTAGCCCTTGTGGGCCAGGGCAAAACGGATGCCCCGGACATGGGCCAGCACTCCTTTGGGAAAGGCGGTCAGCATGGCGGAACCCTCCTGTCCGGCGGTCGGATCGGTTGCCATCGGGCGACGCCCTCCGGCCCGCGTCTCCGTCAGTCGTCTTCCGTGACCGGCATCTCCGGAACGGGGGCTTCCGGCGCCCGGCAGGCCTTGGCCAAGGCGCCGTGGCAGCCTTCGGCCTCGTCTTCCGGGGCATGTTCGATGCGCGTTACCTGGAACGGCACGGCCAGCGCCTCCAGGTCGATATGCTTTTTGGCCTCCTTGACCGCATGAGCTTCGTTATGCGCATATACGACGACGTATTCGGTTTCCGATACGTCTTTTTTCCGACGGAACCAACGCGTGGTGACATGGACCTGCGTCGCGAAATACACTCGAAACTTTTGCATGATGCTCATTCTCCAAAAGCCGCGCCCGGATACGGCGGCAGGTTCCATAGCGGAAACCGGCCGGTTCCTGGAGCGTGGGACCGGGACATTACGTCAAGGCCGCTTTGGCGGCAAGCCTTTCCAGGGCGCGGGCGCGCGGCGGGAGACGGCGCGTCCGAAGGCCGGGCGGCCTTGACCTTTGCGGTCGCCTGTTTCACACCCCGGGTAACAATGCGGGAGGAGATTTTATGCGGCGCATCGTTTCCGGCGCGCTTGTGGCGCTGTTTTGCGCGGTGCTGGCCTCCGGTCCGGCCCGGGCGGCCGGCGATCCGGCCGCCATCCTGGCCGCGGCCAAACGGCTGGCCTGCGCCTTCACGCACGGCGTCAACGCCGGGTTTGACGCCCGGGGCAACGTCAGCATCCGGCCGCCCCTCGATCCCAATACCCCGGGCCTGACCATCGAGTTGGTCGATCCGGCCAAAAAGCGGGCCATCCTCGAAGAGGACAATCGGGAAACTCCCGGAGCCTATATCCTGGAGCCTTCGGGCCTCTATGTCGTGGCCCGCTATCCCGATGGCGGCATGGCCCTGATCACGGTCTACCCCATTTATTCCGGGGCGTCCGACAACTTTCTCATGGTCGCCTCCCACCAGGGAGCCGCCACCATGCCCAAGGTCAGCCAGCGCTACGGGCTGTGCCGGGTGGCGGACACACCGCCGCCCCCGCCGCCGCCAGCGCCGCCGGCGGCCGGACACGGGCATTCGTAAGGCGATGGCATGGGCCGTGACCGCTGGCGACACCTTACCGGACTGACGCTGCTGGTGGCGCTTGTCACGGCGATCTGGCCGGGGCGCGCCACAGCGGACATGGACGATGCCCTGCGGGCGCTGGAAGGCGGCCAGGACGCGCGAGCCCTCAAGGAGTTGGCGCCGCTGGCCGCGGTGGGCAGTCCCTCGGCCCGCTACCTGCTCGGGTTCATGCGCGAGACCGGGCGTGGCGGCCCGGCCGACCCGGCCCAGGCCGCCCGGCTGTACCGGCAGGCCGCCGATGGCGGCAACGTGCCGGCCATGGTCGCCCTGGGCCGACTGTATATTTTGGGCCGCGGCGTGGACCGAAACGACGCCCGGGCCAATGCCCTGCTGCGGCGGGCGGCGGACGAGGGCTCGGCCCGGGCGCTTTATCTGCTCGGGATGCTGCGGCTGGAAAACAGGGGCGGCCCGGCCGCCGACGCGCCGCGCTATCTGCGCCGGGCGATCCGGGCCGGTTCGCCCGAGGCGGCGGCCATGCTTGGCGAACTGCTGCTTGCCGGCCGGGGTGTGGCCCGCGATCCGGCCCAGGCCTACCAGCTGGCCCTGACCGCCCTGGCCGGGACAAACCTGGAGCCGGCCACCCGGGCGCGGCTGACCACGCTGGCCGCCAGCGCCCGCAAACAGCTCGATCCCACCGTGGCCGTGCGCCTTGAGGGGCGGGCCGGCAAGCCGTCCGCCGCCGCGAAACGGGCGGCCCGGCCCGAAGCGGACCATCGGGTGCGCACGGGAACGGGATTTGTGGTCAGCCGCCTTGGCCATGTACTGACCAACGCCCATGTGGCGGCCGGCTGCGGGCGGCTTTTCGCCGTGCTCGACGGACGGCGGGTGCCCGCCAGCCTGGTCCGGGTCGATCGGGACGACGATCTGGCCTTGCTGCGTTTAGCCGAGGCCCCGGCCCAGGCGCTGTTGTTGCGGGAGGGCGAGGGAGTACAGCCCGGGGCGTCGGTGTACGCCGTGGGCTATCCCGGCCGGCGGGCCGTGACCGGGCAGGTGCGCATCACCTCGGGCCGTATCCGGCTCGTGGCCCAAGGCGGCCGGCCGGCCGGGCGGCAGGCCGTCACGGCCGAGGTGCTGCCCGGCAACAGCGGCGGGCCGCTGCTCGACGCCTCGGGCCATGTGGTCGGCGTGGTGACCGCCCGCCGGGACACCGAGGCGGCGCAGAAGCGGTTGGGCGATGCCCCGGCCGAAATGGGCTTTGTCATTGCCCTGCCTGTGGTCAGGGCCTTTCTGGCCAAGGGGCAGATCCCCATTCGCACGACCCCGTCCGGACGGGTGCTCGATCGGTCGGCCCTGCTGCGAAGCGTTTCGCAAACCGTTCTGCCGCTTTTTTGCCTGCCCGAGGCCGAGCCGGCGGCGACACGCTAAAGATGCCTCCGGCGGCCGGGGGGCATGATGCCCCCGTCCCCCCCTT
>JAFABC010000102.1 GCA_023426275.1 Pseudomonadota bacterium | reverse complement strand
GAGGGGGTGACCCCCTCCCGGCCGCCGGAGGCATTCTCCTTCACATCCATCCGCACCGTCACATCTTCCCCGGTCCCGTCAACCCGCCTTTAGGAGACGGTCTTGGGCTTGAGCGACTTGGGAATCTCCACGCCCTCGGCCTCGGCCTTGGCAATGCAGTCCTGCACGGAGGCGGCGGTTTCCTTTTGCACGTTGACGAGATCGTCGGCCTTGGCCTTGTAATTGTCGCGCCGGGCGATCACGCCGGGCAGCGTGTCCGGATCGGGGCCCTGGCCCACGGCGGTGGTGACGTCGCCGTCGCGCTTGGCGATCACGCCGGGCATGGTGGAAACGTCCGGTCCCTCGGCCGCCGGAGTCGGGGCCGAGGCCATGCTGGTCTCGGGCTCGGCCAGCTCGGCGTGGGGCTGGGTCAGAAGCTTCTCTTCGGACGCGGCGCTGGCCTGCCGCACCTCCTGCTGCGCCTGCTTCTTGTTGTGGCGCTTGGAATGGCGCTTGGTCGTGGTCGGGGCCTTGCGCGTCTGCACCGGCTGGGGCTTGGCCGGCTGCTCCATGGGCACGGCCTGCATGGGCGGCAGCTCGGTGTTGTCCTTCTTGGCCTCGGTGACGAGCATCTCCTGATACTGGCTCAGGCGCAGGGAGGCCTCGCCGTTAAAGGCCTTGGTGATGACCGCGATCTCGTTGAGCCCGGAGATGATCTCCAGGGCCCTGGCCTGGAACTCCGCCTTGGACATGCCGCCGGCCTTGAAGTCGACCAGGAGTTTGTCGAAGTGTTCCTTGTAGCACTTCGAGGCCATGGCCGCGCTCAGGCCGACATGATCGAGGGTGGCCGCCTCGGCGGCCATGTCCCGCGACAGGTAGGAACGGCGCTTGCGGTCGTCCTGAACCTGCTTGTATTTGGTCAGCGCGGCGGCAACGCCCGCGCCCACGAGCAGCCCGGCCCCGGCTCCGGCCAGCGCCCCGCGTCCGCCGCCGATGGCCCCGCCGATCACCGCCCCGGCCAAGGCGCCGAAGATCGCCCCGGCGGCCACGTTCTTGACGAACTTCTTTTCTTCCTGACGCAACTGGGCAATGGGGGCGTAGCATTCGGGATAATACTGCACCACGGTTGTCTGCTGGCCGTACTTGCTGGCGCAACCGGCCAGCAGCAGACTCCCCATGACCGAAACGACCACCCCCAGACGGCACGCCTTCCCCCACCAGCCGGCACTGCGAAAGATCTCCATACCCACTCCTAGGCACAACTGTTTTGACTTATTGCAACGACTGTAATTCTTTCTCCGCTTTCTCATAGCCATTGGCCTTGGCCCGTTGCACCCAGCGCAGGGCCTGGGACAGGTCCACAGGCACACCCATGCCGTAATGGTACATGGTGCCGAGGACATACTGCGCATCGGGATGGTTTTGCCGGGCCGCCTCTTCCAGATACGTGGCCGCCTTGGCGTAATCCTTGGCCCCGAGCAAGCCGTTGTAGTAGATCATGCCCAGGGAAAACTGGGCGTCCGCCTGCCCGGCCTTGGCCGCTTTTTCCAGCCAAGGCACGGCCTTGTTGAAGTCTTCCAGCTTCACGTATTCGAAGCCGATATTGAGCGGCGCTTTTTTGTCGCCCTGCGCATTGCTTTTCATGAACCAATCGAGGGCCTGATCGTATTTGCCCAGCTTGTCATAGCAGATGCCGAGATGCAGGGCGGCGCCCGGCACCTTGGCTTCGGCCGCCTTTTCCAGCCATATTCTGGCCTGCTCCAGGTCCCGAGGCACGCCCTGACCATTTATGTAGGCGCTGCCGACGAGCAGTTGCGCCTCGCCCAGGCCGGCGGTCGCGGCCCGGCGAAACCAGTCCAGGGCCTTGGCCGGGTCCTTGGGCACGCCACGCCCGGTGGCATAGCGGTTGCCCAGGGCGAGCTGCGCCTTGGCGTCCCCGCCTTCGGCCGCCTGCCGCAGTTGTTCCAGGGTCATGGTGGTGTCGGCGGCCACGGGCTCGCCGTCCTGGCGTCCGGGAACGGATGGCGCCGTCTTCGGCGGCCCTTCGAGCGAGGGCAGCAGAAAAAGCGCCGCACTGGCCAGCAGGAGCAGCGCGGCCAGGGACCCGCCCAGGAGCAACAGCCGTTTCCTCGCGCGCTGCTGCGGCGTGGTCGCAGCAGCGACCAGCCGTGTTTCGGAATCGGTGCGCCGGGAGCCCGCCGCCGTGGCCCCGGGACAGGTTTCCAGGGCTTCGGCAAAGGCGGCGGCGCTCTGGTAGCGTTTGGCCGCGTCCTTTTCCAAGGCCCTGGAAACCACCGCTTCCACGGGGGCCGGGATGTCGGCCACAAAGCGTCCCAGGGGCTCGGGCAGCTCCTCGATCTGCGCCTTGATCATGGCGTAGTCGGTGTCCTTGCGAAACGGCAGATTGCCGGTCAGCAGCTCGTAGGCCACGATGCCCACGGAATAGATGTCCGTGCGCGCGTCGGTGTCGAGGCCCTGGATGTGCTCCGGGGACATGTATTCCAGGGTGCCGACCATGTGCCCGGACCGGGTCTGCCGGGCCTGCTGGAGGATGCGGGCGATGCCGAAATCCATGATTTTCGGCCCGGACGGCGTGATCATGATGTTGGCGGGCTTGATGTCGCGATGCACGATGCCGAGCCGGTGGGCGTGCTCCAGGCCGTCCAGCACGCCGCATAACAGCGGCTGGGCCTCGGCAAAAGTCATGGAGCCGCGCTGGGCCAGCAGCTTGTCCAAGGGCTGGCCGCGCACGAACTCCATGACGAGGAAATACTGTCCGTCCTGATAGAGGAAATTGTAGACCGTGGCGATATTGGGGTGGCTCAGCCGGCCCATGGCCACGGCCTCGGAGCGAAACCGCGCGATGAGGTCCTCGCGCTGGCTCAGTTCCGGGCGCAAGGACTTGATGGCCACTTCCCGCTCCAGCATGACGTCCAGGCCGCGAAACACGTCGCCCATGCCGCCGGAGCCGATTTTTTCCAAGAGCTTGTAGTTGCCGACAATCTGTTCAGTCATGGGGATGGTGCACCGTGTCGCGCGTGTCGCGCGGGGCTGAAGTCGCGCCGGGCTGCCGGCCGCAGGCCACGGCGATGACGGAGATGTTGTCGTAGCCGCCACGCCGCCGGGCCAGTTCGACCAGGAAGGCGCAGGCCGCCTGCGGCGGCCGCTCGATCAGGCAGTCGCGGATTTCCCCGGCATCGACCAGATCGTGCAGGCCGTCGGAACACAGCAGATAGGCGTCGCCAAGGGCGAGCCCGACCGGCGCCAGCATGACGTCGAGGGTCGGATGGGTGCCCATGGCCCGGCTGAGCACGTGACGGTTGGGATGGTCCCTGGCCTGCTGCGGCGTCACCAGCCCGTCCCGGAGCATGGCCGCGATCAGGGTGTGGTCTTCGGAGAGCTGTTCGAGCCGCCCGTTGCGCAACCGGAACAGGCGGCTGTCCCCGACATGGGCCAGCCAGCCGCGCCCGTCGACGATGGCCAGGGCCGTGGCCGTAGTGCCCATGCCCGTCAGGGCGGGATCGTGGGAGGCTTCGTTCAGGATGGCCCGGTTGGCGGCCTGGAAGGCCTCGGCCAGGGCCTTGTCCGGGGCGGCGTCCGAGGCGGCGAAGGTCTGCCGGATGACGTCCACGGCCAGCTGGCTGGCCTTGTCGCCGGCCTGATGTCCGCCCATGCCGTCGGCCACGATGGCCAGCAGGCCTGGCCGTTTTTTGTCCGCCGTGGCCGGTTGGGCCACGGCAATGGAATCCTCGTTGCGTTTGCGCACGCAGCCCGTGTCGGAAAACTGGCCGATTTCCAGGCTGTAGCGTCCCTCCAGGCGGGACAGCGGCGCACCGGGCGAGGTGATCCTGTCCCGGGTCCGGGGCCCGCCGCCGGCGCGGGAGGCCGCAAGGCGCTTGCGAAACGCCTGAACCATACGTTTGATCATATCGGTGTCGCTGTTCGCTTCCCGCCGTGCACACGCTCCCGCACGCCCGAGCCGCCCGGACGCAACCGCCTCCGCCCGCGCAAGACCGCTGGCGGCCGTCACGGCGGCGGGCGGCCTATTTACAGCCGGATGGCGGACAAGGCTCCTTGGCCTTGCACAGTTGGTAGGTATAGTTGTTGGCTTCCGTGGAATCGCGGACCGTGAACTCGCCGACGCAGTTCCTGTATCCCGGGCGCTCCAGCACGAAATACAGGTGCGTGCCCCGCGCGTAGCTGGCCTGGTAGGGCGTGGCATGCACCGCGCCGTGGGGCTGCCGGCTCGTGCCCAGGTACACCCGGGCCGGATTACCATAGACGTCGATGCGCACCGTGCGCATGACGGCCGGATCGGCGGGGGGCGTCGCCGGCGCGGCCGGCGGTGAAAACGCGGCCTTGGCCGAAGACGTCGCGACGGCGACCGGCGGGGACGGGACCACGGGGGCATCGCGAAAAAGCAGCACCGCGCCGCCGGCGACCACCGCCAGGATGACCAGGGCCAGCGCGGCCCAGACCGGCCGGAAGCCAAGGCGCGTCCACACGGGGATGCGCCTGCCGCCGGAGCGCCCGGACGCGGGATCGCAGGCCGAAACATCGGCCAAAAGCGCCTTGGCCGAGCGGTAGCGGTGGGCGGGATTTTTTTTCAGACACGTCGCGATGATGCGCTCCATGTCCGGGGGAATCGCGGGCGCGAAGAGGGACGGCAGCGTGTAGGAGGCCGTGCTGATGGCCTTGTACAGCTCGCCCCAGGTGCCGCCCTCAAAGGCCTTTTTGCCGGTGACCATCTCGTAGAGCAGCGCCCCAAGCGACCAGATGTCGGAGGCGACGCTGGCCGGCTGGCCGCGCAGCTGTTCCGGGGCCAGATAGTGATCCGTGCCGATGCACTTGCCCTCGGCCGTGAGGTCCTGGCTGAAGGCGGCCTTGGAGATGCCGAAATCCAGGAGCTTGATCGCGCCCTGGCTGTTGATCTTGATGTTGTTGGGCTTGATGTCGCGGTGGATGATGCCCTGGTCGTGGATATAGCCCACCGTGGCCACGATCTTGGCGAAAAAGGCCAGGGCCGTGGCCGGGGCCAGTCCGCCGTATTGGGCGATGAGCTGGTCCAGGGTCGGACCGTCCACGTATTCCATGACGATGCAGGGCGTCACCCCGGTGTCGTAATAGGCGTACAGGACGGCGATGTTGGGGTGGTTGAGCCCGGCCTGAATCCGCGCCTCGTTGAAAAAACGCTGCCAGGACGCGCCGCCGGCGTCGAGATGCTTGAGCACCTTGACGACGGCGGCGCGCCCCAGGCGCACGTGTTCGGCCCGGTACACGTCCCCCATGCCGCCGGCCCCGAGAAAGGAGAGCAGGCGGTATTCGCCGATGACCTGTCCGGGGCGCACGTTCATGGCCGTTTCCCGTTCGGACGCCGCGACGCGCCGAATGTCGCGGGCCTCATTTGATGACCCGCTGGCTCCCCATCAGATCCAGACCGAATTTGATGGGCACGGCCATGGAAACATAGGTGTTGTCGGCGCCGCGCTTGCGGTAGGTGAAGATGCCGACGACCTGTCCCTTGTCGTTGAACACCGGTCCGCCGCTGTTGCCCGAGCCGGTGGTGTTGATGGCGAGCTGAAACACGTCGCCAAAGGGGCTGTAGTATTTGACGCCCGCGCCGCCCAGGGTCTCGGCCTCGCCCTTGATGATCTTCTGCACGTTGCCGCGGGTCACGGTCGGGTCCGGGATGATGCGGGTGGAGCCCTGGCGGTGCAGCGGCGTGTAGGAGGGATTTTCGGCGTAGGCGTCGGCGGACACGTCCGGGTAGCCGAGCACCGTGACCATCTCGCCCACCTTGAGGCAGTCGCTGTCGCACATGGTGACCGGCGAGACGGAATGCGGGGTCTGAATCTTGATGAGCGCCACATCCGAACTGGGCGAGACCTTTTCCAGCGTGGCCCGCCACGGGGTGGTGGTCTTGGGGAAGGTCACGTCCAGGTAATCGAGGCGGCCTTCCAGCTTCTTGCCCACCACTTCCTTGCCGCCCAGGGTGGCGGTGTTGGCCGGTACCCATTTGGACAGCATCTTGATATACTTGAAGTTGGCCTCGTTTTCACCGTCGAGGACCTCCACGTGCGACTGGCGGCAGCGGTCGTCCTCGCACACGTAGACGAAGCCGGGCAGCGGCGGTCCGGACTGGTAGTATTCGTCCTCCCAGGTGGCGGCCACATGGCGGTTGGTCAGGATGAAGCCGTTGTCCGTCACCACGAAGCCGCTGCCGGTGTGGCGGCCGCCCACGGGCAGGGACGGCCCGCTGCCGTCGCTGACCACCAGCACGGGTTCGAGCACGTTGCCCTTGAGCAAATACACGGGCAGAGGCTCCCTGGCGTACCGTTTGGGCACCATGCGCATCTGGGAATTGCTCAGATCGAACAGCCCCTTGAGCTGCCGCGCGTTTTTGACGGCGTGGTACACCTGCTTGCCCGACTCGGTGTCGATGAGCTTCCAGCTGACTTCGAGGAACACGGTGGAGGGAATGAACTTCTCGGCGATGTTCACGCCGGCCGAGGAATGGACAGCCGTTTCCTGGCCCGTGGCCTTGACCTCGTCGAGCTTGGCCGCCAGCGCCTTGCGCTCGGCCTCGTTGCGCTGCTCGTCCGCGATCCGTTTCTCCTCGGCCACCCGGGCCTCGTGCTTCTGGTAATAATGGATGCCGCCGATGAGCACGCCCACCAGGACCACGATCACAGCCGTGATGATGACGACGAGGTTGCGGTTGGAACTTTTGGTCTGGCTGATCATCCGCTCGACCGTGGCCCGGCCGATGGCGTTGGACCCGCCCGGCGCGCCGGTGCCCCCGGAGGTCCCGGCGGGGCCGCCCGGTCCGGACATCCCGCCGCCCAGGGGCGCCTGCGGCTCCATGGGCATGGTCGGGGTCTCGCGGGTGGGGATGGCCGCCTCCCTGGTGGCCGGCCCGACGTCGGGTTCGGAGAACAGCCTCGTGGCCGGCGGAGCCACGGCCGGACGGGGATCGAGATCGAATTCGATCTTCGGCCCGCCCGTGCCCAACTCGATCACGTCGCCGGGGTTGAGCTTGGCCGCCCCGGTGATGCGCATGCCGTTGACATAGGTGCCATTGCGGCTGTTGAGGTCGGTGATGGTGAAAAGCGTCTTGTCGGCCGGGTCCCCGGACAGCCGGGCGTGCAGCCGGCTGACGAGATCGTCCTTGTTGGCGTCGAAAAGGATCTGGGCGGACGGGTCGCGGCCGAAGACGACTTCATGCGCCAGGGGCAGGTCGAACCGCTCGGTCTGGCCGGCTTTGGAACCCTCAAGATGCTTCAACAACATTTTTTCCATGGATGTCGTGCTCCTTGTGTGTTGCCGCGATCAGGTCCACGCTTCCTTTTTACGACCGAAGCGAACTCCTCGTGGTGAACAGGAAAGCCGGCTCGTTAACAGCGTATGGCATTACAAATCTGTTTTCATAAACATAGAACAATCCAGAATGGACCGCGCCTGCGTCGGGTACCTCACAGCGACACACCGCATCGCAGGCGGTATCGACACGATCCAGACGCGAAAATGGGCGGTCGTCCCGTATCGGTGGCAAAATAACGCGTGCCATCCATGCCTTGATGCTCCACCCCATGTTGCACCCGTGCAACAGCCATAAATGGGCCGCATCCCCGTGCCGGCACCGCGCGGACACGACGCCAGACAATCAGACACTGCGCCGCCAACGCGTCGCATCCCTTGTCGCGCCATTTTGCCGGCAGCAACGCCGCAGCTGTCTAACGTTTCAACTTTTCACATATTTTTTCTTAAATATCGATTGTTCTCCATCAAATGTCAAGAAAAGAGCTTGCCCGGACCGCATTTTACCGACTGCGCCACAGGACACACCATCTCACGCCTCAACGGCCTCCCGAGGCGACACTCCTGCAGTGCGAAGCCCCGGTGCGACATTCGCCGTCGCATTCCAATCCCCAGAAACGGGCAAAACCATGGCCGTACTTGCGCCCAGCCAGGAATCTTGAAAAAAACGCTCAAGCGGCTCTGCCCGGGCGCTTTGGCAATCGGACCGGAAAACTTTTCCGCAAGGGCGGCCGCCACCGCACCGACGCGTCAGACGAAGCGCCGATGTGAAGGTGGCACATTTTTTTCATGGGGAAGGAAACGACAACGCCATACCGGAAACACAATGTCCCGGCACACCACAAAAGGAAGTTCTTTTGCGAGCAATGATCGTTTCGGGAGCGAATCCGTTTGCGGCGTTCGCGTGTTGTCAATTCTTTGACTACGGTCCGACAAATCCGAAACGCCGCCCGGCCGCGCCGGAGGCTGTTGCCTGTTCGCATGTACCGATGTGCGCGACCGCATCGTCCGGTTCTGTTCGAGAGAGGGCCCCGCTTACTGTACGCAAGACCACGCGAGAGCGCTGACAACCACTTCTGATTCAGGAGAACACCCATGGATGCACTTGCCGGTATCATTACGCCCACCAGCCTCATGTACTCGGAGGAGCGCCTTACTCTCTACGCCGCCGCCGGCCTGACGCCCGCCCACGGCACCATCGTCGAGGTCGGCACCTGGCGCGGCGCCTCCTCCGTCCTCATGCGGCAGGCCGCCGATCCCACCTGCCGCTTCTACGCCGTGGACCCGGCGCCCCAGCCCGAGGCGGCGGAAATTCTGGCCGCCCACAACGTGACGCTGTTCCAGGGGACCTCGCGGCAATTCGCCGAACAACTCCAGGGAGACATCGACCTGCTGCTCATCGACGGGGATCACAGTTTCCACTGGGGACGCGAAGACATCACGGCCTTGGCCCCCCGGCTCAAACCAAACGCCATTGTCCTTTTCCACGATTCAAAATGCCTGGAGCACTGGGGCATCAGGCTCGTCGTGGAGGCGCTGTTCCGACAGGGCACGCTCCGGCATCCCGATCTGCACATGACCGGACTGACGCTGGGACGTTTCGATGCGGCGGCCGGGCTGCCCGATGTGGACGCCTATGTCCAGGCGGCGCGCGACCACCTGTCCATCCCGGCGAACCTGGAAGTCTGGGGAGGAAACGGCAAGGAACTGTTTTGGGACCTGGCCGGCACGGTGCTCTCGCTCCCCAGGCAACTGGACAACGTGCGCATCATCGGCAAGGGACTGCGCGGCTGGATCATCAAGACCCTGTTCGATCTGCCGGGAACGCTGTTCATCGACAGCGACCAGGCCACCGACCCGTCCCTGCACTATATCGTCGCCAGCCATTACTGGAGCGAGGTTCACCACAAACTGACGGTGTGGGGGAATATTCCCGCCTATCAACTGAAGGAACTGACGGATTTCACGGTCTCCCGGATGCTCTACGAGGATCTGCTGCACAAGGGCGGACGCGTGTCCCGTCTGGCGCGTGACGATTTTCAACGCGAGTTTCTGGACCGGCTTTTTTCGGACATGCCCGGCCACGAACTCTTCGCCCTGCACCAAAACGGCATGCTTGTGTCTTTCATAAGCGGGCTGTACCGGGGAGGCGGAAGCTATTCTTTCGACTGAGAAAATGTCCGCCGCACGGTTTCGGACCCACATCCATCCGCGGCAACCGGCCGGCCCGTGGTCCAAGGGGGATCGGACATCCCCGCGGCCGCGCCGGCCCGAAACGGAGCAGACGTCATGACGGCCACGCTGCGCGTCGTCTTTTTGCGATACGGACACACCCACCATGCCCGGGCAATGGCCGCGCTTCGGGAAAACATCCTGGCGCCGGCGTTCGACCGGGTCCCCACCGACGTGGTGGTGGTGGACAACGCCGAGCCGCCGGAGCAGGTCTCGTGCACGCCCGAAGGGTTCGTCCTCATCGGCGGCGACAACCGGCAACGCGAGTTCAGCGGCTGGGAAAAAGGCCTGGACTGGCTTGTCTGCCGGGATTTTTCGCCGGAAGATGCCGTCCTTTTGTGCAACGACACCTTCCACCGCAACTTCGACCTGGACTACCTGCACCGTTTCGGCCAGGAACCCGTGGCGCAATGGCTCGACAGTGGCGGCCTCGTCGGCCATGTCGATCTCTACCCACGCGAAATCACGCTGTTCGGACTTCCCATGCGTTTCTGGCTGCGCACGAGCTTTGTGCTTGCCCGCTGGGACACGCTGTCTCGCCTGCTCCCCCTGGCCGTGGATTGCGGCGAAGCCCGGGAGCCCCGGGACGCGCCCGATGCGATCTTTCACCCGGACCCGGGGCTTTTTTTCAATCCCGACGGTCCGCTTTCCCCGCAGTACCAAAGCTATCTCAAAAGCTACCTGCTTGGCTCCCCCGGAGAATACGAGGCCCGCTGGCACACCCGCGCCGACGTTCCTGACGGCGACGCGGCCGCCCTGCGGCGGCTCCGGGAAAAAGCCGCCTGCATCGTGCGCGAACATCTGCTCTCCGCCCGGGCCCGGGCGCTGGGCATTGCCTTGTGCGACGTTTCCGGCAAATTGGCGCAGCGCGTGGCGATCATGGACGCCATGGCCCAAAAACACGGCGTGGAGGCGCACCATGCCGGGGGCTGATCCGGCGGTCCGGGCCGTGGCCCCGGGCCGGATGGACGCGTGCCCGTGCGTCCGCCGTGGAATGTTCTTCAACAAGCGATGGCATGGCACGATACCTGCTAAGCAATTGCCGGCCCGGCCATTAACAATCCCAGACCAACAGCTCCGTCGAACGCGCGGGGCGACCATTTCCCCAGGGCCGGGCCTGGGCGCTCCAACGGCCGACTGCGGGAGGCCGCGCACCCGGGACAGGAATACAGCCAGGGCAATGTCTTTCCAATGAAGCAAACCGCCAACAGCCCTACGGAAAAAAATCATGCCACTTCTCTGTTCAGCCCCTTACACAGGATTTTTTTTGCGGCCGGATACCTTCAGCTGCTGTTGCTTCCTTAATTTTCCGCTGGAACGCTACCCACAAAGCCGGGCCGAAATGCTTGACCTTGTGAACCATGAGGCGTTGGCCACGATTCGAAAGAAACTTGCCAACAATGACTATGCCGATTTGTATTGCGCCAAATGCCCCTGTCTCAACAGCAACGAGCTCGAATCAGATTCTGGGAAATATACAAAAGAAACTTTCCAGCGTATGCAGAAAGCCTTCTTCGCCCAAGAAACAAGGCTCGACTACATACCTCCGGCCATGGCCCTTCTTTCGCAAAACAAGTGCAACCTTCATTGCAAAATTTGCGGTGCCGGCCATTCCTCACACAGCGACATCATCCCCAAAGCCATACCGGACGGCGCATTCGAACGCCTTTTCCGCGACATCAAGACGGATCCGATCGATGAAATCGACACCTGTGGCGGAGAATCGCTGTTCACAAAGGATGGCCGGGCGCTCCTCCGCTTTCTGACCAAACAGGCCAGTCCGAAGACGCGCGTACGACTTGTCACAAACGGGTTGCTGCTCCATTCGATGCCGGAACTTTTCGACGCGGCCACCACCTTGGAAATCAATATCAGTGTGGACGGCTTCAAGCGATCCTACGAAACCATCCGGCGGGGAGCCCGGTGGCAAAACATCGTCCGCAGTCTGCGTTTTGCCCAACGGGCCGCGCAGGGCAAACCCAACATCATCATCAAGCTCAATTCCCTGGTCTGCCGCAGCACGATTCACGACATGCCAAAACTGGCCAACTTCGCAAAATTTCTCGGATTTCCAATCAACTTCAAGCAGATGTGGGGTCCTTTCCCCGACGAAAATCTTTACGAATATCCGGGGCTGCTCACAGGACTGGGGTGGGAAGCGCCCTTTCTTCAAATAAAGGCCGATAAAAGTCTGCAAGGTGTTGTTGAAATGAAATCCCTCGATTCTCTCTACGCAAAGATTGAAAGCTTGGCCGCTGGATTGAACTAGCAAGGCGCATTGCCAAAGCCGGCACAGTCAAAAAAATCTCCCGACACACCACAACCCAATGGACACTGCCGTGCCAACGCCACCCGTCATCTTCCAAAACGAAGGGTTTTGCCCGTGCTGTGACGCCACCGTCACCTTTACCGCCAGCGATCCCTGGTTCCGGGATTTTTACCGATGCCCCCAATGCGGTTCCCTGCCCCGGGAAAGGGCGCTGTTTCACGTGCTCGAAAAATTTTATCCCGACTACGCCTCACTGACGATCCACGAATCCTCACCCGTCTGGCGCGGCGCCAGCGCCAAACTGAAAAAAAACGTCAAAAACTACATCCCCACGCAGTATTTCGAGGATATTCCCGCCGGCCGGATGCATCAGGGCTTTCGCTGTGAAAACCTGGAGCACCTGTCTTTCCCGGACAACAGCATCGACCTGCACGTCAGCCAGGACGTCATGGAGCATGTTTTTGCCCCCGAAGCGGCCTTCGCGGAAATCGGCAGGACCCTGCGCCCCGGCGGAGCCCACATTTTCACCGTGCCCCTGGTCAACAAGCTGGGGCAGTCCCGGCGGTGCGCCGTCAAAAACGACCAGGGCGACATCGTGCACCTCGTGCCGCCGTCGTATCACGGCAACCCGGTCTCCGAGCAGGGTTCGCTGGTGACGATGGAGTGGGGATATGACATCGTGGAGCATATCTTTGCCGCTTCTGGCCTTTTTACGACCATCTTTTACATCGACAACATCGATCTCGGCATCCGGGCCGAATACATCGAAGTCCTCATGACGAGGAAATAGGTTGCCTGCGCCATGCCAACCAGCAACAGCTCCCTGCGGACATGCCGCCCTGCATCCACGCGCCGCGCCACGTTCCCATACACGGCACAAACCGGACGGCGAGAGGCCTGATGGCCGGGACCTGCACATGCGACAAAACATGATGACCTGCATCCCGGCGCGCGGCGGTTCCAAGAGGAGCCCGCACAACGGCCCGCAGCGCGGAGCGATCATGAACGCCATGGCCCCAAAGCACGCCACGGAGGCGCACGATGTCGGACGCTGACCCGGCGGTCCGGGCCGTGGCCCTGTACCTGCCGCAATTCCACCGCACGCCGGAAAACGACGCCTTCTGGGGACCGGGATTTACCGAATGGACCAACGTGGCCCGGGCGACGCCGCGCTGGCCGGGCCATTACCAGCCGCATTTTCCCGGCGAACTGGGATATTACGATCTCCGGGTGCCGGAGACGCGCCAGGAGCAGGCCGATCTGGCCCGCGAGCACGGCATTTCCGGGTTCGCCTACTACCACTACTGGTTCAACGGCCGGCGGCTGCTCTGGCGTCCCTTCGACGACGTGCTGCGTTCGGGCAAACCCGATTTTCCCTTCTGCCTCGTCTGGGCCAACGAAAACTGGACCCGGCGCTGGGACGGCCAGGAACGCGACGTGCTCCTGGCCCAGGCGTACAGCGCCGAGGACGATCTGGCCCACATCCGCCACCTGCTCCCGGCCCTGGCCGATCCGCGCGCCATCCGCGTCAAGGGGCGTCCGCTGTTTGCCGTCTACCGGGCCGAGCATCTTCCCGACCCCGGGCGCACGGCCGCCATCTGGCGCGAGGAGGCCATGCGCCAGGGCGTGGGCGAAATCTATCTGGCCGGGGTGGAAAGCTTCACGAGCGACCTGGACCCCGCCGCCATCGGCTTTGACGCGACCATCGAATTCGCCCCGGACTGGCGGCTGCTGCCCCGGGCCAGGCGCGCGCCCGACGCCGCCGCCGCGGCCTGTTCCCCCAAAGACGATCTGATGGAGTACGACCGCATGGCCCGCTTCATGCTGGCCAAGCCCTGGCCCGACCACCGGTGGTTCAGGGGCGTGTTTCCCTCCTGGGACAACAGTCCCCGCCGGGCGCGCGGGGCGACCATTTTCCTGGGGGCCACGCCCGAGAGCTACGAACGCTGGCTGCGGGAGGCGGCGCGCCAGACCGTGGCGCACAATCCCCCAGGCGAACGCCTGCTCTTCCTCATGGCCTGGAACGAATGGGGGGAAGGCAACCATCTGGAACCCGACGCCCGTTACGGCCGCGCCTGGCTCGAAGCCACGCGCCGGGCGCTGGAAGACGTCCGGGAAGCGCTTTGCCGGCAGCCCGGGCCTGTCGCATAACCGAGGCGGGACACCCTATGTATCGCTGCACCTATCCCTGGACACATTTCAGCCTGCTTCCGACCCGGATTTCCCCGTGCTGCAATCTGCATATCGACCACAGCGCGGCCATCGGCACCCCGGCCGACCTGCTGGCCGCGATCAACGCCCCGGACATGGTGCGGCTGCGGCAAAAGCTCCTGGACGGGGAAACACAGGGCACGCCCTGCGAGCACTGCCGCATAGCCAACACCACCCTCCCCGCCTCCGGTCCCTATGCCCGCGCCCGCGCGGCCTTGCGAAACAAGATGGCCGTCCTCGATTACATCGTCCCGGTCCTGGCCTTTTTCTCCTCCTACAAGTGCAATCTCCGTTGCATCATGTGCTGCAGCAAAGGAAACCACTTCAGCGACCAGCAGACGATTCATGTCGATTATTCCCAACTATTCGATTCCATAACCCCCAATGAGACTGCCCTGCTGGTCTTTTGCGGCGGCGGGGAAATTTTTTATACCCAGTCGGGCAGGGACATTCTCACCGCCATAAGCAGGGCCCGCCATCTCGACACGGTGCACAAGGAACTGACGACAAACGGCCTGCTCCTCCACAACCACAGGGATCTCCTCTCAACCATCCGAAATATCGAATACAATATAAGCATTGACGGCGCGGGCCAGGACTATGAAAACATACGGCGCGGCGCCAGATGGGACTCGGTCCGGGAAAATGTCGACCTGCTTTGCGACATTGCCCAAACGAAACCGGACATCACCATCAAGGTTTCCTGTCTCATCATGCGGTCGTCGCTCCACTCCATCCTTGACCTCACCGCCTTTTGCATAAAACGGGCGCTCAGGATGCACTTGTCCTATGTGCAATACGAAGCCACGGAAGACCTTTCCGCCTTCACCGACGACGAGCTCGGCACGCTTGGCCGAATTATTTCCGAATTGCAGCGGTTGCAGCCACAGCACCCAACGGTGCTGTCCAAACAAACCCTGGACGATATCGACGCGGTGTTGCAAACGCATCTCGCCAACCGGCAAAACGCAGGCCCCTGTCCGCGCTAAGGCCCCCTGCCGCCGACAGGCGCACCGCGTCACACCGAAACAGGCCGCCCAAAAATCATGCACCAAAACATCCTGGCCCTCATCCCGGCTCGCGGCGGTTCCAAAGGGATTCCCTGCAAGAACCTCTATCCCCTTGCCGGCAAGCCCCTCATCGCCTGGACCATCGACGTGGCCCTGCACGCCCGATGCTTCACCCGGGTCGTGGTCTCCACGGACAGTCGGGAAATCGCGGATGCCGCCATACGGCTCGGGGCGGAGGTGCCCTTTTTACGCCCAGAGGCACTGGCCCGGGACAATTCCCTGATGGGCCACGTCATCGACCATGTCCTTGGCGGCCTCAGGGAAACCGGGTTTCAGACGGACATCCTGGTGGAACTGTACCCCACGCACCCCTTTCGCACGGTGCGGATGGTGCGCGACCTGACCGCCCGGCTCGAAAACGGCGCGGCCCAGGCGAGCACGGTACGCCCCGTTTCCATGCCCTGGGACCACCTGCTCACCCTGGACGCCAACGGCGGCGTCGTGTCTCTCGCCGACAGCGTGCAGGCCTTTCCCACCCCGGCGTTCCGGCGCTACGGATTGTTCAACGGCTGGCGGGTGAACCCCGAGCTTTCCTCCCGTGGCCATGCCCATCCCGTCGTCAACCCCGTGGAGCTCATCGACATCGACACCCCCAAGGACATGCGCGTCGCCGAAGCCGTGCTCAACCAACACCTCTACGATTTTGGAATCCGCTGATGGAGCCTGTCTGCATTTTTCTCTTCGCGCCCACGCGCCCCCTCCCGCCCGCAAGCGAAGCGGCCTGCCTCCAGCGGCTCTCCGCCCTGACCACCGCCGCGAAAGGGCCTTCCCTTCTGCTGTGCCTGGGACCGGCCGCCGGCAATCTGGCCGACCGGGCGCGGCAGCTCGAAACGCCCGTTGTCGCGGACGCCAGGGAGGCGGCCCCGCCCCCGGAAAACGCGCCCTGGCCCTGCGGCGCAAGCGAAGCCCTGGCCCAGGCCAGGAAACGGTTTCCAGGGACAGGCTGCGTGTTCGCCGACCTCCTGCGCCCGGACCTCGATGCGGACCTCTTGCGAAACTTCCTGGCCGCCACGTCCCTGGCCCCGGACACGCCCCTGGCCAGTCTGCACCCCATCCGCGACCATCCCTGCCAGTTGATCCACTATTTCACCCTGCGGGACATGCTGGCCCTTGCCCGGTCGCCGGACGTTTCCACGCCGCCCGCGTCCGGCCCCCTGGCGGTCGGCCACGGCGAAAACGGCCTGCGGTGGCGCTGGGACCGCACGGACGCCGGGCGCTCCCTGTTGTCGTGGACGCCGCCGGGCTGGCCTGAAGCGTCGGGGCTTGCGCCCGATGTCCTGCTCCATGCCGAAACCCTCGACGCCGCCGGAAACAGCCTCGGACGCGTCATGGTCCGGCGGCCCGAACCGGGACGACCGTTGGACCTCGGCCCCCTGCCCCGGACGGCCCGGCGGCTGCTCCTGTGCCTGCTGACAAGCGGCTCCGGCGACTACCATTTCCAGGCCGCCAGCCCCGGGATCAAGGGATTTTGGCGCGTGTGCGACAACGGCGACATCATTCTCGAAGGCACAGGCCGGCTGCTGAGCGGACGCCAGGACTTTCCCGACCTGTTTCTGACCGACGGCATGTTGGCCTACCTGCCGCCCGGGCTCCCGACACCGGGGTTGGAGGGGCTGCGGGGCTTTCTGTTGGACCAGGAACCGCGCCCGCGCCAGGATGACGCCTCGGCCCTGGCCCAGTTGCCGCCGCCGGCGCAACCGCAAGGACCACGCCCATGATCATCGACCGGTTGGATCGGCTCGAAGCCCGCTTGCAGGAGGCCGGCCGGCGTCGCGATGCCGAAGGGCTGGCCCTGGCCGCCATGGATTTGGACGCGGCCCTGCGGCAAACGGGCGCGCGCCTGGAAACGCTGCTCGAAGCCTTGGGACCGCAGCCGGGTCCCGGACACTGCGGCGGGTCGCTCAGCGAAATCTCGCGCAAGTCCCTGGACCTTCTGGTGCGCCAACATTCCCTGGCCTTGTGGCAGCGGTGGGAAGAACCCCTGCGCGGATTGTATCTGGAACTGGGGCGTCGCAGCCTTGCCACAGGGCGGTTGCGGACCGCGCGCACGCTTCTGGGGCAGGCCGTGGCCGCCAATCCGACCCTGCCGCTTGACGCCGAGGAGGCCGCGCTCCTCGGCCCCGTTGCCCGCCTGCGCCCGCGACGCCGGCATTCCCTCGCGGCCTGGTTTCCCCCGGGAAACGAGATATCGAGCGTTGTCCGCCATCCGGCCAGCGGCGACCCCTTCGTTTTGGACCATATTTCAGGGGAGGTGCTGCGCCTCGACGCCGCCCTGGTCCCCCGGGAAAAGGTCGATGCCCATGCCGCCCAGTCCTGGACGATGTTCCCGGACCCGGATTTTCCCGGCGGGGGGACCATCTGGATCTGCCACTCCGGGGGGGAGCGCCTGATCGGCCTGGACACGCGGGGCCGCGAGGCGGCCAGCCTGCCGCTGTCCAAGCTCCTCGGCCCGGCCTTCGGCACGGTGCGGCCGCTCTTCGGAGCCTCCGAAGGCGGTTGGCTGTACCTCGTCGTGGACGTCCCCGCCGATCCCACGCTCCTCATCCGGTTCCGGCCGGAAGATCCGGCCGGGACGGTCCAGACCTTTGGCCATCCCTGGTTCAAGACGGCCTTTGGCGTCCATTGCCGGGGCGACCTGCTTTTGACCGTGCATTGGCAACCCTGCGCGTTGATGGTGCTGCGGCTGACGGAAGCGGGCAGCTGGACGCTCGTGCGCCGCATACTCCTGCCGCGTCCCCACGCCCATCCCCTGAGTTGCTGTCTGCTCCAGGGGCAGGTCGTCCTGACCACGAACAACAGCCTGCTGCGGCTCGGCGACGACTTCCATCCCCTCTACCGCCACGACCAGCTGGCGTTTCCGACGTCCGTCCTGGATCAGGCCTTCGAGCGCTTCTGCCCGGATGGCGGCGACGGGCTCCTGGCCCTGGACAGACTGCACTGCAACCTCTGGCAGGTGACGCCATGATGCAACCCCGGGTCCTTTTTTTCTCCCGCGTCACGGCCGAGCCCCGTGCGCGCGGCAACGCCACCTACATGCTCGACCTCATGCGGGCGCTGACGGCGGCGGACATCGCCATGGACCTGCGCCTGCTGGAAGACGCCGCCGGGCCACCGCCGCCGGCCTGGGACAGTCCGGCCACGCCCGGCGAACAGGCCTTTGCCGCCCGCGTCATGCGCGAGGTCCGGCCCCATGTGGCGCTGGTCAACTACACCTGCCTGGCGGACCTGCTGGACACGGCCCCGCCGGAAACGCTCACGGCCATCCTCACCCACGACGTGTGCTGTCAGCGGGCGCAGGCCTTTGCCGCGGCCGGAGCCCGGCAGGACGGCGTATGCTGGGCGCGCGAAACCGAAGCAGCCCTGCTGGCCAAGGCGCGCCTGCTCGTGGCCATCCAGGCCGAGGAGGCCGGCGCGCTCGCGGCCATGGCCCCGCGGGCCGAGGTGATCCTGGCCCCGTTTTCCATGACGCCGCGCCCGGCAACGGGCGAGCCCACGCCCGGACGCTGCCTGTTCGTCGGCAGCGACGCCGATCACAACCGTTTCAGTCTGCTGTGGTTTCTGGACGCGGTCTGGCCGCTGGTGCTGGCGGCGCACCCGGAAGCCACGCTTTCGGTCTGCGGCACGGTGAACCACCGCATCAAGACGGCCTTTCCCCGGGTGACCATGCACGGCCGGGTGGAGGATCTGGAACCGCAGTACCGGGACGCGGCCGTGTGCATCGTGCCCCTGCGCGTGGGCAGCGGCCTGGAAATCAAGCTGGTGGAGGCGCTCGGGCACGGCAAGTGCTGCGTAGTCAGCCGGCGCGGGCTGGCCGCCCTGCCGCCGTCGTGCTGGGAGAGCGTGCTGGCCGCCTCGGACGCCGGGGATTTCGCCACGGCCGTCAGCCGCGCCCTGGCGGACGCGCCGCTGCGCCGGGACCTGGGCCGCCGGGCCCTGGCCTGCGTGGAAAAGGCCTTTAATCCGCAACGCGCCTACGGACCGCTGATCGCGCGCATCCGCAAACAGGCGGCCGTGCGCTCGGGAAGAGGGGGGGGGGGGGGGGGGGGGGGGGG
>JAFABC010000097.1 GCA_023426275.1 Pseudomonadota bacterium | reverse complement strand
GCAGTGCCCCTCCCGGCCGCCGGAGGCATCTTTATCTCCCTTCAGCGCATCACGCCATTTTGCAGGAAATCCGCCCTGACCTTGTCGAGCAGCCAGCCGGCGATGTCGGTGCTCTTGTCGTTGATGTACCATTGGGCGAGCTTTTTGAGGCCGTTGTGCTCGATATATCGGTCCAGGTAGATGGCGGCCACGGCCTTGACGCGCTCCCGGATCGGGTGACGCAGCGTGTCCAGGTCATCCTGGCCAAGGACGACTTCGTCCCAGGGAAGGGGCGGCTCCGTGTGGCCCTTGGCCGGATCGATTTCCGGCATAAGCGGGATGATGGGCACGATGCGGGCCTGTCCGGTCGGGTCGCTGGGATCGGGGACGGCAAACTGGCTCAGATGGTCCCAATCGGGTTTGAACACGGGATTATTTTGGGCCTTTCCCAGCGGGATGGCGAAGTGGGCGGCCAGAAAACGCTGACAGTTGCGCCGGCCGAGCTGGAAATCGTGTCGTCGGAAGCGTTCGGCGAAAAATCCGCCGAAGCCGCCGAGGCTGCCGCAGGCGATGTCGGCTTCGCGTTTGCCGGCCTTGCCTTCCCGGGTGGGGCCGATGATGAAGCGGCTGAAGCAGTCCGGTTCCTGGGCGAGCACGAGTTCCTCGGCCTTGAACCGGGCATTGGCCTTCATGGCGCCGAGGAGTTTGGCGGCCAGGGCCAGCACGTCGGGGTGGTCGGTGGCAAACACCGTATCGTCGTCGGGGTTGGGGAAGGGGTCGATGAGCAAAACGGCCCGGTGGGCCTTGTCGGGGTCGCGGGGATTGACCAGGTCGCTGCCGGCCAGCAGGCGGCGGGCGAGTTCAAGGGGTTCGTTGTCGAAGGTGCCGCCGTCCACGTTCATGGTCGGCCGTTCGATGGTGCCGCCCCGGGCGACGAGCGTCCGGTCGAGATCGATCAGCTCCGGGCGGATGGTGGCGCTGACGTTTCCGGTTTGGGCGTCGCAGGCGACGTCATGGGGCACCAGCCATTTGCGCAGTTCGTATTCCGGCACGTAGCGTCGCAGCACGCGCGGGGCCAGGGCCAGCGGGAAAGCGCCCGTGGCCAGGGCGGCGGTTTTGAGGAATGCCCAGTCCAGGGAGTCCGGGGCGGCCGGGTCGAGGCAGACCGGCACGCCGCCAAGGGGCGTGTTGGGCATCGCTCCGGGCTTTTTCTGATAGACGCAGTGGGCGTAATCCTTGTGCAGGCTCATGGGGTGGCCGTAGTTGCCCGCGCCCTTGAAGGAAATCCGATACGGCGTGCCGCGCAGGTTGGCCAGGGTGAGAAGCACGTGCAGTGACTCGGGGATGTAGGGGCGGGGCTGCGTCGCGCCGGGTCGCGGGCGCATGTAGGTCTTGGCCAGGACGTCGAGTCTGGCGCAGCACAGCAGGGATTCCACCCGGTTGGCGTCGAGATCGTGCAATTGGAGAAAGTCGGTGATGTCGATGCCGCGCACCCAGCAGTCGAAAAGCGGGTTGCCTTCCGGCACGTCGCCGGTCAGGTCCAGGTTGTGAATCGGGGGGATATGCCCGGACAGGGCGGCGGTCAGCACTGCGGCGGTCATGCCGCCGGCCGAGGCGCCGGCCAGCACCGGAATGCGTACGCTGTGGCGGGGCACGGGACGACCCGCCGCTTTGGCCTGTTCCCAAAGGTCCAGGGCTTCGAGCAGGAAATCCATCACCCCGGCGGTGTAGGCGCCGGCGGACACCGCGCCGGCCATGACCAGTCCCAGTTCGAAAACGCCTTCTTCCGCGGGTTGCGCTGTCGTGGCCATACGGCCTCCTTGGCTTTGCGCCGCAATTGAAGGTTGGGCAACGCGAGCCCCTGTCGTTGCCGGGTTTTAACGGTTTATACGATAATATTCGATTTGTAGATATTGAGCAACGCAAAAGGGGGGGCGCGCGGCCGGCCTGCGCTGGCGCTTTCCCCACCTTCCTGGTAGGACGTGCCAAGAGGCCTTCACATGAGCGAATACGTCGAATACGCGCCCTCCGGCTCCAGTGTCGGCCGGGTGGAAAAACGGTTTTTCACCTTTGCCGCCCCGCCGGAGAAGCCCCTGACCGTGGATTCCGGCCGGACCCTGGCCCCCGTCACCCTGGCCTATGAAACCTACGGCGTGCTCAACGAAACCGCGAGCAACGCCGTGCTCGTGCTGCACGCCCTGACCGGCGATTCCCATGCCGCCGGCTATTACGACAAGGCCGACGCCAAGCCCGGCTGGTGGGACATCATGATCGGCCCGGGCAAGCCCATCGACACCGACCGCTATTTTGTCATCTGCTCCAACGTGATCGGCGGCTGCATGGGCTCGACCGGTCCGTCCTCCATCGATCCTGCCACGGGCAAGCCCTACGGCCTGACGTTTCCGGTCATCACCATCGGCGACATGGTGCGGGCGCAAAAACGGCTGGTGGAGCATCTGGGCGTCCAAAAGCTCCTGTGCGCCATCGGTGGTTCCATGGGCGGGATGCAGGTGCTCGAATGGGCCGTGCGCTATCCCGACATGGTGCGCTCGGCCGTGCCCCTGGCCACCACCACCAAGCATTCGGCCCTGGCCATCGCCTTCAACGAGGTGGCCCGGCAGGCCATCATGGCCGATCCCAAGTGGAACTGCGGCGACTATCCCGAGGAGGACAAGCCCGCCCACGGGCTGGCCGTGGCCCGCATGATCGGCCACATCACCTACCTGTCCGACGAGGCCATGCGCCAGAAGTTCGACCGCCGGCTCCAGGACCGGTGCGAGATTTCCTTTGCCTTCGAGGAAGCCGATTTCCAGGTGGAATCCTATCTGCGCTACCAGGGCCAGAAGTTCGTGGACCGCTTCGACGCCAACTCGTTTCTCTACGTGACCAAGGCGGCGGACTACTTCAACCTGGAAGCCGCCCATGGCGGCGGTTCGGCCGTGTCTGCCTTTGCCAAGGCCCGCTGCCGGTTCCTGGTGGCCTCCTTCTCCTCGGACTGGCTGTATCCGACCTATCAGTCGCGGGGCATGGTGCAGGCCATGAAGAAAAACGGCCTGGATGTGAGCTTCATCGAGATCGAAGCCAAGTGGGGCCATGACGCCTTTCTGCTGCCCAACGCCCGGCTGTCCGGCATGATCGACCGGTTTCTCGACCGGGCGGCCGGGGACGCGGCCAAGGAGGTCGGCCATGCGCTATGACCTGTCGGTGATCGCTTCCTGGATCAAGCCCGGGACAAAGGTGCTCGACCTGGGCTGCGGCTCGGGCGATCTGCTGCACATTCTGTCCGTGGACAAGGACGTGCGCGGCACGGGCATCGAGGCCCAGGAGGAAAAGGTGACGCGGGGGATCGAGAAGGGGCTTTCGATCCTGCACGGCGACATCAACGAGGAACTTTTCGATTATCCCGACGGCTGCTTCGACTACGTGATCCTGTCCCAGACGTTGCAGCAGGTCTACGAGCCGGCCAAGTTGATCCGCGAGATGCTGCGGGTGGGCAGGCGGGGCATCGTGAGCTTCCCCAATTTCGCCTACTACCGCATCCGGGGCCAGCTGCTCTTTCGCGGCCGGGCGCCGGTGTCGCGGGAACTGCCCTACGAATGGTACGACACCCCCAACATCCGCGTCATCACCATCCGCGACTTCCGGCGGTTTTGCCGCAAGGAAGGCTTCGCCATCGCCCAGGAGACGGCCGTGAGCACCCCGCATCACCACGAAAAAGGCGCGGTGGTAAAAATTTTCCCCAACCTGCTCGCCACCTACGGCATGTTCATGCTCCGCCGCCGGGACAGTTGAGAATAAGAGAGAAGAGAAGATGCCTCCGGCGGCCGGGAGGGGCACTGCCCCTCCCGGACCCTCCCGAAAGGGGCGGGCAGGTGTCCGGTTGACCGGCCTCGAACGTTTGGCGGCGCAATTT
>JAFABC010000082.1 GCA_023426275.1 Pseudomonadota bacterium | reverse complement strand
GAGGGGGTGACCCCCTCCCGGCCGCCGGAGGCATTGCCTTTTTTCGGCTGCGGACCGGGGCTTGTACGGCGCGCGGCGAACCTGTTATGTTGCCGGGCAAACCCGGGAGGCTCCCATGTTGTTGGTGGAATGCTGCATCCTGGCCATCGTGGCCACGCTTGGATTCGCCGCGCCGGCCAAGGCGGCCGACCTGCAAAGCGACGAGGTGGCCACGTCCGGCGGCCCCTTGCGCATCACCTTCATCGGCCATGGTTCGCTGCGCTTCGACTATGCCGGCAAGATCATCTACGTCGATCCCTACTCCAAGGTGGGGGATTACGCGACCATGCCGCCGGCCGATCTGGTGCTGCTCACCCACGAGCACCAGGATCATCTGGACCCGGCCGCCCTGGCCAGGATCACCGGCCCGGACACGCCCATCGTGCTGACCGGCGCCTGCCTGGAGAAGCTCGGGCGGGGCACGGTGCTGGAAAACGGCCAGAAGACCACCGTGGAAGGCCTGCCCATCGAGGCCGTGCCCGCCTACAACATCGTGCACATGCGCTCGCCGGGCGTGCCCTTTCATCCCAAGGGCCAGGGCAACGGCTACGTGCTGACTTTCGGCGACGTGCGCGTCTACGTGGCCGGGGATACGGAAAACATTCCGGAAATGGCCGATCTCAAGAACATCGACATCGCCTTCCTGCCCATGAACCTGCCCTATACGATGACCCCGGAAATGGCCGCCGACGCCGCGCGCAAGTTCGGTCCCAAGGTGGTCTATCCGTATCACTACGGCGATACGGACCCGCAACAGCTGGTGAAGCTGTTGCAGGGTTCCGGCATCGAAGTGCGGGTGCGGGACCTGCGCTGACCCCGCCTTTTGGCCGTTTGCGCTGACGGGAGCCCGGCTCCGGGCCGTCCCGGGCTTCCGTCTTGCCCTTGCCGGAGCTTGCTTCGGGGTGTTACCCCCGTGCCGGACCGTCCAGTCGGATGATCCGGAAATCCGAAGGAGACCGCTATCCGATGAATGTCCTGTTCGCCAATCTGGCCGGGGTCAAGGTCGATCCCGACGGCAAGGTGCGCCATTTCATCAAGGCCGGCTCCCGCTGGCCCATGACCATCGGCTACGCCAAGTCCGTCGATTATTATCCTTTTCCCTTTTGGCTGGCCTATGCCCTGGCCCTTTGCAAGCGTGACACGGCCGCCTCCTGTTCGGGCGTCGACGGCGTGGTCATGGACCTGACCGACGCGGAGATGCTCACGGTCGTCAAGGACCGGGCCCCGGACCTGCTGGTGACGGAGCTGGCCGCCCTGACCCTGGCCGACGATCTCAAATTTCTCGACGCCGTCAAACAGGCCACGGGTTGCAGGATCCTTGTGGCCGGCAACCACGCCACCGTGGCCGCCGCCGCGCTGCTGGAGGAGAACGACTGCCTCGACTTCGCGGCCATCGGCGAATACGAAATGACGGTTAAGGAGCTTGTCGAGGCCCTGCTGGCCGGGCGCGACGATTTCGAGGCCATCGACGGCCTGGTCTTTCGCCGCGACGGCAAGGCGGTCGCCACGCCCCGGCGGGAGCTGCTGGCCGACCTCGACAGCCTGCCCTTTCCGGACCGCGAGGATTTTCCGGCCACCATCTATCCCGACTTCACCCTCTATTCGCCCTGCATCAATCTCGTGTCCTCGCGAGGCTGCCCCTGCGGCTGCGTCTACTGCCAGGAACGGCACATCATGTACGCCTCGCCGCGCTACCGGGCCCGCGATCCGCAAAAGGTCGCCGAGGAGATGGAATATTGCGTGAAACGGTTCGGCGCGCGCCAGTTCTATTTCGACGACCAGAGCTTCGTGGTGAAAAAAGCCCACGTGCTCGGGGTGTGCGCCGCCATCAAGGCACGCGGCCTGACCGTGCCGTGGACCGTCATGGGCGACGCCATGTTCGTGGACCGCGAAATGCTGGCCGCCATGGCCGACGCCGGCTGCATCGGCATGAAGTTCGGCGTGGAATCGGCCGATCCCGGCATCCTCAAGGCCATCGGTAAGCCGCTCGATCTGGACAAATGCCGGCAGGTGGTCGGCTGGTGCCGGGAGCTTGGCATCCGCACCCACGCCACCTTCTGCCTGGGCCTGCCCGGCGAGACCGAGGCCACCATCAGGAAGTCCCTGGCCTTCATGGAGGAGCTCGACGCCGATACGGCGCAGGTGTCCAAGGCCGTGCCCTATCCCGGCACGCCCATGTACGCCTGGGCGCGCGAACACGGCTATCTCGTGGCCAAGGACCTGACCAGCTTCGACGGCATGGGCTCCTGCGTGGTCGGCTACCCCGACCTGCCGGCGGCCGAGATCGACCGCTGGTACGCCATCTTCTCCCGCCGGGTGGCCAAAAAGAAGCTGCTGAAATATATGAGCGAACCCGGCCAGAGCCTGTCCATTCTGCTGGAGATGGGCCGCCGCAAGGGCGTGGCCAGCGTGCTTAAATCCGTGTGGACCTTTGTCCGGCGGGCCTTTCGATAAAAAAGGACCGGGAGAGGCGCTGCCTCTCCCGGACCCTCACCGTTGGGGGGCATGATGCCCCCCAAACCCCCTCGATAAAAAGCATGTAGTATCTTTCCGGTCC
>JAFABC010000364.1 GCA_023426275.1 Pseudomonadota bacterium | reverse complement strand
GGGAAAGATCGCGCCGCCAAACGTTCGAGGCACCGCCGACCAACCGGGCGGCCGACCGCCTCCCCCCTTTCGGGAGGGTCCGGGAGGGGGGGCCCCCTCCCGGCGGGGTTCGGGGCAGCGCCCCGATCTTCGTCTTTGTCTTCCTTACGCTTCGTCTTTGACGTGCAACGCGCTGGCGTCGGCGAGCAGGTCGTTGATGCGGGCGACCATCTGGTGCGGGTCGGAGAGGTAGCCGTCGAGGAGCAGGGCCGAGTCGTAGAGCTGTTCCACGGCCTTGGGCAGGAACGGATCGGCGGCGTCGTGGCGGTAGATGGTCAGCAGGTTGCGGATAAGGGGATGGTCCTTGTTGATCTCCAGGGCCTTCTTGGGAATGGAGGTGTCCTTGCTGACCATGCGCATGATTTTCTGCATGCTGGAGGTCATGTGGTCGTCGGGGGAGACGAGGCAGGACGGGCTCTGGGTCAGCCGGGCGGACAGCCGGGCCTCGGTGATGCGGTCGCCGAGCAGCTCCTTGATCTTTTTGAGGAAGTCGTCGACGGAGCCTTCCTCTTCCTTGGACAGCTCGGGGGTGTCGGTCTTGGGGGCCTCGCCCTCGAAGGCGTCGAGCTCGGCATGGTCGGCCAGTTCGGCGGACTTGAGCGTCAGCTCCTTGTAGGTGCCGATGGAGTCCATGATGAACTCGTCCACGGGCTCGTACAGGTAGAGCACTTCAAGGCCCTTGGCCCGGAAGATTTCCAGGTGCGGATTGAGGTCCAGGGCGGCGCGGGAGGGACCGGACAGGTAGTAGATGGACTTCTGGCCTTCCTTGGCCCGCTCGACGTAGGCGGCCAGGGAGGTGTCGTTGTCCTCGGCGGCGATGGCCGAGGAATCGAAGCGCATGAGTTCGGCGAAGGCCTCGCGGTTGGCGAAGTCGCCGTAGCCGAGCTTTAAGGCCTGGCCGTGCTCCTTGAAGAAGGTGGCGTACTTGTCCGGGTCTTCCTGGGCCAGCTTCTTGAGCTTGTCCAGGATCTGCTTGACGATGACGGTCTGGATCTTGCGCAGCACCAGGTTTTCCTGGAGCGTTTCACGCGAGAGGTTCAGCGGCAGGTCCTCGGTGTCCACCACGCCGCGCACGAAACCCAGGTATTCGGGAATGAGTTCCTTGACCTCCTTGGAGATCATGACCCGGCGCACGTAGAGGTCCAGGCCGTGGTGCAGGGCGTCGCGAAAGGCCATGGGGCCAAGGCCCTTGGGCGGGATGAACAGCAGGGCGGTGAACTGCACCGGCGCGTCCACGTTGATGTGGACGGTGGCCAGGGGCTCCTCGCTGTCGTAGGTCAGGAACTGATAGAATTCCTTGTACTGCTCCGGGGTGACGGAGAACTTCGACTCGCGCCACAGGGCGGGCATGGTGTTGGTTTTTTCGCCGTCCACGAGGATGGGGAAGGAAATGAAGTTGGAGTGCTTGCGCAGCACGTCCTTGACCCGGGCCGGATCGGCGTATTCCTTGGTGTCGTCCTTGAGTTCGATCTCGATGGACGTGCCGCGCGGCGCATCGGCCGGGGCGTCCTCGATCTCGAAGCTGCCCGAACCGTCGGAGATCCAGCGGGCCGGGGCGGCGTCCGACTTGTAGGAGCGCGAGGTGACGGTGACTTTCTTGGCCACCATGAACACCGAGTAGAAGCCCACGCCGAAGTGGCCGATGAGGTTGGAGGCGGCGTCCTTGTTGTCGGCCACGGACTGCATGAAGGCCTCGGTGCCGGATTTGGCGATGGTGCCGAGGTGGTCGACCAGCTCTTCGCGGGTCATGCCGCAGCCGGTGTCGGCGATGGTGAGCTTGCCGGCGTCCTTGTCGGTGGTGATGCGGATTTCGAGGGGGGCGTCGGGATCGGCCACGGTCGTGCCCCGGCTGATCTCGAAGTGGAGTTTGTCCAGGGCGTCGGACGCGTTGGACACCAGTTCGCGCAGAAAGATTTCCCGATTGGTGTAAATGGAGTGGGTGATGATATCGAGGAGTTTGCGAATTTCGGCGCGAAATTCGTGGGTTTCTCCTTGTGCGGCGGACATGGGCGGCTCCTTTTTCCATGATTTGGGGCAGCCGCCGGCCCAAAAAAAGGCTCGCCCGCACGGGCGGGTCGGGCCTTGGGGGGCGTGCCCCTGGAAAGCGATGATTTGAGAGATAAGCAGGCGGGACGCACTGTCAAGGCCCGTTGGCCAAGACTGTCACGACAAGCGGAAAAAATACAATGGCCCATTGACACCCGAAAGGGCTTGTTTATTTTGGCGTGTGAAGAACAACCTTTGTCGGAGGTGCGTATATGGTCATTGATTTAAGTCCGTTCTACGGCCCGAACACGCCTTTTGACCGGCTTTTCGAGTCCTTGTGGCCCTCCATGTCCATCAGTCAGCGCAGCGTGGCCTATCCCCCGATCAATATCGGAGAGGATGACGACAACATTTACGTGAGCTGCGAGATTCCCGGCATGGAGATCGCGGACCTGGACCTTACGTTGACCGACTCCAGTCTGGTCATCAAAGGCGAGCGCAAGGCGGCCAAGGGCAAGTACTACCGCCAGGAACGGCCCACGGGATTTTTCCAGCGGGTGGTCAACATCCAGGCCGCCGTGGCCCGGGACAAGGTGACGGCCAACATGCGGGACGGCGTGTTGCTTGTCACGCTGCCCAAGTCCGATGAAAGCAGGCCGAAAAAGATCAGCATCGAGGCGGTATAACCTTTCGCGCCAGTGTCCAGGGAGGATCGTCATGACGGAGAACGAAGTCAGGAACGAGGAACGCCGGTTGCCCCGGGTCAAGCCGGCCACGGACATCATCGAGAAGGAAGACGGATTTTATATTTTCGTCGATATGCCCGGCGTGGGCAAGGAAGATCTGGTCATCGACCTCAACGAGGACGAACTGAAGGTGTCCGGCAAGGCCGAGTACGACGTGCCGGAAGGGCGCAAGCTCGGTCACGTGGAGTTCGGCGGGGGCGAGTACTTCCGCAGTTTCACCGTGTCGCACATCGTGGACAAGGAACGCATCAAAGCCACGCTCAAAGACGGCGTGCTCGAACTGTACCTGCCGCGTCAGGAAAAGGTGCAGCCCCGCAAGATCGAGATTCAGGCCGGCTGACCGGCCGCATCGTGAACGGGTGAAACGCCCGTATCCCGCCCGTCCCGTCCGGGGAGCCGTTGCCGGCCCCGGACGGGACGGAAAATTTTTTCAAATAATTTCAAAATGTTGTTTTTTGCTCCTGCGGCATGTCCGCCCGGGGGGCGGCTTTTTGCGCCTGGATGGCGGGGAATGTGGCTGACATTTCAAAAAAGTAATGTCAGGGCTGTTTCGTTTGTCGGCGGGGGCGCGTACTGCACTATCGCTGCAAGAACCAGGAATATGGCGACCCGTTGTTGACAAAGTCCGTCTTTGGACGCACTGTTGAATGCTTTTCAGTTCGCCGTATATCATTTGAAGGAGACGGTATGGAAGACTACCTCAAAAGCGCCCTGGAAATCGTCAAGGCCCAGGCCTCCGTGCGCACCATGACCGACGAGGAGATCACCTCCATGGTGCATCGGCTGGCCGTGGGCATCCGCGATATCTGCGAGGATGACCAGATCGAGGAGACGGAACAGGTCGTTTCGATGGACCCGAAAAAAGCGATCAAGGAAAAATCCGTCACCTGCCTCGAATGCGGCAAGGCCTTCAAGGTTATCACCAAAAAGCATCTGGCCTCCCACGGCCTGAGCCCCGAGGACTATAAGGCCAAATACGGGTACAAGAAGTCCATGCCGCTCGTGTGCAAGTCCCTGCAACGGGATCGCCGGAAAAAAATGAAGGACATGCGCTTGTGGGAGAAGAAGGGAAAAGTGGTGGCCTAAGGCGGGCGTTTTCGCTATAACCTCGCCGGATATCGTGACCGGTCGTGGCATCCCGCGCGGCGGCACCGTTTGGGCTGCTGCATCGTCCGGCAATCACACGAGAAGGAGATCGCACGCACATGGCTAAAACAGACATTATCGCCAAAATCCAGGCCAACGCCGGCATTGCCACGAAGGCCGAGGCGGGCAAGGTCCTTGACGCCGTCTTGGAGGCCATCCAGGACTCCCTGGCCGCGGGCGAGGCCCTGACCCTCACCGGGTTTGGCACGTTCAAGGTGTCCGAACGGGCCGCGCGTACCGGCCGCGATCCCCGCACCGGCAACGCCATCGAGATCCCCGCTTCCAAGGCCGTCCGCTTCACGCCCGGCAAGTCCCTCAAGGACGCCGTGAAGTAAATTTTGTGTGTCGATGCCCGACCGCGCCTGGCGCGGTCCGGGCGCGCAACGGAAAACCCCTCCGGCCAAAACCGGAGGGGTTTTCCGTCTGTGCGGCGGCGCGGGCTTACAAGGCGGCCCAGCCCAGCAGGTTGAACCCGGTTTCCGGGTCCTTGTGGCGGGCCAGATCCGTGCCCAGGATTTCGATCACCACCACTTCGAAGATTTTCCAGACATCGAGTCCCGGTCGCACGCAGCCGGCCCGGGTTTCCTCGCCGCGTCCGAGCACGCCGTGCATGTGCAGGGTGGGCTTGCCCCCGGGCTTCGAGGGAAACAGCGTGCCCACGGCCGCGGCCTCGTGCACGGCGTCAATGGCCGTGAGCATGGGGTTCGGCGGCATGGTGGTGGCGTCTTCGGGGCCGACCACCAGCTTGCCCTTTTGCAGGCCGCCCAGGGCCATCACCAGGGCCGACTCCACCTCCCGGACGGCGGCAAACTCCTCGATGGCGTCCGGAATGCGGTCGCCGTCGCCAAGACGCAGCACGAAAACGCGGCCAATATGCCCTTCGGATACGATCATAGGGTTTTCTCCTGAAGCTGCCTCCGGCGGTCAGGAGAGGCGCTGCCTCTCCTGGACCGCTCCGTTGGGGGGCATGATGCCCCCCAAGCCCCCTTGCCGGGAAAGGCAGGCAGTATTCTGTCTGGCTCCCCCTGGTTCCGGGCTTTTTCGGTTCGGCGGCTTTGCGC
>JAFABC010000156.1 GCA_023426275.1 Pseudomonadota bacterium | reverse complement strand
GTCGCGGCCGGTGCCGGAGTCGCCGACGACGTATACGGAAAAGAGTCTGGAGCTGGTGCGCGGGCTGGTGACCGAGGCGGTGGCCGCCTGTTGCGATCTGCCGGGGCTGGTGCGCGGCAGAAAGGTGCTGCTCAAGCCCAATCTGGTGCGGCCCGATCCCAACAACCCTTGCGCCGTGGTCACGGATGAACGCGTGCTGCTGGCCATGGTTTCGCTGGTGCGCGACGCCGGCGCGGCCAGGGTGCTGGTGGGCGACAACCCGGGCTATGGCCTGTCGCTGTTCGAAGCCGTGGCCTGTCTGCCGGATTTCGCCGGCCGGGTGGCGGCGGCCGGCGGCGAACTGATTTTTTTCGACCGCGACCCGCCCGTGCCCGTGGACAATCCCGGTGCGTTCGTCTTCGATCCGGTCCTGCTGCCGCGCGCGCTGCTCGACGCCGACGTGCTCATCGACCTGCCCAAGATGAAGACCCACGTGCACACGCTGGTCACCCTCGGCATCAAGAATCTGTATGGGCTGGTCTGCGACCGGGAGCGGATGTTCTGCCACCGCAACGACATCAACGCCAAGGTGGTGGACGTGCTGCGTCTGGTCCGGCCGGCGCTGACCGTGGTGGACGCCCTGTGGGCCGTGCAGGGTCAGGCCCCGCTATCCGGGGCGGCCGTGCCGGACATGAACGTGATCGCCGCCGGCCGCGACGTCTGCGCCGTGGACACCGTCTGCGCCGACCTCATGGGCATCGGCGCGCATGAGGTGGCCATGCTGCGGCTGGCCGGCCAGGAAGGGCTGGGGGAAACGGATCTCGCCGCCATCGAGGTCGTGGGCGCGGACCCGGCCGCCCTGCGCCGGCCGTTCGCCCGGCCGGTCATCGGTTGCGCCGGAGCCTATGCCGCCGTGCGCGTGCTGGAGGGCGGCGCCTGCTCGGGCTGTCTGTCGGCCCTGCGCCACGCCCTGGACAAACTGGCCAGCGAAGGCGCCTTCGCCGGCCGCGAACCCGTGACGCTCTATGTCGGCGTACCCATGCCCGAACGACGCAACTTCCGCACTGTCGTAGGCGAACGCTGGTGTTTCGGGGCCTGCGCCGCGCCCCTCGCCTATGACACCCATGCGCTGTCCGGTACCGCCCGATGCATTCCGGGCTGTCCGCCCCATATCCTGGACTTTTACAAGGCCTATAAAACGGCCTCCCGCCTTGACCCACAGCGTGGCTGACGCTACCCATGTCGCATCGTTAGTATTTTGACAGTGAGGAAGAAGAATGCCTCCGGCGGCCGGGAGGGGGTTACCCCCTCCCGGACCCTCCTGAAAGGGGGGGACGGACGTTTGGTTGTCCGGGTGGTTCGGCGGTGCCTGTGCCTGTTTGTCGGCGCCAGCGTCGCTTCGCGCCGCGAGAGAAACTATCGAGGGGGTCCGGGGGGCATCATGCCCCCCGGCCGCCGGAGGCGTCTTCCCGGGTATTCTTGCACTTGTGAGGAGGGTGTATGGGCAAGCGATACGTCGCCTGGGTTGTAGGAATTGCGTGCCTGTTGCTGTTGACGGGCTGTGGCAGTCTGCGGGTGCGCCAGCCGTTGCTGGGGGCGGAGGAGATACGCCTGCCCGTTATGGGCATGACAGGCATTCGAGACTGGGGCGATGTGTACTCCCCGTTGCTGCAAAAGAGTCTGGTGGAGGCGGCCCACGATTATGAGCAGTGGCGCATCGAACACAAGCAGCCGCTGACCGCGGACGTATACATTCTGGCCTTGTCCGGCGGCGGCGCGGACGGAGCCTTCGGCGCGGGCGTGCTCTACGGCTGGGCCAAGACCGGCACGCGGCCGGAGTTCCGGGTGGTCACGGGCGTGTCCACCGGGGCGCTGTCCGCGCCGTTCGTGTTTCTGGGGGAGAAATACGACGATAAGTTGCGCCAGCTCTACACCAACCTGACCACCAAGGACATTTTCTTCATCAAGAATCTGTTCAGCATCTTCCGGGGCGATTCCGTGGCCGACACCAAGCCGCTCAAAAAGCTCGTGGAAAAGTCCATCACCCCCGAAATGATGGCCGAGATCGCCCGGGAGCACCGGCGCGGCCGACGGCTTTTCATCGCCACCACCAACCTGGACGCCCAGCGCAATGTGGTCTGGGACATCGGAGCCATCGCCGCTTCGGGCAATCCCAACGCCTTGAAGCTCATCCACCGGGTTCTGATCGCCTCGGCCTCCATCCCCGTGGCCTTCCCGCCGGTCTACATTCCGGTGGAAAAGGACGGGAAGCGCTATGATGAGATGCACGTGGACGGCGGGGTCATTTCCCAGTTCATCGTCTATGACGCCTACCTGCGGCCCAAGGAGTTCGCCAAGACGCCCCAGGGCCAGAAGTACTACGCCTCCATTCACAAGCACGTGTACGTCATCGTCAACAACAAGCTGGGACCGGTCGGCGAGGCGGTGCGGCCGCGGCTCGTGCCCATCGCCAGCCGTTCCATCTCCACCCTCATCAAATCCCAGGCCAAGGGCTCCCTGGCCTACAGCTACCTGCTGACCAAGCGTGACGGCATGTCCCTGGAGTACATCGTCATTCCGGAGGATTTCGACATCAAGACCAACGAGGCCTTCGACAAGAAAGCCATGCGCGAAACCTTCGAAATGGGCTTCAAACTGGGCGAGGAAGGCAAAGGCTGGGAACGCCTGCCTCCGGGCTACATCCAGGAGTAGGGGAAGACGGGAAGAAAAGATGCCTCCGGCGGCCGGGAGGGAGACGATCCCCCTCCCGGACCCTCCCGAAAGGGGAGACGAACGTTTGGTTGCCCAGAGGCGGTGTTTGTGCTCAGGCCAGATAGCCTTCGTGTTCGAGATAGAGCAACACTTCCTGGGCAGCCTCGCCGGGAGTGAGCCGCGTCGTGTCCAGCCTGACCTCGGGATGTTCCGGCGCTTCGTAAGGGTCGTCGATGCCGGTGACGCCCTTGATGTGTCCGGCCCGGGCCTTGGCGTAGAGCCCCTTGCGGTCGCGTTGCTCGCACACGGCCAGCGGCGTGGCCACGTGGATCTCCACGAAGCCGCCGTGCGGGCTGACCAGGGAGCGGGCAACGGCCCGGGCCCCCGAGTAGGGGGCGATGGGGGCGCAGATGGCGATGCCGCCGTTTTTGGTGATTTCGCTGGCCACGAAACCGATGCGGGCAATGTTGAGGTCGCGGTGCTCCTTGGAAAAGGTCAACTCGCTGGAGAGGTGGCGGCGCACGATGTCGCCGTCGAGCAGGGTGACCGGCCGGGTGCGCAGTTCCATGAACGTCACATAGAGAATCTTGGCCAGGGTCGATTTTCCGGCCCCGGAAAGTCCCGTCATGAACAGGGTGAATCCCTGCCGGGAACGCGGCGGAAAAACGGCCCGCAATTCGTCGGCCACGGCGGTCGGCGTGAACCATTCCGGGATGTCCAGGTTGAATTCCAGACGGCGGGTCAGCTCGGCAGGGGCGATGTCCTTGACGGTCATGCCGGGCGCGACGGCCGTGCGCGGGACGTATTGGGCCTTCTCCTCCACGTAGTCCATGGCGGTTTCCGGCACCATGACGATGCCGGTGTCGGCTTCGAAATCGGCCACGAGTTGCTGGGCCCGGCCGGGCGGATAAAGCGGCGTGCCGTCGCCGGCCAGGGGATCGGCGTGGTTGCGGCCGACAAGCGTGTGGGTGCAGCCGTGGTTTTTCTGGATGACGGCCTCGAACAGGGCCTGCCTGGGGCCGGCGTGGCGCGCACACAGGGGAAGCAGGCTGAGCAGCAGCATGTTTTTGGGAAAGCCCGCGGCGAAAAGCCGGGAACAGCGCACCCCGGCGAAATGCGCCGCGCCGCCGGCCATGGCGTCGCCGGCCGCCCGCAGCAGCAACACGCTGCCCTCGATGTCGGCCGCCGCCTGCCGGAGCATGGCCCGCTCCCGGTTGTGCAACAGCCCGTCTGTCTGAAAGCCCAGGACCCGCCGCCAGCCGTATTGCTGAAAAAGCGTCTGCACGGCGGCCGGGGAGCGCCGCAATTCGGGAAAATCGACGTGGGGCGGCAGGCTCACCCCCTCGACGGCGCCGGCGATGCGCCCGGGACCGGTTTCCCGCGCATGGGCCAGGGCCCCGGGATGCCGCCGGACGTCCTCCACGCCGAAGATGGCCGCCGCCTCCCCCTCGGGATCCGATGCCCAGGTTTCGGTCACGGTGAGCACCGCCAGCATGAAGCCTTCCTGGTCGCGGAGCGCCACCTTGTCGCCCGGTCCCACGGCCTCGGCTAGGGCGGCCGGCGCGTCCAGGCTGACGGGCATGGGCCAGGGCGTGCCGTCGGCCAGACGCATGGTTTCCAGCACGCTCTCGAAGTCCTCGCGGCCCATGAAGCCGCACAGGGGATAATAGGCCCGCGACAGGAGCAGTTCCAGATCGCCCTGCTGGCGGGGGGACAGGTTCAGGGAGCGGTGGGCCAGGGATTCGGTTTTGAGTTCCTCGGCCCGTCGGAAATGCACAAGCAGGTTCTGAGCATGGTTGTCCATCGGAGGCTCCAGGATGCGGTGTCGGAAATGAGAACGTGACCTACCTGTCGGCTGTGGAGGCGGGTTAGCCGAACATGGTGCACACGACATCGGGGTGGGTTGCGGAAAGAGGAAGCGTCGGCATGGGCCATCCTTTGATGGCCGCGCGGTAAGGCGCAGCGGGGACTTGGGGCCATCCCGCCCCTGGGTAAAACCGCCTGGGCCTTCTTCTAGCAACGCCGCGTCCCGCCGGCAAGCCGCCGTTTGCCGGGCTTTTCCCCCCGCGCCGCATGGCCTATACTGGCGAGGCAGGCGAAGATGCCTCCGGCGGCCGGGAGGGGGTCACCCCCTCCCGGACCCTCCCGAAAGGGGGGGCAGGATGCCCTGTCGATCGGTGCTTCGCACGTTTGGCGGCGCCAAAGATATTTCGAGGGGGTCCGGGGGGCATCATGCCCCCCGGCCGCCGGAGGCGTCTTTTCCTATCCCTGGTCCTGTAACCGACTTCTCATGGTGCATCGTGACTGACTCTGTCTCACCCCGGCTGTCCGGGCGGTTGTTTGCCGTGTTGCTGGGGCTTGTTGCGGCCGCCGCCCTGGGGTTGCGGCTGTGGCACATCGACCTTCCCCAGTTGTGGGAGGACGACTACCTGACCCTGGACCGGTCGCTTATGGCCCCGGCCGATCTGACCACGGTGCAGTTGTACCAGGGGCCGGCCGACACCATTTTCGATTTCCAGCCGCCGCTGTCCTATCTGCTCGTCCACTATGCCCTGGAGATTTCGCCCACGGTGCTGGCGGCCCGGGTGCCGGCGCTGCTGGCCGGCACGCTGTCGCTGCTGGTGATCGGCCTGCTCGGGGCCAGGGCCGGCGGCCGGGGGGCGGGACTGCTGGCCGCCGCCCTGGCCGGGCTGTCCCTGTTCCATCTGGATTTTTCCCGGGCCATCAAGCCGTATGCGCTTTTTTTGTGCACCATGGTCCTGTCCCAGTACGCGCTGATCCGCTGGCTGGACCGTAGGGGCGACAGGGACGGCGGCCCGGATTGGCCGGGACTGGCCGGATACGCCCTGGCCACGGCCGCCCTGCTGGCCACGGCCTACCAGGGCGCTCCCATCCTGCTGGGGGAAGGGCTGGCCGTGGCCGGGCTGTTCGTGTGGCGACGCGGCGTGTTCGCTGGGCCGGGGCGCTGGAAGCGGCTGGCCGGACTGGCGCTGGCCATGGGGCTGGCCGTGCTGGCCTGGCTGCCCTTGGCGCCCGGCGTTTTTTTCGCCCGCGAGTTCTTGCGCAATCCCGGCATCGACCCGTGGCACGGCCTGGATTTCGCCTTTTTCGCCGACGTGCTGCGCGGCCTTTTTTTTCAGCACGCCCCGCACGCCGCCGGGGCCACGGCCCTGCTGGCCGGGCTGCTGGCGCTGGGTCTGGCGACCGGTCGCCGGATTGTCGTGCTCGTGCTGGCCGCCTCGGGGCTGGCGGCGGCCCTGGCCATTTTGTCCAGCCATTCCGATTTGCGGCCCATCGTGTCCTGGCGGCATTTGTCGTGCCTGTTTCCCCTGGTCGTGGTCTGCGCCGGGGTGGGCGCGGCCCGGCTGGCCGTCCTGGCCGCCCGGCCGTTTCGCAGCCTCCGGGCCGGGGCCACGGCGGCCACGGCCGTGGGCGTCGGCCTGTGCGCCCTGGCCATGGGACCGGCCCTGGCCGCCCTGGAGCCGGCCGCCCGCCATACGTTGTCGCGCGACCGCGACCTCATGCGCGTGTTAAGCCGTCTGCCCCGGCCCGTGCCGGATCTCGTCTTCACCGGCTACCACCGAAACGTGCTGGGTTTTTCCAGCCGCTGGCACCTGCCCGGCCGGTTTGCCGGTCCCGGCGATTTCGACCGGCCCGGCTACCGGCGAACGCTCATCGTGGACCGCTTCACCGCGCCGTCCCAGCGCCACCGGGCCGCGCCCCGGGGAACCCTGCTCGCCTCCTGGCGCACGGGCGCCTACACCACCCGGCTGGCCATCGCCGGCCTGCCGAGCCTCGCCCCCTTGCTCCTGGCCCCGGACGCCGCCGGCCGGCTGGCCTATGCCGACGATTTCCGCGACTGGCGCTACTACCGCGAGGCCTCCCGCTCCCGCAATTTCACCGTGGACACCGCCACCGGCCTGCTGCGTCCGGCCCGCTACGAGCGCCCGGCCACGGCCGTATGGCATTTCGTATTGCCGCCGCGCGCGCCCGCAACGCCGGCCCCGACCCTGACCGCCGCCATCGACGCGGCCCTGTACAAGCGCCATCCCACCCTGCCGGCCGACGCCTTCCTCACCGTGGAGGCCAGCCCGGACGGCCTGCGCTATACCCCCCTGGCCCGCCTGGGCCATGCCGATTTCCTGTTGCCGGACGGCGCGCCGCGCCAAGAGCCCCGGCGCTTTTTCGAGGAGATGGGCTTTTACCACCAGACAAGGCAGGCCACGGCCACGGTGGATTTGACCCCGGCCCTGGGGGAAAACGGCGTCTGGCTGCGCCTGACCTACCACCCGGGCCGGCGCGAAGGCTTTCTCAACGTGGACGCCGTCCGCCTGACCGGCCGCTGTCCGGCCCCGGTCGAGCCCGACCGGCCGGAGGCGCGGCCCCTGGCCGCCGCGGCGGCCAATCTGGCCCGCAACTGCGCTTCCACCCGCTACGATCCCCAAACGCGGCCCATTGGCGAGACCGCCTACGTCTTTGCCGCGCCGCAGCATCCCGAGCTGGCGGGGACCCTGCCGGGCGGCGCGGTCATCGGCACGCCGGCCGCACTGGACGCGTTTCGCGCCGCCCATGCCGGTCTGCGCCCGGCCCTGGTCCTGCCCGACGCCGCCGGCCGGCCGGCCGTCGTGGTCCACGACCCGGCCCTGGCCGCCAGTCCCGAGGCGGCGGCCGATGCCGGGCTGGGCGCGAACCGTCCCACGGCCAAACTTCGCGCCCGGACCGCCTTTCCCGTCGCCAGCCTGTGGCTGTGGGGCGACCTGCACGCGCCCACCCTGACGTTCGGCCAAACGTCCGTGCCGGTGCCCGTGTCGGCCCCGCCCGGAACCATGCTGCGCCTGACGCCCGGCGGCGCGGGCCTGCTGCGCTTCAGCCCGGATTTCACGGCCCCGGGCGTCGGCAACGGTTCCAACGTCCACGGCCGCAATCTGGCCGTCTCGACCTCCTATCCCGACTACGCCGGCGGCCTGACCTGCCGGCCGGAAACCGATTGCGGCCTGGACTATGTTTTCGTCTCGGCCCTGCCCATGACCGAACTGCGCTTCCAGCTTTATCCCCGGCTCTACGGCGGCCCGGGACCGACCGGAAGCTGCCGCCTGGCCTATTCCACCAACGGTCGCGACTTCAAAACGGCCATGGACTTCCAGGGCGCGCCAACCGGGGACTGGACCCCGATGTTCACCCGCCGCTTCGTGCGGGTGCGCCTGGACGCCCCGGCCACCTTCGTCACGGTGCGCCTAACCCTGCGCGCCAATGCCGAGGCCGAGTTCTGGTCGCCCGAACGCCCGGTGGACCGGATGGTCATCGAGGCCGACCTGGACGCCCGCAGTCTGCCGCCTCTGACCCTGCCGGCCGGGGATACGGCCGTGACCCTGTCCGGAGATGCCCGCAACGCCGTGTGGCTGCGTCTGGGTCGCAGGCAATCGGGACTGGAACGGGTCTGGCCCGGCCGCTGACCGCCGGTCGGGTTCCGGCCGGACGCGGCCGGAACGGATTGCCCGGCCGCGTGGCCCATGGTAGGAGCGGCCATGTCCCAAAACGCCACCGCGCGGGCGCAAAACGCCCCAACAAACACGGAAAGTCCCCGCACCGTCATTGTCGGCGGCGGTGTGGCCGGTCTGACCTGCGCCGCCAGACTGGCGGCGGCCGGCCGCCCCGTCACGGTGCTCGAACGTGAAAAAACGCCCGGCGGCCTGCTGCGCTCCCTGGAGCTCGACGGCGTGACCTTCGACCTCGGCCCGCACGTGCTCTTCCTCGACCACGACGGCCCGGGCGAAGCCTTCCTGCGCGAGATACTGGCCGGCCGGCCGGTCATCCGCCACCAGTTCGCCTTTGCCGTGGCCGCGGGCGGGCGCATGTGGAAGTTTCCGAATTATATAGATTTCTTGAAATATCCGGCCCGCTATCAGCTCGAAGTGCTGCGGGCCGCCCTCAAGCGCCGGGGCGCGCCGCCGCCCGAGCCCATCCCGGCCTCGGTCGAGCTGGCCGAAAAAAGCGGCGACGGCCTCTACAACCTGCTTTTTCGCGACCTGTTCGCCAAAAAGACCCTGCTCTCCCCCGAGGCGCTGCACCACCATTGGCTGGCCCGGGTCGATCGCACCATCGACAACCGCAAGGAGCCCTTCATCCCGCGCGGCCGGGTGGCCACCATGCTGGCCGTGCTGGCCAGACTGCGCCAAGAATATACCTATCCAATTGAAGGTGTTGGGGAAATCATAAAACTGCTGGCCGCGCGCATCACCGCCGGCGGCGGTGAGATCGCAACCGGCATCAACCACCTGGAGCTCGTGCGCGAAGGCGACCGCATCGCCGCCGTCATCGCCGACGGTCGTCGCATCGAAACCGGCCACCTCGTCTGGACCGCGCCGCTCAATGCCTTAAACGCCGCCCTGGGCGCGACGGAGGTCCCCGAGCTGCCGACCGTGACCATGCGGCTGGTCATGCTCACCTATTCGCGCGAAACGCGCGTGCCCCGGCCCTACGTCTACACCTACCACCCGGACCCGAAACTGACCGCCAACCGCGTCTATTACCCGGAATCCATCTTCCGCCAGCGCGGCCCGGCCGACCGGGAAGGCCTGTGCCTGGAAATGAACGTGGCCACCGGCAAGGCCGCCCCGCCCTCCCACGAGGACAGTCTGGCCAAGGCCATTGCCGACGTGAACTGGCTGGGGCTCTACCCGCCGCAGGCCCTGCGGGAATCCCGCGTCGTCACCCTGCCGGCGGCCATGCCCGTCTATCCGCTGGATTACGAAACGCGCCTTGAGGCGGCCACCACGCCCGTGGCCGGATTGACCAATGCCCATGCCGTGGGCCGGCAGGGCGGCTTCTACTTCTGTCTGACCCCGGCCGCCGTGACCCAGGGCCTGAAAATGGCCGCCCACCTGCTTGGGCAGCCCGCCATAAAGGGAGCGTGACCCCATGGGATTTCTCGAATCCGCCCTGGCCACCAAGGGAGCCGGCACGGCCGAACGTCTGAAGATCCTCAAGCGCCACGGCCAGGCCTTCCTGCGCCACGCCACGGTCAAACGGCTGCTCAATTTCGCCCGGGCCGAGCGCAACCGCCTGCAAAAGCGCACGGTGCTCGATTCCATGCCCTACATTCTCAAAATCGAGACCACCAACATCTGCAACCTGCGTTGCGCCTACTGCTACGACGACCGCCGGCCGCCCACCCCGGACGAACGTCCATTCGGCCGCATGACCCTGGCCCAGTTCACGAAACTGCTCGACGAAGTGGGGCAATATCTCTTTAAAATCAACCTGTACGGTTTCGGCGAGCCGTTTCTTTTTCCCGAGACCCTGGACATGATCCGCCTGGCCGCCAAACGCAACATCGGGGTCGGCGTCTCGTCCAACCTCAACCACCGCGACCCGGAATTGCCGCGCCGCATCGTGGAATCCGGCCTGGAAGTGCTCATCTTTTCCTGTCACGGCGTCAGCCAGGAAACGAGCAACCGCTTCATGCGCGGCGGCAACCCGGATCTGGCCCTGGACACCCTGCGCGCCGTCATCGCCGCCCGCCGCGCCGCCGGCAGCGTCACGCCCTTTATCGACTGGCAATACTGCGTCACGGGATTTAACGAACATGAGATCGAAACCGCCCGGGACAAGGCCAAAACCCTGGGCGTGGACCAGATCCGGTTCATCAAGCCCTTCTTCCCGGCCGACGCCCCGGACGAATGGTTTTCCAGCCGTTTCCCCCGCCAGACCTTCAGCCACGACGACGAAAAAGCCTCGCCCGGCTGCTCCTGGCTGTACCGCTCGGCCTACATCAACTGGGACGGGGGGCTGATCCCCTGCTGCCGCGATCCCCGCGACCCGTCCGTGGATTTCGGCAACGTCCTGGAAACGCCTTTCCGCGAGGTCTGGAACAACGCCAAATATCAAGCCGCCCGGGCGCTTCTCGCCGCGCCCGACCGCCACGACCTGCGCCCGGCCATCGTCTGCGGCCGCTGCCCCGTCACGCGGGTGAAGTAGGGAAGAATTTTTCCCCAGCACGTAAGCGATGGGGTCGGCATCATAGGCTTTGTCCGCAACGACCTGTTCGGCCATCAGCCCCTTGATCAGTTTTCCGGGCCGGCACCTGGCCGTCGGTCAGTTGCAGACAAACGGGGTTTGCCCAGGGCGTCGATGACGGCGTGAATCTTGGTTGTCAGCCCACCCCGACTGGGGCCTATGACCTGGGCGTCACGCCCCCTTTGCCACCAGTCGCAGCAGGTGCTGTCCAGGCAAACAACCTTAAGGTCGGCGTCACGAGCAAGATGGCGGAGAATATCCTGCCAAAGCGATAAGTTAGTCCAACGATTGAACCGTTTGTACACCGTTTGTCAGGTGCCAAACTGGAGTTGCCCCCGCTAAACCGGACACCCCGCAGTTGCTGACAAGCGGATAAACTCCCTGGGTGAGAGCATCCGCAGCCCTTTGTGGGGGTGCACCTCGTTATAGTCCTCGAACCAGGCCGTCAGCTGACTGAGAACGGTTTGCGCGTCCGGGCGGTCATGGACATACAGGTAATCGCGTTTGAAGGTCTTCACGAACGCCTCGGCCATGCCGTTGCTCTCGGGGCTTCTTACCGGCGTAAATCGGCTGACCAAACCCAGCCATGAAGCAAACTCGACAGTCTCTTTGGCCGCGAAGCAGGAACCGTTGTCGGTCAGCCATTCGACCCGGTGCGGTGCACGGCTCGTCCCGAATCGCTTTTCCACGCATTCCAGCATCAGGTCGCGCACCATCGAGCCTGAAATGCCGCAAGTTGATGCTGCAAAACCCATGATCTCGCGGTCGCAGCAGTCCAGAGCAAAGACCACTCGCACTTTCTCGCCGTTCCAGCAGCCGACCTCGAAAGCGTCCGCGCTCCAACGCAGGTTGCGCCGCAGAGTGATGACTTTGCCTTCATGCGACCGCTTGGGCCTGTTGCCCGTGTGCCTGGCCAAAAGCAGGCCATGGAGCCGCATGATCCGGTACACGCGTTTGTGGTTCACCCGTGCTTGCCCCAGTTCCACGAGACGCCGGTTCAGAAGGGCGCACACCCGCCGGTAGCCGTAAGTCAGCCGTCCATCGACGATCTCACGGATCAAAGGCAGCAGGACTTCGTCCTGGGCCTTGGAATAACGGGGAGAGCGGTTCTTTGGGCCGGTCGCCAGTCGTTCGGACAACTGCGAACGGGCCACGTCGAACGCCTCTGCCACCCGCTTCACAGGGAATCCTCCTCGAAGGGCAACGGCGTGCGCGAGATCAGTTTTTTTTCGCGTGCGATCTCGATGGCTTCCTTGAGGATCTCCACCTCCATCGTCTTCTTGCCCAGAAGTCGTTCCAACTCGCGGACCCGCTTCTTGAGCGCGCGATTCTCAGAGACGCTGACAACCTCTTCGTCCGCCTGAACCGCTACCTTGCCGCCCTCGCTCATGAGCTTCCTCCAGCGGAAGAGGAGGCTTGGCGCAACGCCGTACTTGCGGGCCACGTAGGAAACGCTCATCCCTGGCCGGGACGACTCCTCCACGATCCGCAATTTCTCCGCCAACGGCCAACGACGGCGCTCGACCGTGTTGACCACCTCGACCGTGAGAAACTCGTTAGCACTCTGTCTGGACATACCTCTAGACCTATCTCCTAGGTTCAAGAGGGTGTCCGGTCTAAATGGGGGCTACTCCACAAACGGATGTGGCAGTTCACGCCTGACCTGCCGGAATGGAGAATCCAGGGGACGCCATTGAGCATGAGATGCGCATCTTGGCCCAGTGGGAGCGAAGCTGCAATTTGAGGACATATTTTGAAGGACTATCCATTAGCTCGAGAATTTTTTATGTACGGTGATCTTCATGTGAGTGGAGCTTGCCGTGTCAATATCTCCGAACGACTTGGAATTGAAGGATTTATGGACATTGTCGGCCGAGCAGCTTGAGCTGTTCGCCGGCATGACCGACAAAGGGCGCCTCTCGTTTGCGGTGCAGCTTGAGGAGGTCGCGGAAAATTGGACAGCCTGTTAAGCTCTAGTCCTCGACGAGGGAGGACGGTTTTCGATGTCCAAGCGACGGAAGTTTTCAGCGGAGTTCAAGGCGAAGGTGGCCCTCGAGGCCCTGTCCGGCGAGTTGACCTTGGCCGAGCTG
>JAFABC010000135.1 GCA_023426275.1 Pseudomonadota bacterium | reverse complement strand
GGCCGGCGGCGGGGGCGAGGCCGCTTTGCCCGAACCGGCCGAGGCCCCGGCCACGCCGGCCAAGCCCGCCGTGCCCGAGCCCGTGGCCGCCGTGCCCCAGGCGCCGGAACCCACGACCGCCAAGCCCGAGCCCAAGCAGCCCAAACCCAAGCCCAAGCCCGAACCAGAGCCCGAGCCCAAGCTCGAGTCGAAGTTCGAGCCCAAGCCCGATTTCGCCAAGCTCGAGGACGAGACCAAGAAGGCGGCCGAGGCCAAGCAGAAGGCCGACGAGGCGAAAAAGGCCATCGAGCTGAAAAAGAAGGCCGACGAAGCCAAGAAGATCGAGGAAGCCAAGAAGGTGGCCGAGGCCAAAAAGAAAGCCGACGAAGCCAAGAAGGTCGCTGAAGCCAAGAAAAAGGCCGACGAGGCGAAAAAGGCCGAAGAGGCCAAAAAAGCCGAGGAAGCCAAAAAGAAAGCCGAGGAAGCCAAGAAGGCCGAGGAGGCCAGGAAAAAGGCTGACGAGGCGAAAAAGGCGGCCGAGGCCAAGAAAAAGGCCGATGAAGCCAAACAGGCCGCCGACGCCAAGAAGAAGGCCGACGAGGCGAAACAGGCCGCCGCGGCCAAAAAGGCCGAGGAGGCCAAAAAAGCGGCCGATGCCAAGAAGGCGGCCGCGGGCAAGGGCCGTGGCGAAGGCGGCTCGGACAAGGACGTGTTGGCCAGTGCCCTGAAGGACGCCAAGGCCAAGGCCGGCAAGGGCTCGGGGGCGGGTTCCGGCTCCGGTTCGGGTTCCGGCAAGTCGTCCGGCGGCGGCGATCCCCTGGCCAAGGCCCTGGCCGACGCCCGGCGGATGGCCGGCGGCGGTGGCGGCGGCACGCCCGGCGGCCAGGGCGGGGGCGGCAGCGGCGGCGTGACCATGGGGGTCTACGCCCAGATCGTCAATCGGGAAGTCAAGAAAAACTGGAGATTTCCCCAAACCGGCCTGCGGCGGCAATTGCTGGCCGTGGTCGAGGTCAATATCGACAAGACCGGCCGCATCCTGAATTACCGGCTGGTCCAGTCGTCCGGGCAGCCCAATTTCGACGCCTCCACCGTGAAGTCCGTGGCCGAGACCGATTCCCTTCCGGCGCCGCCGGCGGGCTTAAACGTGTTGCAGCTGCGGTTTAGCTCGCAGGAGCTGGGACAATGAACGACGAGACAGCGTATTTTTGTGCATTGCGAATTGCCCATGCGTCTGTCTCGGGCTATAGGGCAAGTACGGGCGACCGTGTTTGGACCCGCTCCTGCCGCCTCGCGCGGCCATCCGCGTCGTCGGCAGGGACATCATTGTTAACGATTTAGCGTTCTCCAGGGATTTCGATCATGACCATGCGCGCACAACAACAAATTTTCGGCGTTTTCGGCCTGACCCTGTTGCTGCTTTGTCTCCTGTGCGGCCCGGGTCTGGCCCAGCAGCAGAGTTCCCTGGCCGTCAACATCCAGGGGCCGGGGCAATCCAAAATGAATCTGGTCCTGTCCCGGCCGTTTGCCGGGGGAGGCCAGACAGGCACGGCGGACAAACTCCAGGACCTCATCAACAAGGACCTGCAGTTCCTGCCGTTTTTGCAACTCGTGCCGCCCTCGAACATCCCCGGCCAACTGGGCGGGGCCGCGGCCGAGCAGATCGATTTCAATCCCTTCGCCATGGGCAAGATCGACGTGCTCGTCACCTCCAAATGGACGCCGGGCTCCAATCTCGGCAACGTGGAGCTGCGGGCCTTCGAGGTCTATTCCCACAAGGTGATCGTCGGGAAGGGCTATGACGGCGTGACCGCCGCCCAGCTGCCGGACATCGCCGACCGCTTCTGCATGGAGCTCATGCAGGCGCTGACCGGCCAGGGCGGCTTTTTCAATTCCCAGATCGCCTTCGTCAAACCGAACTCCAGCAAGGGGGCCGACATCTGGACCGTGCGCCCCATGGGCCGGGGGCTGACCCGGGTGACCAGCTATGACAGCCTGGGCATGGCCGTCAGCCCGTCGTGGTCCTTTGACGGACGGCAGATCGCCTTCACGTTGATCGGTTCGCGCTCGCACTACCTGGGCGTGTGGTCGGGCGGCGGCAAGCCCAAGGTCTACACCCTGCCGTCCACCAACGTGGTGAGCCCGAGCTTTTTGCCCGACGGACAGATCGCCGTGAGTCTGGCCCTGCACGGCAAGGCCGACATCTATCTGTTAAACGGCGCGCATCAGCCCGGCCGGGTGCTGGCCGGCGGACCCGGCATCGACGTCTCCCCGACCTTCGACGCCTCGGGCCGCGTCATGGCCTACGTTTCCGACGCCACCGGCAGCCCGAACATCTACGTCAAGGACGTGGCCGGCGGTTCGCCCCGGCGCATCACCTCCTCGGGCTACAACACCAACCCGAGCATGAGCCCCGACGGCCGGCTCGTGGCCTTCACCAAGCAGCTTGGCGGCGTGCAAAAGGTCTTCGTGCACGACCTGTCCACGGGCCAGGAAACCCAGGTGTCCTCGGGCGGCGGCTCGGACGAGAATCCGTCCTTTTCCCCGGATGGGTATTTCATCGTTTTTTCCTCGACCCGGAGCGGCCAGAAAAAGCTGTATGTGACCACGCGGCATGGCGCGCCCCCGGTCCTTATTCCCACGGGATCCGGCGCGGCGCAAATGCCTTGTTGGGGGCCTTTGCCGCATTAAAACTGTACATGACTATCTTGTAAGGAAGTGGCGGCGATGAAGGGCCAGTCGGGTTCCGGTGCGTATACTGGTGTCACGGGGGCGCGAAACTGCTACTACATTTCGTGACGGCCTTTGTTTCGTTGTTGCAATTTATTGCAAGAAGCGTATTCGAGGCCGGTTCCGGTTGGTGCTTCGCCAGCCCCATCGAGAACACGGCCAGGAGCAAAGCTCTTGGTTGCTTAAAGCCCGGGCGGGCAATGTGAGGAGGAAAGAAAAATGACGCGTTCAAGGATTATGACTGTGGCAATGCTCGTACTGATGCTGTCCCTGACGGGATTTGGCTGCGCCAAAAAGGCGGCCGGTCCCGGCGATGGCGCCGGCACGAGCTGGGAAGACCAGGAGCGGGCACGCCTGGAACAGGAGCGGGCCCTGCGGGAGAAACTGGGACAGGCCTCCAATGAGCTGGCCGAAATGATCCACTTCGCCTTCGACAGCTCCAACCTGAGCGCCGAGGCCCGGCAGACCCTGACCCGCAAGGCCGAGATTCTGCGCCAGTATTCCCAGATCAAGCTGATCGTCGAAGGCAACTGCGACCAGCGCGGCACCGCCGAGTACAACCTTGCCCTTGGCGAGCGCCGGGCCCAGGCTGCCGCCCAGTATCTGGCCAATCTGGGCATTTCCGCCGACCGCCTGTCCACGGTCAGCTACGGCAAGGAACGCCCCCTGGATCCGGGCACCAGCGCCGCCGCGTACGCGAAGAACCGTCGCGACGAATTCCGCGCCACCTACTAGTTCAGCGGTATTTTCAGGCCATCGCGGCCGGACGGCCATCGGGGATTCCCGGTGGCCGTTTTTCTTTTCAGGAGGCGCAAAAAAGATTCGCCGGGGTCGCGTTTTGCCGGCAACCGGCCGCATCCAGGGTTTCCTCGTGGATCGTTCACGCGCTCAGGCGAATCCGGGGGGCGCTCAATCGCCCGGTATGGGGGGAAAAATTAACGGGAGCTACCCTCCGTTGCGGTGCCGCCAACTCTGCCCGGGACCTTCCACGGCATTGCCTTCCATATAGCTGGCCGGGCTCTTTTCAGGCAAGTGAAAAATCCGAAAGCGCGCTCCCGGAATGTTTTTTCCCGGAACGCGGACGGGCCGGCCGGTTATGCCGGCCAGTAATGAAATATAGTCATGAGAGTGTGTTGTCCTCAAAAAAACACTTTTTTGAGGACGCGACACCCGGCGGGAGAGGGCGGAAGGAAACGGGCTTGGCGCCGCCCCGCCAGGCGGGGCGGCGTTTGCGACACGGATCAGCGCAGCGCGTGAAGCAGGCTCAGGCACAGGCAGGCGTAGACGCCGGCCAGCACGTCGTCGATCATGACCCCGTAGCCGCCCGGCAGCCAGTTTTCCGAGGCGCGCACGGGCCGGGGTTTGAGGATGTCGAAGGCGCGGAACAGAAAGAATCCGGCCAGAAGTTCCAGCGGGGGCAGGGCGGCGAAGGGCAGGAAGGTGATCCACTGGCCCACGAGTTCGTCGATGACCACGTGGCCGGGGTCCTTGCGGCCGAGCAGTTTTTCGGTCCGCGTGGCGGCCGCGCTGCCGACAAAGAAGATCACGAGCAGCGTGACCACGCGCCAGAAGCCGGGCTGGGGCAGAAACAGGATCGGCGCGGCCAGGGTGGCGACGGCCGAGCCCCAGGTGCCCGGGGCGTAGGGAATTTTGCCGATGGGGCCCAGTCCCGAAACGAGCAGGGACAGGCGATCACCCGTGGTCATGATGCAGGCCTCCGTGGTCGGGGGTGTGTTCAAGGCGCGAAGAAGCTACACCGGACGTTTTGTCGGGGCAAGGGGAAGGGTGCGGTCTTGAGTTCGCTGCGGAAGTATGGGAAAGAGCCTTGGGCGCGTGCGAGACGCGCTCCAACCCATAAGGACGGTATCGATGCTCAGTCTGCGCTATTCCATGGTGCTTTTTGTCGCCTACTTCGTCGTGTTCTTTCTGTACTACCGTTTCTATTTTCGGCCCAGGGTGTATTTGCTGCTCTTGTCGGAACAGTCCTATATGGATCATTATATCGACAGATTGCCACATATGCGTGACAGACCTGACGAGCGCCTCGGCATGGTCGAGTTCATGCTGGCCAAGCGGAAGCGCTTCATTCGCGCCATGCGCCAGTTCGTGTTCACGGCGACGGCCGCCTACGTCGCATTGTTGATCGCGGGCGCCGCCTTGTAAGCCCCGGATGCGCGTTTCACACGCGTGCCGATATCTCGGCAGGTTGACCAAATGTGCCTGATTTGTTGAGGGACGTGTCCCGGTCTCTCGGGAAGGCCTTGCCCGGCAACGCCTGTCCCCCGTCGGATCGGAGCCGCCTGCCGCCCCCCTGCATGAAGGTTATGGAGTTGCTGCCTTGAACAATCTTTCCATTCGCGCAAAGCTGCTGGTGCTGTTTGTCGTCTCCGCCCTTTCGGCGGCCGTGATCTTCGGCGTGGGTGCCTATTCCTCCTGGCGGCTGGCCACGGATGGGGCGCGGGAGGCCCAGCAGGTCATGCTGCAGGGCGAGCGGGCCAAGATCAAGGTGGCGACCGATTCCCTGGCCTCGGCCCTGGCCCAGGGGCTGGCCGGCATCTCCGACGAAAAGGCCCGGGTGGCCTATCTGCGGCAGGCCATCAAGGACGCCTTTTTCGAGGACGACCGCTCGGGCTACTATTACATCTATACCGGCACCACCAACGTGGCCCATCCGGTCAATCCGGCGCTCCAGGGCAAGGACCTCGCCGGGCTCAAGGGCCCGGATGGGGTGTATTCCGTGCGCGATCTGGCCAGGGCGGCCGCCTCGGGCGGCGGGTTCGTTCACTTCACCTGGAACAAGCCGGGCAAGGGCGACACGCCCAAGCTCGGGTACGCCGCCATGATTCCCGGCACCGACTACTGGATCGGCACGGGCGTCTACGTGGACAATGTGGCCGAGGCCGAAGCCGCCATTGCCGGCCGGATGCGGGCGCTCGGCGATCGCCTGACCCTTGTCGAGGCCGCGGTCTTCGCCGTCATGTTCCTGCTCGTGCTCCTGCCCCTGGCCTTTGTCGTTTCCCGGGGCATTTCCCGCTCCATCCGGGAGACCATCGAAGCGGCCCGCCGCATTGCCGCCGGCGACCTGGACGTGCATCTTTCCGCGCACGGGGATGATGAAACCGGGCAGCTGCACCGGGCCTTGGAAGCCATGGCCGCGGAACTCAAAAACAATCTCGACGCCCTGCAACAAAAAGAGGCCGAGGCCAAGCAGGAGGCCGAACGCTCGGCCCGGGCCGCCACGGCGGCCCAGGAGGCGGCCCGGCAGGTCGAGGAGGCCAACGCGGCCATGCTGGCGGCCGTTGACGGCCTGACCTCCGTGGCCGGCGAGGTCGGCGCGGCCACGCAGGACCTCATCAGTCTCGGCCGCGATATCCACCAGGGCGCCCGGCAACAGCAGGAGAGCCTGGAAGCCACGGCCGACGCCATGGGACAGATGCGCGACGCCGTGGCCGACGTGGCCCGGGGAGCCGCCGAGGCCTCCACGGCCACCGGCCAGACCCGCGAAACCGCCCTGGAGGGCGAGACCTTCGTGAAGGACACCGTGGCGGCCATGGACCGCCTCAAGACCATGGCCGAATCGCTCAAGGGCGACATGGGCCAGCTCGGCGTCCAGTCCGACGGTATCGGCGCGGTCATCCAGGTCATTTCCGATATTGCCGACCAGACCAATCTGCTGGCGCTCAACGCCGCCATCGAGGCGGCCCGGGCCGGCGAGGCCGGACGCGGGTTCGCCGTGGTGGCCGACGAGGTCCGCAAGCTGGCGGAGAAAACCATGGCCGCCACCGGCGAGGTCGGCCAGAAGATCCAGGCCATCCAGTCCATGACCCGCGACAACATGGAAGGCATGGACAAGACCATGGAGGCCGTGGACGCCACGGCCCGGCTGGCCGGGGAATCCGGCGACATGCTCCGGCGCATTCTCGGCGCGGCCGACCAGTCCGCCGCCCAGGTCCGGTCCATCGCCGCCGCGGCCGAACAGCAGGCCGCTTCGGCCCGGTCCATCATGGACAGCATGGAGCAGGTCAGCGGCATCGCCCGCGACAACGCCGACCGGGCCGACCACGCTTCGCGCCATTTTCAGAACCTGGCCGACCAGACCGGCGCGTTGTCGGGGCTTATCCGGCAGCTCGGCCATAACGAGGCCTGATTCGGCCGTCGCGCCACGTCCCCCCGGGGCATGGCCGGAAAAACGGAGAGGAGGGGAGCCCGGTGGACGATCAAGGCGCAACCGGCCTGCAAGGCGCATCCTTGAAACAAGAGGAACAGGGGCTGGCCGCCCAGGTGGCCCAGGCCGTGCGGCAAATCGCCGTGCATTACGGGTTGTGGCTGGCCGAGGCGGCGCATCAGTTCGGCCCCGAAACGGCGGTCAAACTGGAAGCCCAGGTAGGCGAGGCCTATCTGCCGCTGCTCACCCGGCGCATCGAGCGGGCGCTGGAGTTGCCTGCGGATGTGGAATCGGTGCTGGCCGGACTTGGCCGCGAGCGCCTGGACAGCCTGCTCGACGCCCTGTCCGTGTCCTGGCTGGCGGCGGACGGCGTCTGGTTTCGCAAGGTCGAGGACGCGCGCGGAATGCACGACGCCAAGCGGGTCAACGACAGTTGCTGGTCCCGGCTGGGCTATTACGAGGGCGTGCGGGCCCGGGCGGCGCTCGGTCTGCCTGAACACGGCGGTCTGGACGCGCTCAAGGTCGCCTTTGGCGCGCGGCTGGTCTCGCGCATCAACACCTGGGATATTATCGACGAAACGCCCGATTCCTTTGTGCTGCGCATGGTGCGCTGCCGGGTGCAAAGCTCGCGCGCGCGCCAGGGTCTGCCACCCTATCCGTGTATTTCCGGGGGCTCGGTGGAATACGCCGCCTTTGCCGCCGGCGTCGATCCGGCCATCCGCGCCACCTGCGTGAGCTGCCCGCCGGAAATCAGCCGCGACGACTGCGCCTGCGCCTGGCGCTTCAGCCTCGGTGATGGGTAGAGGCGGAGGAGGAAGACGCCTCCGGCGGGGGGGGGGGGGGGGGGGGGGGGGGGGG
>JAFABC010000073.1 GCA_023426275.1 Pseudomonadota bacterium | reverse complement strand
CATCATGCCCCCCGGCCGCCGGAGGCTCTTAATCCCTGTATGGCCGGTACTGCCGGGCGATGGTGTCGTCCACGGATTGGCGCAGGGCGGCCACTTCGGGGTCGTCGGCCATGTTTTCCCCGGCGGCCCTGGCCGCGGCGGCGTCCTCGAAGCCGGCCTTGCGCGCCGCGGCATCGCATTTTGCCTCCCAGGCGCCCTTGTCGTCGCGCGAGAGCCTGACGAAATCGGGCGCGCGCACCATCTCCAGATAGCTTGTGTAAAACGCGACCACGTTGGCCCTCTCCGACGCGGCCTGCCCGGCCGGGCAGAGGGTCGGGCTCAGGATGAGGAGCGCGGCGAGCAGCGGCAGACGGAGTTGCATGGAAGCCTCCTGCGGGCGTGTTATTGATCCTCGGCCAGGATCGAGCCCGAGCGGGGCTCGGACGTGCGCTTGGCCGTGGCCGACAGGGTCAGGCCGTCGAAAAAGGGTTTCATGATGGGCGACATGGCCTGGTAGGTGTAGTTGACGGAGATCAGAAACGGCGTGCAGGGCGTTTCCTCGCAGGCCGGCTTGGTGGTGGGCGACATGCTCATGGCCGGCGGCTCGGCGGCGTCCCCGCTGTCTTTGTTTTGCTGCACCGAGGGCAGGAGCTTGCCAAGGTTGCTGCTGAAATAGCTTTGCGCGTCGCTTTCGTCGGTGATGTTCGGGTCCTGGGACACCTCCCGGGACACCACGGCCACGGCGCTGTTGAGCAGCATCTGCATCCGCAGGATGTTGGCGACCTCGATGATGCCGAGCAGCAGAAAGATCAGTACGGGCAGCACCAGCGCCATTTCCACGGCGGCGACGCCCCACTGGTCGCCGCCCGGGCGGGGCCGGGCGGCGTGTCTGCGTGTGGGTCCTTGAACGGACATGGCTGCTTCTCCACGTGTCGGACTAGGGCGTGCCAGTGGTGGCTTCCTTTTTGGTCATGAGGCGCTGGCCGAGCTGTTGCCCGATCTTCTTGAACATTTCCTGAATATCCGAGGCGCTTGGCGCGTCGTAGTAATGGTCCTCGGTGCCCGTCTTGGACGAGGCGATTTCCTTCATGAGGGCCTTGTCCGTGGAATCGGAGTCCCCGAACCGGATGGAAAAGATTTCCACCGGGTAGTTGGCGTCGTTTTTCGCCGCCTTGGCTTCGTCGATGACGGCCTGGTTGAGTTCGCCGCCGTCCTCGCAGCTGGGGATCTGGGCCAGGGTTTCCGACGCCGTGGACAGGGTGTCGTAGGGCGAGGTGGCGGTGTCCGGCCGCAGGCCCTGGCCGAAGTAGGCGTTGGTCCAATAGGTGTTGATCGTGCGCGAGCCCGAGGCGTATTTGCCGCCGCAACGGCCGTCCTCGGTGTCGCCGTCGGTGAGCACGATCATGATCTTGCGCACCTTCTTGTCGGTGCTGCCCTGGGTGTAGGGAGCGTCGGGCGAAAGCACGCGGTGGCCCCATTTGATGCCCTCGGAAATGATGGTCCCGGAGGTGACGGCCCCGGCGTCGATGGCCTCGATGTTGTCGAGAATCGTGGTCTTGTTCGAGGACAGGGCCCGGATGGGCGACATGCCGGAGCAGGTCTTGTCCTGGCTGGTGCTCACGCCGCTTATGGAATAGCCGTAAAAGATGGAGCGCCGGTCCCGGGTGTCGCTGTATTCTTCCTTGAGCTTGCCGTCGTTGAGCGTGTCGTTGGCGTTGCGGCAGCCGGCCCCGACGCCGTCGGGATTGGCCTCCACCGGGTCGTTGCCGTCGATGCGCACCTTGCCCTGGAAGGGAACCAGCCCGATTTTGGAACGGGTGTTGCTGGTATTGGAGGAGGGCATGATGAGCGAGACGAGGTTGGAGGCCGCCTCCTTGACGTTGGCGATGGGCGTGCCCTTCATGCTGCCCGTGGCGTCGAGGACCATGACCAGTTCGATGTCGTTGTAACCGGCGCAGGCCTCGGCCGAGACCGTGGTGTCGGAAATGCCGACGACCTTGGACAGGGTCATGTCCACCACGGCGTCGGCCGCGACGCACACGCTGCGGGTCGCTCCGCCGGCGGTCACTTCCACGTTGATGGCCTCGGCGTCGTTTTGGGCCAGGTTGTCCTTGGCCGCCGTCTCCACCTTGCCGTTGCTGACCTCGGGATCGTCGGGCAACTGGAGGCTGCCGGCCAGGGCGGCCGCGTCCACGCCGTTTTGCAGCTTGTTGCGGGCCACGAACACCCGGCCCACGTCCACGGCCACGCCGGCCGCGGCCATGACCCCGATGAGCGCCGCGGCCATGACCAGACTGGCCGCGCCGCGCGTGTCGCTAGTTCGCGTCGGGCAGGGCCATGGTCGTCTGGGCGGAAATGACGAGCGCATCCGTGCCCATATTGTAGGAGCTCGAGGTTTCTCCGCTTTCCGACTGGGTCGTGAAGAAAGGCGTGAATGCATGGTCCACCTGCACTGTTACGTTGTTTTCGCTGTCGCGCGGCGAGATGGTGATCAGGGGCGTCGCGCCATCGAGCAGGGCGTCGCCAGAGGCGTTCCGCAGGATGGAGTTCTTGATGAAATCCTCGACGCCCGTGGGATCGCCATTTTGCCGCACCAGCATGCGCGCTCCTTCCATGGCCGCGTTTTGCAACTGCGAATATTCGGTGAGCGCCCGGCTCGCCTCGACGAGAATCAAAAGCAGGGGGACAAGCAGCAACATGCCGATGGCCATTTCCACAGCTGCGATCCCGCGTTGATCCTGATGTATTCGTTTCATGACGACGTCCCGCGTCTAGGGGTGTTCACCCATGACCATGGGGTGGTTGCCCTATCTTAGAAAGAATCATGCCAAAAATGACATGGCTGTTTTGGCGGGGAGGCGAAAGCTAACCGGCGGCGCGGGCGGAACTTGTCGGGACCGGGCGTCGGTCCGTCAGGAACAAAAATCCATTCTTTGTGGAACCGGTCGGCGCGCCAGCCCATTATTGGGCGAATGGGCGCGCTGCGTCGCCGGGGCGTGTCGGACCGCCCGGCACCGGACAGGTTGTTTACCCGCTGGGGGGCCTTTGCTATAGTGTCGTGGACGAGGGGAGGGAGCGTGATGGGACAGGTGCGCAGGATGGCGGGCGTCGTGCTGTTGGCCTGCTGTCTGGCCGTTGTGGCCGGCTGCGGCGGGAGAGGGGCCAAGGGCAAACATGACGCGGGCGTCGCGTCGGGGGGCGGTTCCCTGGCCGCCGGCGACGCGGCTTTGGCCCATGGCGAACCGCAGGAGGCCGGCCGGCTGTATCTGGCCGCTCTCAAGGCCGGAGCCAAGCCGACCCTGGTCCACACCCGCATGGGCAACCTCTATCTGAGCATGGGCAATCCGCTCAAGGCCGGCATGGCCTTCAAGGCCGCCCTGGCCGCCGATGCCGACAACGCCGCCGCCATGCAGGGGCTCGGTTTCGCCCTGTATCTGAGCGGTTCCAGGACCGAGGCCGCCGCCACCCTGACCAAGGCCCTGGAGCGCGATCCTGGGCTGTCCCGGGCCGCCGCCCTGCTCGGGACCATCGAGGCCCGCGAGGGCAGGCCCGAAGCCGCCCTGGCGGTCTATGACCGCTCCCTGGCCGTGGCCTTCGACCCGGACGTGGAGAACAACCGGGGCATCGCCCTGCTCATGCTCGGACGCACCGAGGACGCCGTGGCCGCCTTTCGCAAGGCGGCGTCGGCCAAGAAATCCGTGCGGATCGCCAACAACCTGGGGCTGGCCCTGTGCCGCATGGGCCGCTACGACGACGCCTATACGGTGTTTGCCGGGGCCGCTTCGGAAGCCACCGCCCTCAACAATGTCGGCGTGTGCTACCTGGAGGCCGGCGACAAGGCCACGGCCCAGCACTATTTCGAGCGGGCCATTGCCGCCAATCCCCGCTTTTACGCCGTGGCCCAGGAAAATCTGAGCCGTTTGTCCACCCTGGAGGCGGTTTCCCTGCCGTCCACCGTGCCGCCCGCCACCGCGCCGGCGGCGGCGCCGCCCACCCCGTCGGCCCCCAAGCCGGCCGCTCAATCGGCCACCGCGCCGGCCTCCAAGGCGGCCCCCCAGCCGGCCACCACACCGGCCCCTCAACCGGCCGCTCTCCCGGCCGCAACGTCTTCTTCCGCGCCGTCCGATCCGGGCGCGGCCCAAAAGGCCCAACCCTTGCAAAAGGAAACCACCGGGAGCCGTCCGCAGTCTCAGGCGCTGACGCCGGCGGCGGTGGAACGCCAGGACCGCTCCGAAATGCCTTGACCTAACGACCGGAAAGGAATTCATGGCGGGGACGCAGACCGACACCGAGCCCATGCGCCTGCTCGTGGCTGATGACGAGCCGCGCATTCTCGACCTGTTCACCGAGATTTTGGCCCCCGAGGATGATCTCCTCGACGGCCTCGACGGTCTTGACGGGCCGATGACGTCCTTGCCCGAGGCCCGTTTCGAACTGACCCTGTGTCGCCAGGGCGAGGACGCCGTGGCGGCGGTGTCCCGGGCCATGCGCGAAGGGCGGCCCTACGCCGCCGCCTTCCTCGACGTGCGGATGCCCCCCGGGCGCGGCGGTCTGATGGCCGCCGAGGAAATCCGGGGCATGGACCCCTGGGTGCAGATCGTGG
>JAFABC010000361.1 GCA_023426275.1 Pseudomonadota bacterium | reverse complement strand
CCCCCCGCCGGAGGCATCTTTAATCTTCTCTTTATCCTAACAGATCCCTAATTTCCGCATCTTGGCGTAGAGCGTGTTGCGGCCGATACCCAGGGCCCGGGCCGTCCGGCTGACGTTGCCGCCGTGGTGCTCCAGCGCTTCCCGGATGGTTTCCGCGGCCACGCTTTCCAGCTTGAAGCCGCCGCCGTTCGCCTCGGATTTGGCCGCGGGCGCGGCAGCGGGTCCTTTGCAGCCGGCCACCAGCGGCGGCAGGTGCTCGGGCCGGATCACGCCGTCGTCCATGGCGTTGACCGCGTATTCCACGCAGTTGAGCAGTTCGCGGACGTTGCCCGGCCAGCGGTAGTTGCGCAACAATTCCATGGCCGTGTCGTCGATGGCCGTGAACGGCAGGCCGAATTCCCGGCACAGCCGTCTGGCGTGGTGCTCGGCCAGAAGCGGCACGTCGCCCTCGCGCTCCCGCAGCGGCGGCAGCGTCAGGGCCACCACGTGGATGCGGTAGAAGAGGTCCTCGCGGAACACGCCCTTGGCCACCAGTTCGGACAGGTTGCGGTTGGTGGCCACGATGACCTTCACGTCCACCGGCCGGCAGCGGGTGCCGCCGACGCGCACCACGGACCGTTCCTCCAGGGGGCGCAGCAGGTTGACCTGCATTTCGAGCGGCATTTCCGAGATTTCATCCAGAAACAGCGTGCCGCCGTTGGCCTGCTCGAACTTGCCGATCCGGCCTTTTTCGTGGGCTCCGGTGAAGGCCCCGGCCCGGTAGCCGAACAGTTCGCTTTGGGCCAGTTCCTTGGGCAGCGCGCCGCAGTTGACGGCGATGAACGGACCCGAGGCCCGGGCGCTGGCCTGATGGATGCCCCGGGCGAACACCTCCTTGCCTGTGCCCGATTCCCCGGCGAGCAGCACCGTGGACGGGGTTTTGGCCGCCTGCCGGGCCTTGGCCACCACGCGGGCCATGGCCGGGCTGTTGTACAGGATCTTGCCGAAGCCCTCGGTCTCGGGCGTGGCCGCTTCCAGGGGACGCGCCCCGTGATGGGCCGGGTGGACGCGCTGGGTCTCGGTGATGGTCACCACGGTGTGGCACCAGACGCCGCCCGTGGAAAAAACCGGGGCCGCCCGGACGATGAGGCGGGGAAGGGCCCGGCAGGACAGGGTCATGGCGTCGGCCCGGTTCGGGTCCTCCTTCTGGCGGGCCAGGAACCTGTTGTAGTCGAAAAGCGTCTGTGCCCGCAGCCCGCGCAAGGCCTGGCCCGGTTTGCCGAAAAGCGCCTCGGCCGCCTGGTTGGCGTTGGTGACGCGTCCGGTCTCGTCCACGGTCATGACGCCGGTGAGCACCGAGTTGAAGACCGCGGAGAGCAGTGAGCGTGATTTGCTTTCGATTTCACTGAGATAGGCACTGTAGAGACGCCGTTCGATCTCCCGGGCCGCGCCGAGCACCAGGGACAGGGACTGGGAATGGTCCGAGGTGGCCGGTCCCGAGATGTCGAAGCAGCCCCAGGTCGCGCCATGGGGATCGTGGATGGGGGCGGCCGTGCAGCACCAGGCGTGGTGGCTTTGGCAGTAGTGCTCCTCGGCGAAGACCTGCAGGGGCGTGCCCGTGGCCAGGGAGGTGCCGATGGCGTTGGTGCCGACCGAGGACTCGGCCCAGTTGGCCCCGGGGCCGAAATTGAGCCGGTCGGCCGCGCGCAGGGTTTCCACGTCGCCGATGGTGCGCACCACCCGGGCCTTGGGGTCGGTCATGGTGATGAGCAGGTTCTTGCCGGCAATGGCCGAAAAGGTCTTTTTCTCGATGTCCCTGGTCAGGTCCCGCAACTGGCTGGCAAAGGGTTCCAGCTGTTCCATGGGCGCAAAGTCCCAACAACTGCGTGGCGAGGGATCGACTTCCCACTCCCGGCAGCGTTCCCACGATTGCATGAGGGCCGGGTGGGGCGTCTGCCCCTGGAGCTGGCCCGTTTCCACGAACCGTTTCCATTGCTGATAGTGCACCCGGTCGGCCAGCGAGCGTTTCCGGCACGCCTTGGGCTCGCCGGCGTCCTTGCCGGTTTTGCCCTGGGGCACGGTGCGGCCCGAGGTTTCCTCCCGAATGGTGAATTCGTCGCCGTTTCGTTGCAGTGTGTACACAACGCCTCCCGCAAAGCTGACGCTGAACAATGAGGCCGGGCCCGTCCCGTCCTCCGCCGGCCCGGAAAGATCTTCTTCCGGCGATGGCTCGTTGCGTAAGCCGTCTTCTCCCGGCTGTTCGTCTCTCCTGTCTTTTGTGCCCATCCTATCACGCATTGTTCCGTTTCCGAACAGGTTTTTTGCCCATGTGCCAAGCCGACCTGAAAAGTTCTTTTGAAATTAGCGTGTTATCATGTGGCACTTGGGTTGCAAATTACACGCCGCAAAACCCGTACGCATCGGACCGCTTCAAGGCCCGGCGGAAGCGGGACCAGACGCATAAACGAGAGGAGGAGCCGCCATGGCGTATCAGGTGATCATGCCCAAGTGGGGCCTGACCATGAAAGAGGGCAAAATCGCCCGCTGGCTGAAAGCCGAAGGGGAGGCCATCCAGGCTGGTGAAGCCCTTTTGGAGGTCGAAACCGACAAAATCACCAATGTGGTGGAATCGCCGGGCACGGGCGTCGTGTTCCAGATCGTGGTGCCGGCCGGCGAGGTCGC
>JAFABC010000179.1 GCA_023426275.1 Pseudomonadota bacterium | reverse complement strand
GAGGCAGAGCCTCTCCTGGCCGCCGGAGGCATCTTCCTCACTCATGCCGGGTGGTTCGGGCTGTGGCGCACTGGGACTTGGCCGGCGCGTGCAGGGCGAGCTTCAGGCCGTGGTCCAGGCCGAGCCCGGTGATTTCGGTCAAAAACAGCGGTGGCGAGCCGTCGAAGACGTCGAGTTCCGTGGCACGTTCCAGGTGGAAGAGTTCGCCCCAGCTGGTGGCGTAGAGCGCATCCACGGTCAGGGTATGGCGTTCCTCGCGCGGGGCCAGCATGTTGACGACGAGCAGCGCCTCGGTGATCCGCTCCCGGGCAAGGCCCCAGGACAGCGGCGGGGCGAAGGTGTCCTTGACCGGAAAGGCCGCGTGCACGGCGGCGAGCAGTCCGGCCACGTCGGGCAGGGTCAGGGGCGCGGGCAGGCTGCCGGCCATCAGATGCAGGCCGGGCTGGTAGATTTCATTGGCCACGAGCCAGGCGCACAGCCGCGGCAACGAGGCGTCCTGCCGCACGACTTCCCGCTTGCGGGACTTGCGGTCCCCTCCGGCCTGTTCGACCCGGACCACGAAGCCCTTTTCGCGCGGGGCGAGTTCCTCGTAGGTGATCTCCAGGGTCGAGAACAGATCCCGTCCCGGGCGGATGAACGGCATCCGCACGACTTTTCCCACCTTGCGGCCAAAGCTCGCGGCAATGCGCCGTGACAGCATGGCCTGATCGCGTTCGGTCAGCCCGCCGCCGCTGGCCAGTTCCTTGCTGCGTTCCTTCAGGCGTTCGTAGGCCCGCAGAAAGTAGTTGGCGATGGCCTCGCCAAGGGCCTGCACCTGGGTAAATCCGGCTTCCTCGCCGGGGGCTTCGCGCTTGGGCAGCGGCAGACAGGCGCCGGAGGCCGGCGGCGCGTAGGGGAAATAGTGGTCCAGCAGGGTTTCGCCGGTCCGGCTGGCGTATTCCTCGCAGGGGTCGAAGCCGGTCTTTTGCAGAAAGGCCTGCCGCAACAGCTCCACCGCGCCGCTACGACCGCCGCCCCGGTAGAAGTCCGTGACCTCGCGGAAAAGCAGCGCATACGGATCGCAGCGCCACAGCCCGCCCTGGTTGGCGAAGATATGGGCCTTGAGCGTGTCGCAAAGCGGCCTGGGTTCGCCCGGATGGTCGGCGTATTTTTCCAACAGCCCGAATTTGATGATGGATTTGAATGGGCTCGTCAGGGACTTGACGATCATCCACAATGACGCGCCAAAGTATTCGTCGCCGGCCACGGGGAGCAGGCTGCCGAAATCCAGGCAATCGGCCGCCGCCTCGGGAGCGGCCCGGGACAGCCCGGCCGTGGCCCTGGCGTGGGCCTTGGGATCGAGCCGGGGCGGCAGGCACCACCAGGCCGGCTTGCGGCCGGCCACGACCAGGGCCGTGCGGTAGAACTCCTCCTTGAGCAGCCGTCCCTGGGCCGAGCCGTAGCCCTCGTCCTCGGAATAGCCGAAGACATTGTCCCGGATGTCCTGGACGCTCATCTGGAAAAAATGGATTTCCAGGCCGGCCTCGACCATGGCGCGCTGGCTGATGGTTTCGAGCTTGCGGCCGAAAGCGGCGGCGTCGGGCCGGCCTTGGCCCTCCGGCCCGAGACAGACCCAGACGTCCAGGTCCGATTCCGCGCCCTGGGCCACCGTGCCGACGCTGCCGATGGTGTAGACCGCTTCCACGGGCATGGCGTCTTGCGGCGCAACGGGCTGGTCGGCAAAGGGGCGGCCGAAATGCCGTTCGAGATGGCGGATGGTCGCCAGATCGGGGTGGTAGCCGGCCACCCGGGCGGGTGGGGCGGCGACGATGTCGTCCGGTCCCCGCCGGCAAAGGCCGGCTCCGATCAGCGCCGGCAGCATGTCCAGAAAGGCCGCGCCGGTTTCGCCCAGCCGGCGTCGGGCCCAGGCCAGCCGGCGCTTGTTGTTGGCCAGCATGGCCCGCCGCCGCCGGGCCACGTCGCGGGCGAACAGGGCCGCGTCGCAGCAGGCCGCCACCAGCCGTGGACCGCCCCCCGTCGCGAGCGCCCCGGGAAGCGGCGGCGATCCGGCCACATCGGCCATGGCCAAAGCGTCGTCCTTGGCCATGGCCCCGAGAATATCCGGTTCGTCGCCCGGACCGGAAAAGCGCGAGCCGGCGAAATAGCAGCCTTCGGTGCGCATCCCCCGCAGATCGGCCTCGGGAAAGGCGGCCATTTCGAACAGGCAGTCCGAAAAGAGCACGCCCCGGGCGGAAAAACCGCACATGGTGGCCCGGACCAGACTGACTGCGCGCAGGCGGCAGGCGGACAGGCGGGTGTCGGCCAGTTGCGCGCCGAAAAAGTCGCATTCCCCGGCCTCGACCCGCTCCAGGGAAAGCCCCTGGCCCCGGCTTTCCTCGAAGGCGCACAGCCGCAGTTCGCAGTTCTTAAAGGTGACATTGTCGAGGATGGTCCGGGAAAAGCGGCAGTTGTCCAGCTTGCAGCCGCGAAAAACGACGGTGGTGAACCGGGCGTCTTCGAAGTCCACGTCCGTGAACTGGCAGCCCTCGAACACGCAGTCGCGAAGGCTCGCCTGGGACAGACTCGACGCCCGCCACAGGCAGCGGTTGAACGTGGCGGCGGCGATGGTCGCGCCATCAAGTTTGGTCCATTGGAGCGGCCGCTTGTTCCACTGCCCGCCCTGGGCCAGTTCCTCGCGCAGGGCGGCGGTCTGGGCCGCGTCGCCGTCTCCCGGCGTGGCCACCAGCGACCGGACCCGCTTCCACAGCCCCTTTTGTTCCTGGGCGGCTTCGACCGGAGCGGGCAGGGGGGCGCGTTTGGGAAACGGACGCGGCGTGGTCCGGGCCCTGACCGTCAGGTCCCGGCCCATGATTTTGGCCAGTTCGGGCGTGGCCGCGCTTGTTCTGGCCACGGCCCGGAAGGCGGTCTGCATGGTGTGCGGGGCGGCGGCGGCCAGGGTGGCATAGACCGCGCCAAGGGCGCCTTGGCGTGCTGTCGCCGGCAGACCGCGCAGGGTCTGGCCAAAGGCGGCCAGGGACAGGCCGGTCAGAAACGGGGCCAGCTCCTCCAGGCGTTCGGGCCGGGCCGCCACCAGGGTCGCCACGGCCGCGGCCGCGCGGGCCTCGTCGCACCGGGCCAGGGCGGACAGGGCGGCACCGGCCAGGGACGGTTCGGCCGCCTGACACAGGGGCTCGACGGCATCGGCCACGACCGTCGCGCTCAGGCCCGGCGTCTCGGCCAGGGCCCGGCAGACGGTTTCGGCGGAAATCTCATCCAGGTTGCCCAGGCGCTCGGCCAGTTGCTCGATCAGGGTCGGTTCACGCAGCCGGCCGACCACGCGGGCCATGTAGCGCGTCTGCTCGGCGGACAGGTCCATTTGGAGCAGCCGGCGCAGCCACATGCCGAGCCGGCCGCGCACCAGGGCGTTGCGCACGGGCAGGGCCGGATATTCATGGCGGTTGGCCAGCAGGTCGAGCAGGATGAGCAGTTCGTCCGGCGTGCGCTCGACGATGTCGGCCAGCACGCCCAGGCCGTGGGCGGCGGTTTTGGGCCGGGCCGGGCGCGGCCGGCGGAAAAAGGCGTTGACGAAGAGGAGCTTGTCCTCGTCGCCCAGACAGCCGAGCAGGCTTATGGCCTGATCCTCGGGCATTTTTTCCAGATGGATGACCGAGAGCACCTCACCTTCGACGCCCAGGCGAAACAGCAGGCCAAAGGCCTGTCTGGCGAAATCCTCGTCGCCGGCTTCGAGCAGGGCGGCCAGCAGAAAGGCCAGGGCCGAGGCGTCGGCGGCCGTGGCCGGATCGTCCACCGCGCCACGGTCGATAAAGGCCAGCGCCTGTCTGGCCAGGGGAACGAGGGGCGTCAGATCGGACCCGGGCGGCTGGGACAGCCCCGTGCGCAGGGTCCGCATGATGGCCCGGGCCGGCGAGCCCGGCCGGCTCATAACGGGCTCCGGACGATCCTTACGCGTCCGTTACGATCGGGAAGCCACGTCGACATAGTAGGCGACCTGCTTGCCGGGGTTGAGATATTGCAAGACGTCCGGGGCGAGTTCCCCGGGTTTGAGCGCCTTGGCCACGGTCAGCTCCGTTTCGATGCACAGGTCGATGATGAGCGCCTCGCGCTTGGGAATGTCGGGATGGTGGACCTTGACGCTCGGCCGCATGGAATCGCGCAGGTTGGCCGAGACCACCATGCCCTGCATCCCGTTGGAGAGTTCAACCAGCGATCCCGGCGGATACACGCCGAGCTTGCGGATGAACATGGTCACGGCCTTGGGGTCGAACAGGGCCCGGCGCTTGTACAGGGCCTTCATGGCCTCGTGGGGCGTGGGGGCCTCGGCGCCGTCCTTGTTGGGATTGAGAAAACGGTCGTAGAGATTGGCCACGGCGGCGATGCGGCCGCCGAGGGAAATGCCCTCGCCCTTGAGATGGGCGGGAAAGCCCGAACCGTCCACGTATTCGTGGTGTTGCAGGACGAGCAGCTGGGCCGCGGGGGGGAAGCCGGGCACGGCGGCCAACATGCGGGCCCCGATCTTGGGGTGCTCCATGTAGTATTCCCGCAGCACCTTGTTCATGGTGACCATGTTGCCTTTGCTGAACCGCTGGATGGGCACGCGCCCCTTGCCCACGTCGTGAAAAAGCGATCCCAGGCCGATTTCCTCGATGTCGCTTTTGGTCAGCCCCATTTCCTTGGCCAGCATCATGGACAGCACGGCCACGTTGAGGGCGTGGTAATGCTTGGCTTCCTCGCGCATCTTGGCGGTCATGACGTTGATGAGCACGTCGAGGTCGGAGAGGAAGGTCTCGGCCATGGGGCCGACGACTTCGCTGGCCGCCTCCAGCACTTCCGGATTGGGCGAGGACACCTTTTTGATGGCCTCGACCACCTGGCTCATGGCCTTTTCGTAGCGGCGCTCGCAGGCGGCGAAACGCTCCAGGCGGTCCTTGTTGCGTTCGATGGTTTCGCGCTTGAGCGTGGACAGTTCGGCCGACACCGGCGTGCGGGAGGTGGTCCAGGGGCCTCGCTGCCGTTTGCCGGCCATGCCGTCGATTTCCTCCAGGGAAATGGGCAGGCGGTCGGATTTCTCCGGCAGGCACAGGACATGGGACAGGCCGAGGGACACGATCTTGGCCACGTCGGCGTCGGATTGGATCTTGAATCCCTTGGCCGGAAACGAATGGGACAGACCCGGTTCGTCAATGCGGATGAAAAGCCCCGGACAGAGCTGCTCCACAAGGATGGGATATTCGTCGATATGCATGGGGCGTCATCCTGAACGCGCCGCGCGCGGCGCTGCGGCCTTGCCGGACGGCGGGCCTGCCGCCAAGGCGACGGAAACTATACGCGTCGGGAAAAATTCCTGTCAACACGAGGCCGGGGCGCGGCGCTTCCCCGCCGGGGCCTCACCGGCGGCGGGACGCATGCGGCTTGCCCAAACACGGGACGCGGGATAGGGTCGGCCATACCCACTATCGCCATGGCACCACCCGGCACGCCGCATACCAGCCCCGCCCCGGGGGCCAAGCCCGTCAAGGGCGTCTTTTCCACCGACGCCCAGCAGTTTCATGGCAAACGCGCCCTTGGCCGCGTGACCCAGCGCCTGTTCATCTACGCCGAGGAACAGGACGACGGCAAGGTGGCCATCTGGCGGCTGAGCCGCAATTTCATCCCCACCGGCGCCAGACGGCTGATTTCCAGGGAACGCCTGCTGGCCGAGTATCTGCCCGAGCCCTCCATCTATATCAACAAAGTCGTGCCGGTGATGCGGCGCATGGAGGACACCGTGGCCGCCGCCGACCGCCATCGGCAGCGCCAGGAGCTTTTCACCGCCGAATTCGAATACAAAAACGTGCTGCGACTGGATGAGGACCATGTCAAGGCGACGTTCGGGCTCGGCCTGACCTATCTGGAACGCCAGGAAAAAGCGAACGCGGATATCGTGTTCCAGAAGATCATGCGCATCGAGGCGGCCTTCACCCCGGAGCACAAACACCTCTTCAACGATTTCGGCATCCAGATGCGCAAGCTCGGCATGTACGACGAGGCCATGCGCTATTACAGCCGTGCCTACCGGCTTTGCCGCACCGACGAACACCTGCTCTACAACATGGCCAGGACCCAGTACGAAAAGGGGCGTCTCAAAAGCGCCCGCATGATGCTGACCAAGGCCCTGCGGCTCAATGCCTCGTTTCCCGAAGCCAAGGCCTTTATGAGCTATCTGGAATCCCGGTTGCGCGGCGAGCAGGTCCCGGAACCTACGTTGGAATAAGAATCTTCCCGACCGATCACGGGTGTATCCTCATTTCGTGAAGGGTGATTTTCGCGACCATGAACCGACCTGGTGTTGCGAAATGCCCGACCGTGTATTTGACAATTGCCTTGTCCTGGGCAACATACCACGGTGTTTTTCCTTTTTGAATCGACGAAGGGGCGCATCGCCTGCCCCGGCGCCGCGACTTGCAGGAGCATACCATGGATCGTTTCAAAGTTGGCGTGAAGTTGTTCGCCTCCGTGGTTGTCACTTCACTGATCACGGTGCTGATCGGTTTCATTGGCTACCGGGCGTTGCTGGAAACCAGCGCCGCCGTCACCGAGATGGCGGGATCGGCCCTGCCGGGCGTGATCGGGCTTGGCATGGTCAAGGAAGGGCTGCTCGCCGCCCAGTCGGCCGAGCGCACCATCCTTGTGCCGGAACTGGCCAATTCCAAGGCCTTCGAGCAGCAGCGCCAAAACCTGGAACAGGGGCTGGCCCTGGTGGACGCGGGCCGGGCCATGGTGGAAGGCCGCTTCACCGGCAAGGAAGAGGCGGCCCTGTGGCAGAAGTTCAATGCCGCCCTGGCCGACTGGCGCACGACCAACGCCAAGGTGATGGAGTACGTCTCCAAGCAAAAGCGCAGCAACGCCCTGACGCTTTCCATAGGCACGTCCATGCTGGCCCAGCGCACGGCCATGACCGCGCTCAACAGCCTGCTGGAGCGTACCCGGACCCAGGCCGATGCCCTGGCCCGGATCACGCGGGAGCAGGCCTCCCGGCGCGGGCTCATTTTGCTTGTGGCGGCGGTGGCGTGCCTGCTCGTCTCCCTGGCCCTCGGCACGCTGGCGACTCTGTCGCTGCTGCGGCCGCTGCGGGCCAGCGTGGCCTTTGCCCAGGCCGTGGCCAAGGGCAGGCTGGACGCCAGGCTCGATCTCGTGCGCCGCGATGAACTGGGCGAACTGGCCGATGCCTTGCGCCGCATGTTGGCGGCGCTGACGGAAAATATCGCCGCGGCCGAAAAACGCGGCGAGGAGGCCGCCGCCGAAGCCGGCAAGGCCCGGGCGGCCATGGCCGAGGCCGAGGCGCATCGCCGGGCGGCCGAGGCGGCCCGGCACGAAGGCATGCTCCAGGCCGCCGAGCGCCTGACCTCGGTGGTCGGGGTGCTGACCACCGCCTCGGCCGCCCTGGCCGAACAGGCCGGGCAGGCCACGCGCGGAGCCGCCGAACAATCCGACCGCCTGTCGGAAACCGTGGCCTCCATGGGTGAGATGAGTGCCACGGTCCTGGACGTGGCCCAAAACGCGTCCACCGCGTCCCAGACGGCCGCCGAGGCCAGGGAAAAGGCCGCGGCCGGTTCGGACGTGGTGCGCCGGGCCGTGTCCGGCATCGGCGAGGCCCGGGAAAAGGCCCTGGCCCTGGCCGGAAACATGGGCGAACTCGGCGGACAGGCCGAAGCCATCGGCCGCATTCTCGGCGTCATCACCGACATCGCCGACCAGACCAATCTGCTGGCGCTCAACGCGGCCATCGAGGCGGCCCGGGCCGGCGAGGCCGGACGCGGCTTCGCCGTGGTGGCCGATGAGGTCAGGAAACTGGCCGAAAAGACCATGGCCGCCACCTCCGAGGTGGGGCAGGCCATCCGCGACGTCCAGGACGGCACGCACAAAGGCGTTTCCGGCGTGCGCGAGGTCGTGGCCGTCATCGAATCGGCCACCACCCTGGCCGACGAATCCGGACAGGCCCTGACCGCCATCGTCTCCCTGGTGGAAACGGCTTCCGATCAGGTCCGGTCCATTGCCGCCGCCTCCCAGCAGCAGTCCGCCGCCACCGAGGCCATCGAGAACTCCATTGCCGACGTCAACCGCGTTTCCGAGGACACGGCCCAGGCCATGGAGCGTTCGGCGCGGGCCGTGGCCGAACTGGCCGAACAGGCCAACATCCTGAACCATCTCATTGACGAGTTTCGCGACTCCGGCCAGCGCGTTCTGCCGTCTCCAGGGGCCTGACCGTCTTGACCCTGTTGGCCAAAGCGTCTACACTGCCACGTTTACGTTCCGTTAGTCGTCACACAGCTGCGACATAACGCCGTCGCCGGAATGGTTCCGGTGACGGGTATAAGCAACGGGGGAAGGAAAATGGGGCTACGTACTGATTTTATCTGGATGGATGGCACGCTTACGCCCTGGGATCAGGCCAAAGTGCATGTCCTGACCCATGCCCTGCATTACGGCTACGCCGTGTTCGAGGGTATCCGGGCCTATGAGTGCGTTGATGGTTCCTCGGCGGTCTTTCGCTTGAAAGAACATGTGGATCGGCTGTTCGGGTCCGCCAAGGTATTGGGCCTCACCATTCCCTTCACCCAGCAGCAGGCCGTCGACGCCTGTGTGGAAACCCTGAAGGCCAACAAGATGGGCGCCGGCTACATCCGGCCGCTGGTCTTTGTCGGCTCCGGGTCCATGGGCGTCAATCCCGCCGACAACCCCATCCATCTGTCCATCGCCGTGTGGCCGTGGGGCGCCTATCTCGGCGCGGAAGCCCTGGAAAAGGGCATCAACATCCGCACGTCGAGCTACACCCGCTACCATGTCAATTCCATGATGACCAAGGCCAAGGCCGCGGGCAACTACGTCAACTCGGTGCTGGCCAAGATGGAAGCCCTGGCCGACGGTTTCGACGAGGCCATGATGCTTGACGCCGCCGGCTACGTGGCCGAAGGTTCGGGCGAGAACATCTTCATCGTCAAAAACGGCGTGCTCAAGACGCCGCCGCTGACCACGGTCCTGGCCGGCATCACCCGCGACAGCATCATCACGGTGGCCCGGGAGCTCGGCTACGAGGTGGTGGAGCAGTTTTTCACCCGCGACGAGGTGTATGTGGCCGACGAGGCCTTCTTCACGGGCACGGCCGCCGAACTGACCCCGATCCGCTCCCTGGATCGCCGCGTCATCGGCGAAGGCCATGCCGGCCCGGTGGCCAAGGCGCTCCAGGCCGCCTTTTTCAAGGTGGTCAAGGGCGAAAACCCGAAGTACGCAAACTGGCTGCATAAATTCAGCCTGTAGCATTCCGCGCCGGGCGGTTTCGACCGTAAGGGTGGCGGAACCGCCCGGACATCCCGCATGAGCACCACCAGTCTTACCGCCAAATACCGGCCGCAGCGCTTCGCCGACGTGGCCGGGCAGGACGCGGTCAAACGCATCCTGTCGCGTGCCTCGGCCGAGGACAAGATCGCTCCGGCCTACCTGTTCAGCGGCACCCGCGGCGTGGGCAAGACCACGCTGGCCCGGGTGCTGGCCAAGGCCCTCAACTGTGAAACCGCGCCCACGGCCGAGCCGTGCAACGTGTGCAGCCAGTGCCGGCAGATCACGGCCGGCGTGTCCCCGGACGTCATCGAAATCGACGCCGCCACCCACGGCAAGGTCGAGGACGCCAGACGCCTCAAGGAGGACGTGGGCTACGCGCCGCTCAACAGCCGCTACAAGGTCTTCATCATCGATGAAGCCCACATGCTCTCCACGGCGGCCTTCAATGCGCTGCTCAAGACCCTGGAAGAGCCGCCGGCGCGCGTCACCTTCATCCTGGCCACCACCGAGGCCCACAAATTTCCGCCCACCATCATCAGCCGCTGCCAGCATTACATCTTCAAGCGGCTGACCCAGCCGGAACTGGAAACCCACCTGTCCGGCGTGTTGGAAAAGGAGGGCGTGTCCTTCGAGGCCAGGGCCGTCAAGCTGATCGCCCGGCGCGGGGCCGGCAGCGTGCGCGATTCCATGTCGCTGCTCGCCCAGGTGCTGGCCCTTGGCGGCGAGGGACTCACCGAGGCCGACGCCCGCAACGTGCTGGGGCTGGCCGGCCAGGACGTCTTTTTCGGCCTGATCGAGGCCATCGAGGCGCAAGACGGCCCGGCCGTGGTCACTGTCCTGCGCCAGGTGCTGGACAAGGGCCTCGACATCGGCTTTTTTTTGCGCGAACTGGCCGCCATGTGGCGCAACCTGTTTTTGCTGCGTCAGGCCGGGGACAAGGCCCTGCCCGTGGTCGACCTGCCCGACGAGGAGGCCGGCCTGTGGCTCGATTGGGCCGGCCGGTTCGAGCCGGCCCACATCCATGCCTGCTGGCAGATGACCCTGGAAGGGCAACGCCGGGTGTTGACCAGCCTGGAGCCGGCCTTATCCTTGGAGTTGTTGCTGCTTAACCTCGCCTATCTGCCGCGCCTGCTGCCGTTGCAAAATCTCGCTTCCTGCGCCATGCCGCCGGGCGGCGCGCCTGCGG
>JAFABC010000266.1 GCA_023426275.1 Pseudomonadota bacterium | reverse complement strand
GGGCGTGCCCGGGGCGGCTCCGCCATCGCCGCCGCCGGGCGGCTGTCCGTCGCCGCCGGGACCGCCCGGGCCGGCCAGCATGCCGAGGTCGAGTTCCACAATGGCCTGGGCCGGCTGTTGCGCCACGGAAAAGGAAAACGCCCCGCCGAGGATGAGCCCTGTCAGCAACAGGCCATGCAGCGCCAGGGAAACGCATGGTCCGGCCCAGCAGGAAGACGCCCGCCTGGTTTGTGCGGGGCAGGCCGCTGCGGTTTCCGGGGCGCGGAACAGCTGGCGTTGCAGCGCGTCAAGGGCCTGCGGATCACAGCGGGTGTCGCCGTCTGTCCGCGGCGGACAGTGGGGCTCGCGTCGCGTCCCGTCATGTACGGCCGGACGGGGGGAACGTTTCATGGCTCTCTGTAATGATGTTTGAAGTGGATGTAGTATTGTGCTTTTTTGGAGTTTGATTTGGCATCACGATTTTAATAAAAGCGTGATGCCCTTGATCTTTTTTGGAGATTCCCCTAAGTGACTGCCGGTGTCAAGAAGCGATTATTGCAGCATGGTACATTTTCATATTCAAACAGACGCTCCACTTGTGGAAAATGAGTTTTCTTTTTGAAGAAGCGTCAGTGTCATGCATAAAGAATAAATCGTGAGAGTTCTTTAACAGTGCTATTCCAGGCGATACCGGCCATGCGGCGGCAATAAAGCCGTCTCCCGGCGTTCGCGAGTGACACGGATTTCAGGGGAGACGCGTCAGCGTCGGAAGTCCGGGGGCCACCGCGCGCGGGGAAGGGGAAGGTCCGGGCGCCCGGGCCGGGATGGGCCGCACGCGTCGGGAATGCGCACTGCCGTTGGAGAGGGGTCCGCTCGATTGAAACCTGTTTGTCGGAGAGGAGGGAGTATGAAACGATTTGTCGCCCTATCGACGCTTGTGGTCCTGTGTTTGCTGCCGTCGTGGTCCGCCGCCCAGGGCGGGTCCGAGTCGGTGGACGCCGATATGGACGAAATGGTGGTCACGGCCACCCGCACCGAGCAGCCGCTCAAGGAAATCCCCGGCCGGGTCACGGTCATCACCCGGCAGGAACTCAAGGATATGCCGGTGCAGACCGTGGACGAGGCGCTTTCCTATATTTCCGGCGCCCATGTGGAGCGGCCAAGCGGCGTGTTCAGCTTCAAGACCGTTGTCTCCCTGCGCGGGCTCGGCAACGAACAGGGCCGCACCCTGGTCCTGCTCGACGGCGTGCCGCTCAACACCTCCGACATGGGCGACGTCAACTGGAACCGCCTCAACCTCGAGGACGTCAAGCGCATCGAAATCCTGAAGGGCCCGGCCGCCTCCATCTACGGCAACAACGCCATGGGCGGCGTCATCAACATCATCACCGAAAAGCCCACCAAGATCGCCTCGGCCTCGGCCACGACCAGCTACGGCACCTACGACGACTGGAAGCTGCGCGGCGTGGCCGCCCTGCGCACCTCCGAGGACCCGTCGGCCTTTTATCTGCGCGTCTCGGCCCGCTACCATGACTCGCCGGGCTACATGGCCACGCCGAGCGACGAGCAGACGCCCTATTCGGTCAAGACCTTCATTCAGGAAAAGACCCTCAACATCAAAGCCGGCTGGGACATCAACGAGAACAACAACCTGGAACTCCAGTACACCAAGGACAACCAGAACGCCGGCGAGGGCACGGAATATTTCGCCTATGACGGCAAGCACCGGGGCTACGACACCGATGCCTGGCAGGCCAAGTTCACCGGGTCGTGGGAAGGCTGGTCCGCGGTCATCAACGCCTATTTCACGGACATCCACTACGACCGCACCAACGAGTCCTGGAAGGACTACACCGACATCGACACCTACAGCCGCACCGACACCAAGGTGAACCGCAAGCAGTACGGCCTGCGCACCAACGTTTCCAAGGTCTTGGGCTTCAACACCTTCACCGTGGGCTTCGACTACAGTCTCGGCATCATGGACGGCACCGACTACTACAGGACCTCGCCCGACTTCGCCACCGACTACGGCAAGATCCGCAGCTACGGCATCTTCGCCCAGGATCAGCTCAAGTTCCTCGATGACAAGCTCATCTTTCTCGGCGGCATCCGCTACGATAACGCCACCACCTTCGACGGCCACTACGACACGAACCTGGCCAACCTCGCCGAGTACACCCAGTACTATCCCGACCATACCTGGGACGCCTGGAGCCCGCGCGGTTCGGTCAAGTACTTCTTCATGGACAACCTGAGCGCCTACCTGTCCTACGGCCACGCCTTCCGCGCGCCGCTGCTCGACGACATGTACCGCACGGGCAAGATGAAGGGCGGCAACAAGATTTCCAACCCCTCCCTCGGACCGGAACAGCTTGATTCCTTCGAGGTCGGTTCGGACTGGCAGCCGGTGGAAAACGTCCGCCTGTCCGGATCGGGCTACTTCTCCGTGGGCCACGACTTCCAGTCCTATGTCACGGTGGCTTCGGGCATCTACCAGAAGCAGAACATCGGACAGGTGCAGATCTGGGGCCTGGAACTCAACGGCGAGTATGACCCGTTCAAGTTCATGGACATCGATCTGCTCAAGAAATTCACGCTGTTTGGCAACTACACCTTCAACGATTCCCGGGTGACGGAGTTTCCCGGCCGCCCGGACCTCGTGGGCAAGCTGCTCCCCATGGTGCCGCAAAACTCCTTCAACGTCGGCTTCACCTGGCTGAACAAGTACGTGAACGGCAAATTCGCCGTGCAGTACGTGGGGCTCATGTACGGCGACGATCTCAACACCGACGCCAACACCATTTCGCCCCACGCCCTGGTCAACGCCAAGGTCTGGCGCAACCTGGATTTCCTTGGCGAGTACGGCGAAAAATTCACCGTGTCCCTGACCGGGGAGAACCTGTTCGACCACCAATACGTCAACGCCCACAATCCCAATTCGCTCAATGTCGGGCGGATGCTGTTCCTGGAACTGTCATGCAAGTTCTGAAGCAAAGCGGGCGGCTCAGCACCGCCCAGGTCGTGTTCTTCGCCTCCATGGTGGCGTTGGACTTCGCCTGGGGCATGGTGTTCAAGACCGCGCTCCAGCTCACGGCCATCCACACGGTGGCCCGGCTGGAGATGGTGGTCTCGGTCATGCTTATGGTGCTGACCCGGCTTATGATCGACCGCTTCGGCACGCTTCTCGCCTACGAAGTGGCCTGGGGCCTCCTGGCCGCCGTGTTCATGCCGGCGGCCGGGGGCGACCCCGGTTTCCTCAAGCTCGTGCCGGCCCTCACCCAGGGCATCGTCTTCGACGCCCTGTTTTCCTTGCTGCGCCGGCCCTGGCCCGTGGCCCGGGCCTACGTGGCCATCCTGGTCGGCGGCATCGTGGGGCCGGTGGCGGCCATGGGCGTGCGCGTGGCCATGGGCGTGCCCTGGGCCACGGCCACGCAGGTGCTTTTCGGCATCTCGCTTGTGACCTCCCTGGTTATCAACGGCGCGGGCGTCTATCTGGCCCTGCTGGTGTGGAAACGGGTGGAGCATATGCAGGTGGTTACCATGCTGCGGCTGTCATGATCGCGCTCGACCACGTCTCCTTCACTCCGGCCGGCGGGGACGGGCCGATTCTGGCCGACGTGAGCCTGCGTATCCGCCCGGGCGAGCGCGTGGGCATTGTCGGGCCGTCGGGGGCGGGCAAATCCACGCTGGGCTTTCACCTGTGCGGCGCGCACAGGCTGGCGCTGGTCGGCGAGACCACCGGCCGGCTCGTCTATGCCGGGGCCGACGGCACGGACGGCGCGCCGCGCGGGTTTGCCGGACTGGTCGGCCAGAATCCCGAGGCCCAGCTGTTTTGCCGTACGGTCTCCGAGGAACTGGCCCTGGCCCTGCGGGCGCGCGGCGATGCCGAAACGCGCTGCGCCGCCACGGTCACGGCCCTGCTGGACCGCTACGACGCGGCCGCGCGCCGGGATGCGCCCCTGGCCAAACTGTCCCTGGGCCAGAAGCAGCTGACGGCCATCCTGTCCATGCTGGCCATGGAGCCGCGCGTGCTGCTGCTCGACGAACCGACCAGCTATCTCGACGCGGCCACCGCCGACCGGGTCTTCGCCCACCTGGACGCGCTGTGTCGGGACAGCGGCTGGATCGCGCTGGTCATCGAACACGACCTGCCCCGGTTGGCCGGGTTCGCCGACCGGGTCCTCGTCGTCTCCGAGGGCCGGGTCGTGGCCGACGGCCCCTGGGGAACGTGCGCCCCGCGCCGGACCCTGGTCCCGCCGGAAGCGCTGCCCGAAATTCCGCCGGCCGCCGCCGGGGAGCCGGCCGTGGTCTGCGAGGGCCTGGGCTTTGGCTACGCCGGCGGCCCGCCGGTCCTGGCCGATATCGGCTTTGCCGTGCGTCCGGGCGAGGCCGTGGCCGTGCTCGGGCCGAACGGCGTGGGCAAGTCCACCTTGCTGCGCCTGCTCAAGGGGCTGGCCAAGCCGACGGCGGGCAGTTGCCGGTTGGGGCCGGGGCTGACTCCCGGCCGCGACGTGGGCTTTTTGTTCCAGAATCCCGAGGACCAGATCTTCGCCCACACCGTGGAGGCCGAGTGCGGCTACTGGCTGGACAATCTCGGTCTGCCCCCGACGGAGCGCCGGGAACGCTGCCGGGCCGCCCTGGCCGCCCTGGGCCTGGAGGGCTTTGAGGAGCGGGCGCCATTTTCCCTGAGTTTCGGTGAAAAGCGCCGGTTGTGTCTGGCCTCGCTGCTGGTGGCCGAACCGGCCGTGCTGTGTCTGGACGAACCCACCACCGGCCTGGACGACGCCACCATGACCGCCCTGGCCGTGCTGGTGCGGCGGTTGGCCGCGGCGGGGCGGGCCGTGCTTTTCGCCACCCATGAGGACGCCTTCGCCGCCATGGCCGCCACGCGCTGGATCCGGCTGGACGGCGGCCGGATCGTGTCCGACGGTCCCAACCCCGGAGTCCGGCCGTGATCGCCATGCTCAAAAACGCCAGCGCCGTGGGCAAGTGTCTGTTCGCCCTGTCGCTTTCGGCCTACGTTTTCTATTGTCAGGATTGGCGGGTGCTGGCCGGGCTCGTTGCCGTGCTGGTGGGGCTGCTTTTCGCCTCGCGCGATCTGGACCGCATGGCCTGGCTCATTGTCGTGGTCTTTGTGGGCTCGCTGCCGGTGTTGCTGCTGCTTTTCATCCTCGGCGGCGTGGAGCGGGCCGCGACCTGGCAGGAGGGCGTGTGGCTCGGGCTTGGCTGGCTGTCGCTTTTCGCGCTGCGGCTGCTCGTGCTGGCCCTGGCCGATCTGCTGGTCGTCAAGTGGACCACGTTTTCCGACCTGCTCCTGTCCCTGCGCGGGCTGCGTCTGCCCGGCCGGGTGGTGCTTTTCCTGTCCACCGTGGTCACCATGATCCCCAATGTCTTTTCCCTGGCCATGCACGTGGTGGAGGTGCAGCGCTGCCGGGGGTTCGCGCCAAAAAAGTTGTTCAATCCCAAAAACTTCCTGCCGCTTTTCGTACCCGTGTTTCTGGCCCAGATGAAGCGTTCCACGGATTTGGCCCTGTCCCTGGAATTGCGGGGCATCTCCGGGGAGACCTTCACCGGCGGGGTGCGCCTGCGGCCCCGGGCCGGCGACGCCGTGCTCGTGGCCGCCGCCATCCTGATCTGGTTTGCCGGCCGGGGCATTTGACGTTGCGGCGCGCCTGCGGCAGGACCCAATGGAAGGAGCCTTGTCATGGAATGCCCCTATTGTGAACGGCGTTGCCGGCTGGGTCCGGACAGCTTCGGCTATTGCCGGATGTACCGGGTCGAGGGCGACCGGGTGGTGGAGCGCTTTCCGGACCGCTGGTGCGCCTATGCCATCTCCCGGGTGGAGACCATTCCCTTTTACCACGCCTGGCCCGGGGCGCGCTGTCTGGTGGTCGGCACGGCCAGCTGCAATTTCGATTGCCGCTACTGCTCCAATTCCGAGGTGGTGAAAGTCGATCCGCTGGACCAGCAGGACATCATGCTCGACCTCGGACCGAAGGCCCTGGTGGACAAGGCCCGCAAGCACGGCTGTCACGCCATCGTCTTTTCCGTCAACGAGCCCACCGTTTCCCTCCAAACCCTGGAGGGGGTGGCGCGGGCGGCCCGGGAGGCCGGCCTCGTCATGGGCTGTCTGACCAACGGCTACGCCACCGAGGAGGGCACGCGCCTGCTCGGGGAGATTTTCTCCTTCGTCAACGTGAGCCTCAAGGGGCTGGCCCCGGAGTTTTGCTCCCGCTACCTGGGCGTGCCCGAGGTCGGGCCGATCCTGCGCAACATCGAGGCCCTGGCCCGCATCGGCCATGTGGAAGTGACCACCCCGGTCATCGAGGGCGTCAACGACCACGAACTCGACGACATGGCCCGCTTCCTGGCCGGGGTGCGCAAGGACATTCCCTGGCACATCTTCCGCCTGCTGCCGGAATACCGGATGCAAAAGGAAGACTACCCGAGCATCGAAAGCATCAGCGCCAAGGTCGAAGCCGTGGGCAGCCGTCTCGACTACGTCTATTTCCATAACTTCATCGGTTCGCGCTGGGTCAACACCCATTGCCCCCACTGCGGGGAGGTGGTGGTGACGCGCCACAGCCTGGGCTGCGGCGGCGACAAACTCGACACCTGCCGTTGCATCGGCCACGCCTGCCCGTCCTGCGGCGGCCGCATCGCCATGCACGGTTCCCCGGTGTTCTGGAACGCCAAGGAGACGGCGGCATGAGTCTGGCCATTCTCGACGCGCGGCAATGGCAGCAGGTCGTGGACCTGCGTTCCGGCCACCCGACCGAATCGGACACGCCGCTGACCAATACGGTGCGCGGCCTGCTCGACCGCCATCCCTTTCCCGGCGACCGCGACGGCGGCAGCAACGCCTGGGTCACGGACACGGCGCTGGACCTCATCGACCGCTACGATCCGGGGTTCGTGTTCCTGACCTACGCCCAGCAATACTATTCCTGCCGCTACAGCCCGCTTTCCGCCGAGGAGCACCGGGCCCACGTGGCCCGGGCCTTTGCCGAGGCCGCGCGCTTCGCCCGGGAATCGGGCCTGACCACCGTGGTGGTCGGCACGGGCGAACTCGTGCCCGCGACCACGCCCATCGACCTGGAGGGCCTGGACGGGCTCAACGTGGCCAGCAACTGGAGCGCCCATTACGCCGGGCTCTACGACCTGTCGGCCCGGGACCTGGACACGCTGGCCAACCATCCCGACCTCGAACGCATCGTCTCCCGCCAGGAGCTGCTCGACCTGTTTGGCGGCGGTCCGGACGACGGCAAGCGGCTGCCCGATTTCATGGCCGTGGCCCGTACGGGTGGCTATTTCAAGGGCACGTCCCTGCGCCGGCTGCGCATGATCCCGGAGCCGAGCGCCGTGATTCCGGTGTCCCAAAACCTGGGGCCCGTGACCGCCATCACCGACATCCGGGCCCGGCTGCTCGACAGGCTCGGCCGGGAGAAGGTGGCCCTGGCCCTGGTCGAGGGCGTGGGCTGCGACCTGTTCGGCCTGCCGCACACGACCTGCGCCAACGGCCGGGACTGGTTTCGCTACGAACCCGGCGACGCCCAGTATCTGGCCCTGTCCACGGGCGCGCACTCCGTGTTCCAGCACAATGGCGGCTACCGCTATTACCTGGATGACGGCGAGCACAAGCCGTACCCGTTTTCCGGCTATTTCACGGAGATCCCGACCGGCACCATCGGCGAGGCCTATGCCGGCCGCAGCATCGCCGTGGGCAACCGCAGCATGTTCATGCATGTGTGCACGGGCTGCGACGTGACCTGCGAGTGCTTTGCCCGCAACCTCTACAATCAGGGGCTCATGGCCGTCATCCGCCGGCAGGACAAGGCGGCCGCATGATGAGGCCGCAGGACGGGCGCATGGACACGCCGGAGGCCGTGGACGGCTTTCTGGCCATCAGCCGGGAGGTGTTCGCCCCGCTGTATCCGTATTACGCCGGGCGGTTCGTGCGCGCCTCCGGGATTTCCAGGGGGCGCTGTCTCGATCTCGGCTGCGGCGGCGGCGACCTGGGGTTGGCCGTCACCGAGTTGGGGGATTTTTCCACGGTGTTGCTCGATCGTTCGCCGGCCATGCTCACGGCGGCACGGCAGCGGGCATCGGCGTGCGGGCTGGCCGACCGGGTCCGGCCGCTGGCCGCCGATGCCCACGGCCTGCCCCTGGCCGACGGGTGCGTGGATCTGGCCGTCAGCCGGGGTTCCATCATGTTCTGGGAAGACCTGCCCCGGGCCCTGGCCGAGGTCCGTCGCGTCCTTTCGCCGCGCGGCCGGGCCTATCTCGGCGGCGGGCTCGGCACCCCGGCCATGCGCGAGGAAATCTGTCGCCAGATGGCCGGGCGGCATCCGCGCTGGGCCCATGGCCTGCCGCCGCCAAGGCCGGGCAGCGATCCCGAAACCCACGTCCGGGCGCTTCGCGCCGCCGGCATCGAGCGTTATTCCATCGAGCGCGAGGACACCGGGCACTGGCTTGTTTTCGGCAAGTAAGGCAGTCTTTCCCGCAACGTCATCCCGGAGGTTTCGTATGCGGTATTCGCGTCCATGGCTGTTTTTTCTCCTGCTGCTGCTGTGCTCGACCCAGCTGGTATGGGCCAGGCAGGCTCCAACCTTCACGCCCGAGCCCATCGACTTCGCCCGGCTCCTGCCGCCGCCGCCCGCTCCGGGCTCGGCGCAGCAACGCCAGGAGATCGAGCGCCTTCTCGCCTTGCAGCACGCGCGCACCCCGGCCATGGTCGCGGCGGTCCAGGCCGACGCCGCCCGGACGGTCTTCCGGTTTGCCGACGTCATGGGCCCGTCCTTCACGCCGGAAAACCTGCCCCTGACCGCCGCCTTTTTCGATCAGGTCAAAAAGGATGCCCGCATCATGCTCGGCGACGCCAAGGAGCATTGGAACCGGCCCCGGCCGTCCCAGACCGATCCGGCCATCGAACCCTGCATCAAGAATCCGCACAACGCCTCCTATCCGAGCGGCCATTCCACCTATGCCACGGTCGTGTCCATCCTGCTGGCCAACATGGCCCCGCAAAAGCAGGCGCAAATCTACGAGCGGGCGCGGCAGTACCGCGAGAACCGCGAGATCGCGGGCGTCCATTTCCCCAGCGACGTGGCCGCCGGCCGCATCGCCGGCACGGTCATCGTGGCCCGACTGTTCGAGAATCCGGCCTTTCTGCGCGAATTCGCCGCAGCCACGGCGGAGGTCCGGCGCGTCCTGGGCCTGTCCCTTGTCGGCTGGCCCGTGCCCGATGCCGTGCCGACGGGCGCACCGGCCCGGGCGGTCGCGCCCTGACCCGGGGCATTCCCCTTGCCTGTTGTCGCGCCGCGTCTCCCGCCCGGGGATGCGGCGTTTTTTTATGGGCGAGGCCAATGTCCGCGTCTTGCCGGTTGGGGCGGCGAATTGACTTCAAGGCAAGAGCGTGAAATATCCTGGGTTATCTTCACAATTGGCTTTGGCGGTCGCGACAATGACAAATGAGGGAAGATGCCTCCGGCGGCCGGGAGGGGCACTGCCCCT
>JAFABC010000257.1 GCA_023426275.1 Pseudomonadota bacterium | reverse complement strand
GGCATCATGCCCCCCGGCCGCCGGAGACGTCTTCCACGCCCAGCGTCGTCTTCTAGATATCGTTGAGATCGATGGTGCGCGGCGCGGCCTTGGGCTTGTCCGCGCCCTTGCTTCCCGCGCCGTTGGAAGGCGCGGCCGGCGACAGCTCCGGGCCGCCTGTCCGGGGAGCCCGGGATTCGGTCTGCACCGCCGCCGGCGCGGCCTTGTGCGGCGCGCCGCACACCAGCCGCACCGCCTGCAGGCGGGACTTGGCCGCGGCCAGTCCGGCGTTGCGCCTGGCGGCTTCCTGATAGGCGTCCAAGGCCTTGGAGCACTGCCCCGAAAGCAGCCAGGCGTCGCCCAGGGCCACAAACGCGGCCGCGTCCTTGCCGCCGGCCTTGGCCGCGTGTTCGAGCAGGTCGCGGGCCCGGGTCACGTCGCCTCCGGCCAGGGCGGCCATGCCCAGGCCCTCCATGGCCGGCGCGTACTTGGCGTTGGCCGTCAGGGCGGCGGCATAGGCCTGATCGGCCTTGCTCAGGCCATCGCGGGCGCAGGCCGTGCCGGCCCGGGTCAGGGCCTCGGGACCGGCGGCGGAGCCGGCCCGCAGCAGCTCGCGGCAGGCGGTCGCATAATCCTTGCGCTCATAGGCGGCGTTGCCCGCCGTCAGGGGATCGGGGCCGACGGCCTCGGGCGCGGCCGGTTTCATGAAGCCGCAGCCCGAAAGTCCCAGGGACATCACAGCCACGGAAAGGGACGCGACGAACCAGCGAACGGTCATTGCTTTCACCTCCGGATGGCAATCTTGCGCATTGCACTCTGCAGTGGCTATTTCAAAGCCCCTGGCGATTGTCAAACGCCGGCCCGCCTGCTACGTCCGAGACAATCCCACTTCATCGGGAGGCTCGCCATGTTGCGACATCTTTTTTTCTGTCTGCCACTCCTTGCGCCCGTGCACGACGCCCTGGCCGCGGACATCAGCCACGTCGCCCGGCCCGGCGACACACCGGTCAGGCTGTCGAAGGTCTACCACGTGTCCGTGGCCGCCATCCTGGCCCACAACAAGGGCCTTGATCCCTGCCGCATCAAGGTCGGCGACGTGATTCTCGTGCCGCCGCCCCCGGAGGGCATCGTCGAGGACCCGGCCGCCACGCCGGACCAGCCGGCCACGCCCCGGGCCGGGGAAACGGCCGCAAAAGCCGACGCCGACGCCATCCTGCCCGACGAGGAGCCCATCGGCATCCGCTACATCGTCGTGCCCGGCGATTGCCCGGAAGCCATCGCCAAGCGGTTCGGCATCCCCCTTGACGAACTGTGCCGGGCCAATCCGGACCTGGACGCGAAAAATCTGGCCGTGGGCCGGGTGCTCTCCATTCCGCAACTCGCCGCCTGTCCGCCCAGACCCGTGCCCGTCGCCCGCCCGGGCGAGGCAACGACAAGCGCGCCCCTGGTCACCGATTTCCAGTAACCAGGGGCGCGCCCGCAGCCGTGGAGGAACGGCTTTGGTCCGGCCTCAGCCCTTGAGGCCGACCCGCACCGGGGCCAGGGCCGGCTCGCCGCTTCCCGGAGCCGGGGCGGCGGGCGCCTCCCGGTTGAAACGGTCGGCGAACCGGCCGGCCATGATCGAGCACACGAAAAGCTGGAGCTGGTGGTAGAACATGATCGGCATCACGATCATGCCCAGGGCCGGATGGGCGCCGAAAAGCAGCCGGGCCATGGGCACGCCCGAGGCCAGCGTCTTTTTGGAACCGCAGAAAATCGCCGTGATGCGGTCCTCCATGGAAAAGCCCAGCCAGCCCGACAGCTTGGTGGAAAGCAGCAGGGCCACGGTCAAAAAGATGGCCGCCCCGCCCAGGGTCAGGCCGATGATGAGCAGCCCGTTGTTGGTCCACAGGCCCGATTTGACCGAATCGCAAAACGAGCCGTAGACGAGCATCAGGATCACCAGCTTGTCGAAGACGTTGACCACGGACTTGTGCCGCGAGACCAGTTCCCCGCACAGCGGACGCAGGAACTGGCCCAGCACGAAGGGCAGAAACAGCATCATGGCGATGTTGCGCATCGACTGCCCAAGCGGCATCCCGCCCGCTCCCCCCATGTCCACGACCAGCCCCACGATGGCCGGCGTCAGCACGATGCCGAGCAGGCTCGACAGGGTGGCGTTGAAAATCGCCGCCGGCACGTTGCCCTTGCCGATGGCCGTCATGGCCACCGACGACTGGATGGTCGAAGGCAGGGCGCACAGATACAGGAAACCGAGCATCAGCCCCTCGGGGACGATGCCGCCGAAAAGCGCCCGGAACGGGAAAAAGAGCAGCGGGAAAACCACGAAGGTAAGCGACTGCACGAGCAGATGCAGTTTCCAGCGCGACATGCCAAGCCGCAGGCTCCGGGTGGAAAGCGCCAGCCCGTGCAGCAGAAACACGAGGAAGATGCCCGCATCCGAAACCGTCTCGGCGTGCATGGCCCCGCCCGTGGCCCCGAATTCGGGAAACAGCGTGGCCAGCCCCACCGCCGTGAGCATCCCGGCCAAAAACCAATCCTTACCCAATTTCCGCGCCAGTTTTCCCAGCATGTCCGCCTCCCGCCTTCCGGCCCGCACACAGGTTCGACGCGGCCCGATCCGGCCGCGTTCGGGGAAGAGATACGGCTGGACGGGACTTCCGTCTCACGCTAAAATGACAATATATAGCGAGAATCGGACATCCTCCATGCAGACCCTGCGCACCCCGCCCGCCCTCGACGACCTGCCCCGGCCGGTCTACCCCCGCAGCGAAACCCTGGCCGCGGACTCGACCTCGCCGCCGCACAGCCACCCCTTCGGCCAGCTGTCGTTCGCCGGCCAGGGCGTGCTGCTCGTGCGCACGCCGACCGGCAGCCATGTGGCCCCGCCGCAACGGGCCGTGTGGGTGCCGCCGGGCATGGCCCACGCCGTGGCGACCTCGCGCCGGGCCGAAATGCGCAGTCTCTACATCCGGGCCGACCAGACCGTGTTCAACCCGCCCCGCTGTCTGGTCCTGGCCGTGTCGCCGCTGGCCCGGGAGCTCATCCTGGCCGTGGCCGCCCTGCCCGTGCGCTACGACGAGGACGGCCCGGCCGGCCGGCTGGTGGCCGTGCTGCTCGACCAGCTGGCCAGCCTGCCCGAGGCCGGATGCAGCCTGCCCTGGCCGGGCGATCCGCGTCTGGCCGCCATCTGCCAGGCCCTCGCCGACGCGCCCGGCGACCTGCGCACGGCCCGGGCCTGGGCCGCCACCGCCGGCATGACCGAACGGACCCTGGGCCGCCTGTTTCTGGCGCAAACCGGACTGACCTTTGGCGGCTGGCGACGCCGGTCGCGACTGCTGACGGCGCTGTCGCTGCTCGAATCCGGCCGCAACGTCACGGCCACGGCCATCGAATGCGGCTATGATTCGATTTCGGCCTTCATCGCCGCCTTCCGGGAGGCCTTCGGCCTCACGCCCGGGGCGTTCGTGCGGGGGGAAACGGGACGGACGAAGAATGCCTCCGGCGGCCGGGAGGGGCGACGGCCCCTCCCGG
>JAFABC010000229.1 GCA_023426275.1 Pseudomonadota bacterium | reverse complement strand
CGGGCGCGCTCTTCCATGGGGTTGACCTTTTTCCAGGGCATCGGAGCTTCCTCCTGTGCCCATAAGTGTCAACCATGTACCCGGTCTGATCTGTCAACTATCTACCCGGTTCATACCAGGGGGGGACCCCCTCCCGGCCGCCGGAGGCATCTTCTCTGCCTACTTCCCTTCCGGAACCAGACGCAGCCTGCGGATGAAAAGCGCCATGGGCCGCACGTCGGTCGGGGCGAAGGCCGTCTGGCCGTGGTTCCAGTCGGCATAGGCAATGGTCACGACATTGGTTCCCTGGCGACCGCGTACAGGCAGGCGCAGGCTGCGCCGGGCGTCGGCCGGCAAATCGGCCAGCCGGGCCAGTTCCTCGCCGTTGGCGGCAATAGTCACGGTCTGGCCGGGAATGACGTTGGCGAAATCGCATTCCAGCCGGTAGGCCCCGTCCCGAGGCAAGGCGAAGGTCAGGCTGCTGTGCGGACCGAGTCCCCACCGCCAGAGGTTGGCCGGGTTGTGTTCGATCTTGCCCAGGCCTGTTTCGGCGATGGCCAGGCCCGGGGAATCGAACACGTCCGTGGGGGCGATTTCCAGTTCGAAGCCCTTGAAGGCGGCGGTTTCCAGGTTGCCGCCGGGATAACGGGCGGTGTAGGGCGCGCACACGGTCTCCAGGCGCAGGGTCATGGTCTTGTAGAGTCGGTCGCGCCGGATGGTGCAGGTCCGCCGTGTTGTTGGATCGGGACCGTGGGAGGTGAACAACGGAACCGGCGGCTCGTCGTCGAAGCGCACCGAGAAAGCCATGGAATTGCCCTGCCCGGCGTTTTGGTATTCGACTACCCACTGGAGCAGTTGCGGCGCGTCGCCGGCGGTGTTTCGCAGGCGATATTCCAGAACGCCCGGCCGGCTGTTCCGCGTGGCAATGGCTTCCCCGCCCCAGTACGGATTGACGGTCATGTCGGAAAAGGACGTCACCTGCCGGTAGAATTGCGGGAAGGCCGCCCGGCGACGCAGAAAATAGGGCACGGTGTCGATGACGGGCGCGGGTTCGCGGTGGATGGGCAGTGTATAGAGCTTGGCGTTGCGCACCAGTTCGACGTGACTGATCGGCCCCACGGAGGCGGTGAATTCCGCCTCGGTTTTGCCCAGGTGCCCCCAGATTTTGTACGGGGCGAAAAAACGCAGGTCGTAATCGCCCGCATCCGGTTCCAAGCGCTGCTCGGCAAACGGATTGCGGGACATGAACTGGTCGAGATACCAGGACACGGCATTGACCGTGCCGGGGTCCGAGGCGGCGAGGACCTGCCCGGGGCGCAGCCGCCAGGAAAGCTCCTTGGCCATGGGCTCGAAATTGGTGACGAAGACCGGATGCCGGTAGCTCGTCTCCTGGTAATAGGCCTCGGGATGCTCGAAAAAGATATCGGCCGCGCCGCCGGCCGCCAGGACAACGGCCAGAGGCATGGCCATCCAGGCGCGCGGCAGCGCCCGGGCCACCTGTCCGGCGCAAAGCGCCGCCGGCACCGTCATGTAGAGGAAATGGCGCGGCGAGAAGTAGGCGGTCCTGCGCATGAAAAAGAGGATGGCGACAGGCACGAGGACCAGCAGCAGACAGGCCGCAAGCTCCCGTGGCGCGCGTCTGACCAGGATTATCGCCCCCAGGGCCGTCAGCGCGCCCATGCCAAGGCGCATGACCGGGTCGTCATGGCTCCACAGCACCTGGGCGGCGTAGTCGGCGATCAACCGGCCGATGGCGGCGAAGCTGGCCTTGTCGGTAAAAATCGACAGGGTCGTCTGGCTCGGCAGGAAGAAAAAGAACAAGACCGGCAGGGCGACGGCCAGGCTGCCGGCGGCGAAGAGCAGCACCTGTCGCGGAGGGATGCCCTTGCCCCCAGGCCGCCAGCCAAGCGCCAGCGCCAACCCCTCGGCAAAAACGAGCTGCATACTCAGGTAATGCAGCAGGAGCAGGACCGCGTTGACGCCCAGCAGCATCCACAGGTCCCGATTGCGCCCGGAGCGCAGCAGCCGCAGCAGAAAGTACAGGGAGAAAACGACGAGCAGCGTCAGGATGGCATAGGGCCGCACCTGCCGCACATGCCAGATCTGCATGGCGCTCGCGCCCAGAAACGCGGCGGCGACAAGGCCCACACCCCGGTCGTACAGGTCGGAAAAGCAGCGCCAGCAGGCGTAGACCGCGGCCAGACCGAACAGCGCCGAAGGCAGGCGCAGGGCGAAATCGGACGTGCCGGCCATTTCCACCAGCTTGACGCCCAGGTGGTACAGCGGCGGGTGCATCTCGCAGTGACGCGAGAAGTCGATGATGTAGGAAACGGGGAACCGGGCGGTCAGGGGGACGAGAATTTCATCCCACCACATGGACGGGGTGCCCAGATGATACAACCGCACCCAGGCGGCAAGGCCCAGCACGATGGCCAGGGCGAGATGCCAAAGCCAGGATGGCGCGCCCGTGGGCGCGGCCTGCGCGGATGTCGTCGGCTGCGGCATGAAGCGAAAAACGGGCAAACCACCCGGGAAAGGCCGGGGCTGACCCGCCCGCGACCGTTTCACCCAATTTGTCCGAAGCCGCCCGGTGTCGCGCCGTCAAAGCGGCTTCGGGAAAGGCCCCGACAATGCCGGTGGCGAGGCCTGACTAGCCCCGCTCTTCCTTGACGGATTCGGCCTGCGTGGACTGGTCCACGGTCTGCTGGGTGCGGCTGGCTTCCAGACGCTTGACGAACGCGTCGCGGCACTCATAGCTGCAAAAGGCGTAGACCTTGTTGCCGTCGCGAACGCGGATGTCGGCATCGGCCGGCACATAGGTGCCGCACACCGGATCCTTGACCATTTCCCCGGTGGCGGCCATGCGCTTTTTCGTTTCGGCTTCCTGGGTCTTTTTCCGCCCCCGGTCGCCGATGAAAAGCTTGTATAAAATGAAGCCGGCCACGATCAGTATGAGCCAACGGTACATAATGCTCCTCTTCAAGGCCCCGGTCGGAGCCGCTCAATACCCTGTCCTTAGGGCATTTCCGGAAATTTTGAAAGCGATTTTCCCGCAGGCCCGGGCGACCGTGCCGCCCTGCTCGTCCGGGATGGGCAGCTCCGGGGCGAGATCGGCCAGAGGCACGAGCACAAAGGCCCGCTCCCGCAGCCGGGGATGGGGAATGATCAGGTCGGGTTCGGCCACGCGTCGGTCGCCGTAAAGCAGGATGTCCAGATCGAGGGTGCGCGGCCCGTACCGGCGATCGCCCCGCACCCGGCCAAGGGCGGTTTCAATGGCCGACAGGGCGGTAAGCAGGCGCCTGGGCGACCAGTCGGGGCCAAGTTCAAGAGCCACCACCTGATTGAGGAAATCGGGCTGATCGCAATCGCCCCAGGGCTCGGTTTCATACACCGGGCTTTGGGCCGCAAGGGTCGCCCCCGGGAGCGCCGCCAGACGCTCCCGGGCCTGGGCCAGCGTGGCCTGTCGGTCCCCGAGGTTGGAACCGAGGCCCACGTAGGCGGTGATTACAGCTTGGCGATGCGTGAGAGGGCCTCCTGCATCCGGGCCACCGGAACGGTCATGGCGATGCGGAAATAGCCCTCTCCGGGCGCGCCGAAACCGTTGCCCGGCGTGACCACGACACCGGTTTCCTGCAGGACCTTGGTGACGAAGGCGGCCGAGGTCTGGCCCTGCGGCACCTTGCACCAGAGATAGAACGAGGCCTTGGGCGTGCGGCAGGCGATGCCCATCTTGGCCAGGGCGGCCACGGCCACGTCCCGGCGCTCCTTGTACACGGCGCGGAACTTCTCGGCATAGGGCTCGCCCTGCTGGAGGGCGGCGATGCCCGCTTCCTGCACGGCCTGGAAAATGCCCGAATCCACGTTTTCCTTGATCTTGCCCAGACCCTTGATGAGCCCGGCGTTACCCACGGCCATGCCGATGCGCCAGCCGGTCATGTTGTAGGTCTTGGACAGGGAGTGAAATTCGATGGCCACGTCGCGCGCCCCTTCGATCTCCAGGATCGAAAGCGGCTTGTCCGCCGGGTCATAATACATTTCGGTATAGGCGGCGTCGGAGACGACGATGGTGTTCGTCGCCCGGGCCTTGGCCACGAGCTTCTCGTAGAAGGAACGCGGGGCCGTGGCCGCGGTCGGGTTGTTCGGGTAGTTGATGAAGATCATCTTGGCCCGGGCCCATTCCGCGTCGGTGACGGCATCGAGATCGGGCAGGAAATCGTTTTCCTCGAGCAGTGGCAGCAGCTTCACTTCGCCGCCGCAAAACCCCGTGGCCACGGGATAGACCGGATAGTTGGGCGGGCACACCAGCACCAGATCGCCGGGGTTGACGTAGGCCAGGGGAAAATGGGCGATGCCTTCCTTGGACCCGATCAGGCTCACCACTTCGGTGGCCGGATCGAGGGAAACGCCGAAACGGTTCCGGTACCAGTCGGCCACGGCGGCCCGGAAGGTGAGCAGGCCGACGTAGTCCGGATACTGGTGGTTGGCCGGATCGTGGGCCGCCTTGCACAGGGCTTCGATGATGAAGTCCGGCGTCGGCATGTCGGGATCGCCGATGCCAAGGGAAATGATGTCCACGCCACGGGCCCGGACTTCGGCCTTGACCCGGTCGATTTCAGCGAAGAGGTACGGCGGAAGGGTGGCCAGCCGGTCAGCCATGGGGAATGCGTTCATGGGGGCTCCTTTGGGCGTATGTCGTCGCGCCTTGGCGCGGAGGGGATTACTTAAAGAAGACGAAAAGGCCGTGTCAAGCCGACCGAAGCCCTTTCCCGGGCCATCGCCGGCCGCCGGATCAGGCGTTGAACCTCGCGACGATTCGTGTCACTAATGTCGGGCGATATCCGCCATGGCCACCGAACACACATCCCCCCCCGCCCCGTCCCATCCCTGGGTGGACCGCTACCTGGAGCATCTGGTCGTGGCCAAAGGCCTTTCCGAACATTCCGTTTCCGCCTACGCTACCGACATCACAGATTTTTTAACTTTTTTAAACGACCATGCCGGCAGCCTGGAAACCGTCACCGACGACACGCTGTTCCTCTATTTGATGCAGTTGCGCGCAAAGGGGCTGGCCAGCCGGTCCCTGGCCCGGCGGCTGTCCGCCCTGCGCGGCTTTTTCGCCTTTGCCGCCGACGAGTCGTGGCTTCCCGAATCCCCGGCCGCGCTGATCGAAAATCCCAAGCTGCCGCGCCTGCTGCCGGACGTGCTCTCGCGCGAGGAAGTCTCCCGGCTGCTGGCCGCGCCGGATACCGACACGCCGCTTGGCTACCGCGACCGCACCATGCTGGAGCTGCTCTACGCCGCCGGATTGCGCGTTTCGGAACTCATCGGGTTGACCCTGGGCGATTTCGACGCCCAGGCCGGTCTGCTGCGCGTCTTCGGCAAGGGGGCCAAGGAGCGTCTCACCCCGATCCACGCCCTGGCCCGGGAATTCCTGTCCACCTACCTGCAATCGGTGCGGGGCGCGTTCCATCCCCGGGAGCAAGCCATCTTCCTCAACCGTTCGGGCCGGGGACTCAGCCGGCAGGCCGTGTGGAAGGGCATCAAGCGCTACGCCCTGGCCGCCGGCGTGCCGCAGCGCATCTCGCCCCACAGCCTGCGCCACTCCTTTGCCACCCACCTGCTCGAAGGCGGCGCGGACCTGCGCACCGTCCAGTTGCTGCTTGGTCACGCCGACATCAGCGCCACGGAAATTTACACCCACGTGCAGGCCGCCCGCCTGCTGGCCGTGCACAGGGCCCACCATCCCCGTTCCGGGCCGGCCCTGGCCGGCACGGATCTCAAACAAAAGTGAAAGTGAAACTTTAATATATGAGTGTTTCCGCCAAGCCCCCGCTGCTTCAAGCGCCCGTCATCATTACCGGTCACGCCAATGCCGACTTCGATTGCCTGGCCGCCATCATCGCCGCCGGCAAGCTCTATCCCGGCGCCACCCTCATTTTCCCGGGCAGTCAGGAAAAAAACCTCAGACACTTCTTCATTCAAAGCGCGACCTATCTCTTCAACTTCAAAAATTTCAAGGACATCGACCCGGAAAGCGTCACCACCCTGGTGCTGGTCGACACCCGGCAGCGCTCGCGCGTGTCCCACATCGAGCCCGTTTTCGCCAACAAGGATCTCGTCATCCATTGTTACGACCACCATCCCGACTCCGACGAGGATGTGGAGGCCGAAACCAGCGTGGTCAGGGCCTGGGGCTCGACCACGGCCATTCTCATGGAATCGATCATCTCCAAGGGGCTTTCGCTGTCGACCGACGAGGCCACCATCCTCGGTCTTGGCATCTACGAGGACACGGGTTCGTTCACCTTTGCCTCGACCACGGAACACGACTTGTCCGCCGCCGCCTGGCTGCGCGCCCACGGCATGGATGTGGGCGTCATCGCGGACCTCATGACCCGCGAGCTGTCCTCGGAACAGATCACCATCATGAGCCAGCTCATCGAATCGGCCCAGACCCACGACATCAATGGCGTGGAGGTGGTCATCGCCGAGGCCAAAAGCGACCAGTACGTGGGGGATTTCGCCCTGCTCGTGCACAAGTTCCTCGACATGGAAAACCTGCGCGTGCTGTTCGCCATCGGGCTGATGAACGACCGAGTCCACCTCGTGGCCCGCTCGCGCAGCGCCGATGTGGACGTGGGCAAGATCTGCGCCTCCCTGGGCGGCGGCGGCCACCCCTACGCCGCCTCGGCCTCCATTAAAAACCGCACCCTGACGCAGGTGCGCGAGGAGCTTTTCGGGCTGCTCTATTCCCAGGTCAATCCGCAGATCCTGGTGCGCCAGCTCATGAGCAAACCGGCCGTATCGATTGACGAAAACGCCACCATGCACCGGGCCGAGGAAATCATGACCCGCTACGGCCTCAAGGCCCTGCCCGTGGTGACCAGGACCAGCCAGCGTTGCGTGGGTGTCATCGAGCACGACATCATGGACAAGGCCATCAACCACGGCCTGGGCGACGTGCCGGTCGCCGAATACATGATTCGCGATCCGGCCGTGGTCACGCCGGAAACGGACCTCTATCCGGTCATGGAAATCATTCTGGGCCAGCGCCAGCGCCTTGTGCCGGTGGTGGAAAACGACAGCCTCACCGGCGTGGTCACGCGCACGGACCTGGTCAACACCCTGGTCAAGGAGCCGGCCCGGATTCCCGAATCGCTCTTGCCCGAGCGCAAGCGCGACCGCAACATTTCGGGGCTGCTGCGCGAACGGCTGCCCAAGGGCATTTTGGCCCTGCTCAAAAAGGCCGGCACGCTCGGGCACGAGCTTGGCTATTCGGTCTACGTGGTGGGCGGCTTCGTACGCGACGTGCTGCTCAAGCAGCGCAACTACGACGTGGACCTCGTGGTGGAAGGCGACGGCATCGCCTTCGCGGCGGCCATGACCCGGGAACTCGGCGGCCGATACAAGGCCCACCCCAAATTCAAGACGGCCGTGGTGGTCCTGCCCGACGGACAGCGCGTGGACGTGGCCACGGCCCGACTCGAATATTACGAATACCCGGCCGCGTTGCCCACGGTGGAGCTGTCTTCCATCAAGATGGACCTGTTTCGCCGGGACTTCACGGTCAACGCCCTGGCCGTGCATCTCTCGCCCGACCGTTTCGGCGAGTTGGTGGATTTTTTCGGGGCCCAGCGCGACATCAAGGACCGGGTGCTGCGCGTGCTGCACTCCCTGAGCTTTGTCGAGGACCCGACCCGCATCGTGCGGGCCATCCGCTTCAGCGAACGTTTCGGCTTCCGCATCGGCGCGCAGACCGACCGGCTCGTCAAGAACGCCGTGCGCCACAACTTTTTCCACAAGCTGTCCGGCTCGCGGGTGTTTCACGAGCTGCGCCTGATCCTGGAGGAAAAGACCCCGCTTTCCTGCCTGCGCCGGATGCACAGCTACAAGCTGCTGGCGGCCATCCACCCCCTGCTCGCCCTCAACCCGGCCCGGGAAGCCGTGCTCATGGAGGTGGAAAACGTCCTCAACTGGTATCGGCTGCTCTACATCGAGCCCCAGCCCCAACATTGGCTCATCTACTTCCTGGCCCTGTGCTCGGGCATGGACGCCAAGCAGTTCGGCATCATCGGCAAACGGCTCAACTTTTCCAAGCGCACGGCCGAGGACATCGCCCGACTGCGGACGCAGATCCGCGACACGGCCCAGGGGCTTTTCAACTGGGAATACCATAAGGGGGCGTTGTCCGAGCTTTACTTCCTCCTGGAAAAGCTCCCCGTGGAGGGCGCGCTTTTCCTCATGGCCCGCAACCCCCGGGAACCGCTCCAAAAGCATGTTTCGCTCTACCTGACCACGCTGCGCTCCAAGCGGGTGGAGATCACGGGCAACGATCTCAAAAAGCTCGGCATCGAGCCCGGGCCCCGCTACACGGAAATTTTGCGGCAGGTCACCGGCGCGGTCATCGACGGTCATGCCCCCTGTCGGGCGGAACAACTGGAAATGGCCCGGCTGCTGGCCTCCGGCGAATCCCTGAAGCCGATCCTGTCCCGCGTCACAGCCGGCGAACACTGCGCCCTGCCGACAACGCCCGAAGAGCAATAACAAGAGACAGGAGGAATCGGGGCGCCGCCCCGAACCCCGCCGGGGGGAATGATTCCCCCCGGCCCCCCTCGATGTGTCTTTGACGGCGCGAAGCGACGCCGACAAACGTTCGAAGCCCCACCCGACCAAGCAACCGTCCGGCCGTCCCCCTTTTCGGGAGGGTCCGGGAGGGGGTGACCC
>JAFABC010000222.1 GCA_023426275.1 Pseudomonadota bacterium | reverse complement strand
GGGTCACCCCCTCCCGGACCCTCCCGAAAGGGGCGGGCGGACGTTTGGTTGGTCGGGCGGTCTGGTGGCGGCGGGCTTCGAACGTTTGTTCGCGCATTTTTACCCAGGCAAAGCCAGGGGAAAAATGCGCGACCAAACGTTCGAAGCCCGCCGCCACCAGACCGCCCGACCAACCAAACGTCCGCCCGCCCCTTTCGGGAGGGTCCGGGAGGGGGTGACCCCCTCCCGGCCGCCGGAGGCATCTTCAAAAAAAGCGGCAGACCGACCGGCCTGCCGCTTATTCACATCGCGTCGCGTCGCGCGCGGATCAGTTCGACATCAGGCTGAGGTTCTTGACGCCCATGGCCACGTAGATATCGGCCAGGGCGCTCTGGTAGTCGGTCAGCGCCTGGGTCAGGTTGAATTCGGCCGTGCTCACGCGGGACTGGGCGTCGAGCACGTCGGTGCTGGTGCCGACCTGGGCCTGATAGCGGGCCACGGCCATGCGGTAGCCTTCCTTGGACGCTTCCAGGGCGGTGCGGGCCACGGAGATGCGTTTGGCCGCGTCCTGGATGTTGAGGTAGCAGGTCTTGACCTGATAGCCGACATCCAGGCGCAGGTTGGCCAGATCGGCCTGCAGCTTTTTGACGTTGTCGCGGGCCGACTGCATCCCGAAGAAGGTGGAGCCCCAGTCCCAGGCCTGCAACGAGGCCGAGATGCCGAAGGTGGTGGTCTCCGGGGTGGTGGCGCCGGACATGTCGTGCAGGGACAGATCCGCCTGGTTGCCCTGCTTGGTGTAGGTGGCTTCGGCCTGCACCTGCGGGTAGAGCGGGCTGGCCGCGATCTTCACGTCCTTTTGCGCCATCTGCACCGATTTGACGCCCATGTAGAGGTCGGGACGCTGTTTGTAGGCCGTGTCCAGGCAGTCCTCGATGGACATGGTAAACGGCAGGTAGGTCAGCTCGCCCACGAAATTGGTCTGCTGGTTGAGGGGCAGATTGAGCAGGGAGTTGAGCTGGGCCGTCTGAACGAGCACGGCGTTCTGGGCGGAGAGCAGGTCCTGTTCGGCCTGGGCCAGATCGGATTCGGCCTGCAACACGTCCAGGCGGGGCTTGAGGCCGACGTCATAGTAGGCCTGGGCCACTTTGTACTGCGATTCGAGCCGGGCCACCGAGTCCTTGTTGCTCTGCACGTTGGCCCGGGCCTGGAGCAGGGAAAGGAAGGCCTGCTGCACGGACTTGATGAGCGACAGTTCGGTGTAGGTGATGTTGGCGGTGGCGTATTCCTTGTTGAGCGCCGCCTTCTGGTAGCTGCTCAGGAGCTTGAAGCCCGTGAACAGCGGCTGGGTGGCCGTCAGCTGCAACTGGTAGAGATTTTGCCAGTAGCCTTCCCGCGAATGGACGTAGCGGGAGGTGGACAGGGACGAGCCCAGCAGGTTGTTGATGATCTGGTTGCCGGGCTGGGACTGGCTGTTGGTGCTGATGACCTGGGCGTCGGTGCGCTGAAAGGCGTAGCTGACCGTTCCCACGGGGCCGAAGTTGGCCAGGGCTTGCCGGCGCGACTGTTCGGAACCGCTCAGGGCGGCCCGGGCCGACTGCATCTGCGGGTTGGCGTCCAGACCGCGCTGCACGCTTTTTTCCATGTCGATGGGGGCGCCTTCGGCGGCCGGCAGGTCGGTCTTGACGGTCTCACGCGGTTTGGGCGTGGCCGGCTCGGTCTGCTGCTCCTTGACGAAATCCGGCAGCGGGATCTTGGCGATCTTGCTTTCCAGGGCCGGACTGTCGGCAACGGCGGCAGCGGCGGCCGGCGACTGGGTCGCGGCCTGGGGCGCGTAGCGTCTGGCCACGCGATCCGCTCCGTTCGTGGGGGTGGCGTCCTGGGCCAGGGCTTGATGAGCGCCTGCGGCCATCAAAAAAATGCCCACGAGTACGGCAAGGGCGGACATTCGTTTCATGCTTTGGATCATTGCGTCCATCTCCATGGCGGGCTTTCACCCTGAGTTGGGCAATTTCGGATAATATAATCAATCCGGAATGTATAGCGTTGTGAACAAGCATTCACCAAACAGACAAACACGCCATCCGATCGTATCAGGATATCCGCTTTATCCGTCCTTGTCGAGCGCCGCGCCCTTCCGGTTGCGCCAAACCGTCCCCTGCCGTAAAACCCGGCAAGACGCCAAGCCCGCCGCCGCGAAAGGAATCCCATGAATCTGGCTCAAAAACTCGGTTTCGCACGATCCCCGCTCTTCCTTATAGACGGAAGCGCCTTCTTTTACCGTGGCTACCACGCCTTCCGCGATCTGGCCCGTTCGGACGGGTTCCCGACCAACGCCCTGTTTATGATTTTTCGATTGTTGTTCAAACTTTTGAAAGAACAGTCCCCCGACCATCTCGTTTTCTTTCTCGATGGGAAGGGGCCTTCCTTTCGCAGCAAGATCTATTCCGAGTACAAGGCCAACCGCGAAGCCATGCCCGAACCCCTGGCCCGGCAGGTCGAACCGCTGCTGGACGGGCTCAAGCTGCTCGGCGTGCCGGTGATCGTGCCCGCGGACGCCGAGGCCGACGACGGCATCGCCAGTCTGGCCGCCAAATTTTCCAAGACCGTTCCGGTGGTGATCGTCGGCGCGGACAAGGATCTCAAGCAATGCCTGGCCGACTCGGTCGTGCTCTACGATCCGGTGGGCAAGGCCGAAAAGCTGGTGACCAAGGCCGAATTCACGGCCGAAAACGGCATCGAGCCGGCCTCCTGGCCCGATTTGCAGGCCCTGGTCGGCGACACCAGCGACAACATCCCGGGCGTGCCCGGGGTCGGGCCCAAAACAGCGCTCGGCATTCTGCGCCGCTTTCCCACCCTGGAAGCCATGCGCGAAAATCTCGACGAACTCAAGCCGGCGCTACGGGCCAAGATCGAACCCCGCATTGAGGACGTGTTCACCTACCGCGACCTGACCCGGCTGCGCACCAACCTGCTGTCGGAAACGACATTGGCCGACGCGGCCCTGCGTCCGGCCGACGCCAAGGCCCTGCGCCATTTCCTCGACGCCTACGAATTCCGCACCCTGGCCCGGGAAGCCGCCAGCCTGGACGCGCCGGCCAAGTCCGCCCCCACGGTCCCCCAGGCCACCGACGGCCAGCTGTCGCTTTTCGACGCCGCGCCGGACGCCAAGACGGCCCAAAGCGCCGATCCCGATCCGGCGCCCGCGCCCGTGCCCGCGTCCGCCCTGCCCGATCCGACCGGCAAGGCCGTGGCCCTGGTGCCGGTGGCGGACGGCTACGCCATAAGCCTCGGCCAGGACGAACTGACCACCGACGCCGCGCCGGGCGCCCTGGCCCCTCTGCTGGCCAGGGCCAAGCGGGTGGCCGCGCCCTCGGTCAAGGAGCTCCTGTCCCGGGACAGGGCCTTCGAGGCCGTTTCCCTGGACCAGTGGTTCGACCTGGGGCTGGCCGCCTACCTGCTCAATCCCGAGCAGCGCAATTACGATTTTTCCCGGCTGCGCGACATGCTGTTCGCCGATCCCACCGTGGACGCGGCCGACCTGTCCCACACCGACACGGCCAAGGCCGCGGCCCGGCTGGCCGACGTCTATGCGTCCCGTCTGGACGCCGCCGGCCTGACCGAGCTGACCAACCGGCTGGAGATGCCGCTCATTCCGGTGCTCGTGGCCATGGAGCGGGCCGGCATCCGCCTGGACCTCGAATCCCTGGCCGCCTTCGGGGCCGAGGTGAGCGAGCGCCTGACCGGCATCGAGGCGGAGCTGCACCGGCTGGCCGGCCGGCCGTTCAATCCCCGGTCCAGCCAGCAGCTGGGCGAAATCCTGTACGGCGACCTGGGGCTGACCCCCAAACGCAAGACCCCGGGCGGCGCGGCCTCCACCTCCCAGGAGGCCCTGGAACGGCTGGCCGGGTCCAACCCGCTGGTGGACCGCATCCTGGAATTCCGCAAGCTGGAAAAGCTGCGCTCCACCTACCTCGATCCCCTGCCCAGGCTGGCCGATGCGGCCGGGCGCGTCCACACCACGTTCAACAATCTGGCCACGGCCACGGGCCGGCTGTCGAGCTCCAACCCCAACCTGCAAAACATCCCCATCCGGGGGACCCTGGGCCGGCGGATGCGCGAATGCTTCGTGGCCGGACCGGGCAATTCGCTGGTGGCGGCGGACTACTCGCAAATCGAACTGCGGGTGCTGGCCCACCTGTCCCAGGAGCCGGCCCTGCTCTCGGCCTTTGCCGAGGGCGCCGACATCCACGCCCGCACCGCCTCCCTGCTCTTCGACAAGCCGCAGGAGGCCATCGGTCCCGACGAACGCCGGCAGGCCAAGACCATCAATTTCGGTCTGCTCTACGGCATGGGGCCGCAAAAGCTCTCCCGCGACCTCGGCATCAAGCTCGACGAGGCCAAGGCCTTTATCGCCAAATACTTCGAGCGCCTGTCCGGGCTGTCCGCCTTCTACGATTCCGTGGTGGAAACGGCCCGCAGCCAGGGCTTCGTCACGACCCTGGCCGGTCGCCGCCGGCCGCTGCCGGACATCGAGTCGCGCAACAGCCAGCTGGCCGCCCAGGCCCGGCGGCAGGCCATCAACACCGTGGTCCAGGGCGGCGCGGCGGACATCATCAAAATGGCCATGCTGGCCGTGCACGCCGACACGGAGCTGGCCGCCCACCATGCCGTCATGGTGTTGCAGATTCACGACGAACTGCTGCTGGAAGCGCCGGAAGCCGCCGCGCGGGCAGCCGGCGACCGGCTGTCGGCCATCATGTCCGGCATCATGCGACTGTCCGTGCCGCTGGTCGTGGACTGCGGCGTGGGCCACACCTGGGGACAGGCGCATTAGTCCGGGAGCGGGGCTTTTCAACCGGGGGAAACTTCCCTATCCTGCCCGATGCCGGAAACAATCGGCCGCCGGCGCGCCCGGCGGCCCTGTACCCGGCACGCAGACGTCCATCCCCGAAGGTAAGGACCATGCCGCCGACCGCAAAAACAATTCGCGAGGATCTGGCCAGGGCCAAGGCCGCCTATCTCAAAAACGAACAGCTGCGCACGGTGCAGTTGCTCTCGGCCGCCCTGCGGGCCTTTTCGTCCGTCCGGCTGCCGGGCTCGGACCGCCTCATGATCGAAAGCCAGCTGCGCGAAACCTTCGGCAACATCAGCAAACTGCCCCGCGTGCTCCAATACGCCCCCAACGGCGTGCCCTACGCCAAGGGGCAGGAACGCAAGCTCCTCGCCTACACCACCGCCCTGGCCCAGAAGATCGAAGAGGACATCAACCGGGAAAGCCTCGACGCCATGCGTGAGCGCAAGCTGCGCATCGACCATGCGATCCTCAAGGGCACCAAACTGTTGGGGGAAGGCAATCTGCTCGAAGCCCAGCGCTGCTTTCGCGGCGCCGTGGCCGATTATGTCGATGAAAAAGGCCTTTTCCCGCTGATCGCCTCCCGGCTGATCGACGCCGGCCAGTTCAAGGCTTCGCTGGAATACAGCAAGCGGGCGGTGGAAGAATCGCCGGACAACGCCCGGGCCTACGATTTTCTGCTGACCGCCGCCGGCAAGGCCGACGAATGGACGCAAGCCGAACGCATCCTGCTCGACGCCATGCACAAGGGCGCGTCCCACCCCCTGCTCGACCAGACCATGGCCCACGTCCAGGCCAGACTCGGCAACTGGAACGAAGCCTTAAGCGCCGCCAAACGCGCCGTGGAAGCCGATCCCCATCTGACCGACGCCGCCCGCCTCATCCAGGCCGCCACCAAACAACTGGCCGCCCAAAGCGCCTAGCGCGGGAGAAGATGCCTCCGGCGGCCGGGGGGCATGATGCCCCCCGGACCCCCTCGACGGTTCTTTTGCGGCGCGAAGCGACGCTGGCGCACCTTGGCGGCGCAATTTTCCCCGGGCTTTGCC
>JAFABC010000187.1 GCA_023426275.1 Pseudomonadota bacterium | reverse complement strand
CCGCAAAGCCGGCGGGTCGACGAGCGCCCTGTGTGCATTGGAGCGGAAGGAGAGAGGTCTGGCCGGAATGCCCTGGATGCGCCGGGCGAAAAAAAAGCCAGGGGACGCGAGCGGCGGGACGTCCCCTGGCTGGCCACGGCCGGCCGTGTGGGTCCGGGCGGACGGCCGGGCGGCAGGGCTGCGGGTGTGCCTAGGCCGCAGCCTTGATGCGGTAGTTGCGCAGCGCGATGCGCAGGGCGGCCACGCACCAGTTGTCGCAACCGAGCTTTTCGATGACGCGGGTCATCAGCGGCTGGAAATCCTCGGAAGAGACGGCCTGGGCGTCGTAGGTATTCATGCCCGTGACGGTGGCGATGAGCGCGGCCATGCATTCGCGGCTGTAGGTGCAGCTTTCGACCGTACCACCGGCATTGACGATGATGTCGTTTTCAATAAGCAGCTGCATCTTGACGGAGCGACCGCAGGCGGAACATTCGCTGACGCCTTCGACGGTGTAGTGGTCCAGGGGCGTTACAACGGGGCGTACCTTGGTGGTGTTGGGGCTGGCGTCCATGGCGGTCTCCTTATGCGTGACAGGGCAGTGTTTTCAGGGTTTGTTTCGTTCGCGTTGTTTCTCCTCTAGCAACGGGCATGCCAGATTCATAATATGCTGAAATGTTAGGAAAAGCTTGAAAATGGTCGGATGAAAGACCCGAAAAAAACATGCCATGTTGCAAATTCGCAGCGTCTTTTTCCGGGTATTTTGCTCAAAAATAAAGGAATTCAGGGTGTTGGCATTTTTGCAACGCGTTGCAATTTTGCCACGAAAAAGGCTATGGTACAGGAGCGTGGGGCGCAGTTTGGGAAATTTGTGACAAAGCCGTCCCCAAAAAGGCGCGTAAATGAGAAAAAAAGAGCAATTGCCCATCGATCCCGTGGCCCGGCACCTCGACGCCATCCTCGACAGCATCGAGGACGGCGTGTTCATCGCCGACCGCGACGGCTACGCCCTCAAGGTCAATGCCGCCTACGAACAGCTCACCGGCATGACCAAGGCCGAACTCATCGGCAAGAACGTCGAGGAGCTCAAGGAGGAGGGGCTGTTCAACATCGCGCCCATCACGCCCGAGATCGTGGCCACGGGCCGGCCCGCCTCCTCCATCCAGGTCGCCCGGGACAACCGCTCCATGACCATCGACGGCAAGCCCGTGCGCGATCCCGACGGCACCGTCAGCCTCGTCGTGGTCTACGCCCGCGACATCACCCTCATGGCCCGGATGCGCGAACGCATCTCGCGCCAGCAGGAACTCATCGAGACCTACCAGCACCAGATGGATTTCTTCATCCGGGAAGGCGGCGGCGTCACCAACTTCATTGCCGAAAACTCGGCCATGAAGCGGTTGATGGATCTGCTGCGCCGGGTGGCGGCCACGGACGCCGTGACCCTGGTGCTCGGCGAAACCGGGGTGGGCAAGGAGCTTTTCGCCCGCATGATCCACGAGGCCAGCCCCCGCCGGGAAAAACCCTTCGTCAAGGTCGATTGCGCCTCCATTCCGGAAAACCTCATCGAGGCGGAGCTGTTCGGCTACGCGCCCGGCGCCTTCACCGGGGCGCATCCCAAGGGGCGGGTGGGCTTTTTCGAGATGGCCGAGGGCGGCACCATCTTCCTGGACGAGATCGGCGAAATGCCGCTGCCGTTGCAGTCGAAGTTGTTGCGCGTGCTCCAGGACCGGGAGGTCATGCCGGTGGGCGTGAGCAAGGCCCGCAAGGTCAACGTGCGGGTGATCGCGGCCACCAACCGCAACCTGGAGGCCGAGGCGCGCACCGGCACCTTTCGCAGCGACCTGTTTTTCCGCCTGCGGGTGGCCGTGCTCGAAATCCCTCCCCTGCGCGACCGGCCCGACGACATCCTGCCCCTGGCCCGGCTGTTCCTGCAACGCTTCGGCGCGCGCTACCGCAAGCGGGCGTCCCTCTCCCTGGAGGCCGAACGGGTGCTGGCCCACTACAACTGGCCGGGCAACGTGCGGGAGCTGGAAAACCTCATCGAAGGGCTGGTCATCACCTGCGACGCCGAGATTACGGACGAGGATCTGCCCACGGCCATGCGGGTGAAGGAATGCCTGCTGCCGTCGCCCGAGGACGAAGCGGGCGAAACCGCCGGCGTGGCCGTGCCCCTCGACTTCGAGCGCCCCTATAAGGACGTGCTGGCCGTGTTCGAGCGCGACTACCTGGAGCAGGCCATCGCCCACTTCGGCTCCGTGGGCGAGGCGGCCAAGCGTCTCGGCATCGACCGCACCACCATATTCCGCAAGATGAAAAAAGCGGCCGGCGCGTAGGCCGGTCGGGCAATATTGAAGATGCCTCCGGCGGCCGGGAGGGGGTCACCCCCTCCCGGACCCTCCCGAAAGGGGTGGGCGGCCGGACGGTTGGTTGGCGGGGTGGTACTTCGAACGTTTGGCGGCGTATTTTTTTACAGGCTTTGACTGGGCAAAAATGCGCCGCCAAAGTGCGCCAGCCTCGCTTCGCGCCGCGGAAAGAA
>JAFABC010000176.1 GCA_023426275.1 Pseudomonadota bacterium | reverse complement strand
TTTTTCCCCTGGCTTTGCCAGGGGAAAAATGCGCCGCCAAGGTGCGCCAGCGTCGCTTCGCGCCGCGCAAAGAACTATCGAGGGGGTCCGGGGGGCATCATGCCCCCCGGCCGCCGGAGGCATTCTTCGCTTCCCATTTTCCGTGGAGTGCTTTTCCTGCCGGCTCCAGAAAAACGGGAACGCCGCTGCCGCGCCTTCCTGGGAAATCATCCATGCAAACCTTGCTGCTTGTCGCTGCCGTGGCCCTGGATCTGGCCATTGGCGATCCTCCCCGTCTGCCGCATCCGGTCCGGGCACTGGGCGCGGCCTACGTCTGGCTCGACCGGCTGGCCGATGCCTGGGGCTGGCGCGGCCGCGTCTTTGGCGCCGTTGGCGTGCTGGGCGTTGTCCTGGCTACCAGCGGACTGGTCTGGCTGCTGGGGAGCCTTCCCGGCGTCGGCTGGTTGATCGGGCTGTATTTCGCCATGGCCGGGCTGGCCCTGGGCTCGCTGCTGCGCGAAGGACGCCGGGCGGCACGATTTTTGGAAGAAAATCATACGGAAGCCGCCCGAACCGTCGTGGCCGGACTGGTCAGCCGCGATGTCTCGGCGCTCGATGCGCACGGCCTGTGGCGGGCCCTGGCCGAGTCGGTGGCCGAGAATGCCAACGACGCCTTTATCGCCCCGCTGTTCTGGCTGGTTCTGACCGGACCGGCCGGCCTGTGGGCCTACAAGGCCATAAGCACCGCCGACTCCATGTGGGGCTACCGCACCGACCGCTACCGGCGTCTGGGCTGGTTCGGCGCCCGGGCCGACGATGCGCTGGCCTGGCTGCCGGCCCGGTTGACGGCCCTGGGCATGGTGGCGGCAGCCCGGTTGCTGGGCCGGGGGCGCGGCGTGCGCTTTCGCGACATCGTGGCCGATGCGCGCAAAAGCGCCAGCCCCAATGCCGGTTGGCCCATGGCGGCGGCGGCTTGGCTGTGCGGCGCGGGCATGGGGGGCAGGGCGGTCTATTTCGGTCGGCTGGTCGAAAAACCGGCCATGGGACCACAGGGAAAACCCTGGAATGCGATGCGGTATACCATACTGGAAAAGTTGGTTTTGGTTTCCGGTGGGCTGATTGCTCTAGTATTGCTTGTTGTGCGGAAAATTTATTTGGGCACGTAATGTTAAAGGCACGTATCTTTCGCCTGGCGTGTGTCCCGCCTCTGTCGACCGGACACCCTGTCAAAGGATATTTGTTTTTTTGTTGACCTTTTTGCGTTGGGAGTGTTAATTGATAGGGTACGCTTTTTCAGGAGGGCAGATGTATGGGATTTGAAGGTACTGTCAAGTGGTTCAGTGACAAGAAGGGGTATGGCTTCATCATGCGCGAAGGCCAGGACGACGTTTTTGTCCATTACTCGTCTATTGAAGGCGATGGTTTTCGCACCTTGCGCGAGGGGGAACTCGTGCAATTCGACATCATCGAGGGTGAGCGGGGGCCCAAGGCCACCAATGTGGTCAAATCCGCCTAATCACCGCTTGTCCTAAAAAAACGTCAAAGGCCCCCGCCGTGATCACGGCGGGGGCCTTTTCCATGTGTCCCAGACGGTGGTGCGGATCCTAGCCCAGTTCGGCGGAACGGTCCTTCGAGGCCGCGGCCGCGTCGATGATGGACGCCCGCACGGCCATGCGGTCCAGATGCATGAGGGCCTCGATGGTCGTGCCGGCCGGCGAGGTCACCATTTCGCGCAGCAGGCTCGGGTGCCGCCCCGAATCGGCCGCCAGCTTGGTCGTGCCCGCGAACAGCCCGGTGACGATGTCCGTGGCCTTGTCGCGGGGAAACCCCATCAGCACGCCGGATTCGATCAGCGCTTCCATGAAGTAGAGCACGTAGGCCGGGCCGGAACCGGCCAGTCCCGTGAACGCGTCGAACAGCTTTTCTTCCAGCGGATAGGTCTGTCCGAGCTTGGCGAAGAGGCCGGCCACGAAGTCCTTGTCCTTTGCGGCAAGTTTCGGGTCGTCCAGGCACAGGGCGAACTGGCCCGCGCCGACCAGCGCCGGGGTGTTGGGCATGATGCGCACCACCGGGCAGGTCCCGCCGGTCAGGTCGCGCAGCCGGGCCATGGTCACGCCGGCCACGATGGAGCAGACCACCGTGCCGGGTTTGAGGCTCGGGGTGAGCGCCTGCATGGCGGCGGGCAGGTATTGGGGCTTGACGCACAGGATCAGGACGTCGCTGCCCTCGGCCAGGGCCTGCGGCGTTTGCGCCTGTTTGGCCAGCCCTTTTGCGGCCAGGGCCTCCGTCTTGGCCGCGTCCACGTCGTAGGCCAGGGCCGAGACGTCCGGGACGGCGGACAGGCCGTTGATGATGGCCGTGCCCATGTTTCCCGCGCCGAGAAAGCCGATGACGGCGGCCATGACCCTAGCCCACCATTTCCAGGGCGCTGAAGAAGTAGGACGTCTCGAAAGCGGCGGTTTCGGGGGCGTCGGAGCCGTGGACGGAGTTCTTCTCGATGTCCAGGGCGTAGGTCTTGCGGATGGTGCCTTCGTCGGCGTTGGCCGGGTTGGTGGCGCCCATGAGCTTGCGGTAGCGGGCGATGGCGTCGTCACCCTCGAGGATGGACACGACCACCGGGCCGGAAATCATGAAGTCCACGAGGCTGCCGAAAAACGGCCGTTCCTTGTGCACGGCGTAGAAACCCTCGGCCTCGGCCTTGGACAGCTGGATCATCTTCATGGCCACGACCTTGAGGCCGGCGTCCTGGATCATTTTGAGAATGGCCCCGCTCAGGTTGCGGGAAACGGCGTCGGGTTTGATGATGGAAAGCGTGCGCTCCATGGCTCGTGCTCCTTGCTGGTTTTCGTGTGGGAAGCGGAATTGCCGGGCGGCGGTTGGCGGTCGGCTGACCTCGCCGCCCGGCGAGCCGGGGATTACCGTGAATCGGCTGTCATGGCAAAGGGAAATCGGCGTCAGCGCCCGGCGATCACGCGGAGCAGGGCTTCCCGGTCCACCATGCCGAGCAGCTTGTCGTCGTCGTCGACCACCACCAGCCGCTTGCAGCGCAGGGACAGCATCCTGGTCAGCACGTGCATGAGTTCCGCGTCCTCGGGCACGGTGTAGACGTTCGTTTCCATGACTTCGCCGGCCGTGCCTGTCGGACAGGCGTCGTTTGCGGGTTGCGCGCCGAAAAGGGCCTGGAGGATGCCCGTCTTGCGCCCGGGGCCGCAGCGCGTGAGCAGGTCGCTGTCGAGGATGATGCCGCGCACCGTGTTGGCGGCGTCGACCACCACCACCCGCCGCAACGGCGAGGCCACGAGCTTGGCCAGCACCTCCGGCAGCGGCGTGTCCGGGGCGGCCGTGGGCACCTCGGTGAACATGACGTCGCGGGCCAGCTGGAAAAGGCCGGCCGTGAACCGGGGCAGGGCCACGGCCGTGGGGGCGAGGTCGGCGGCCGAACGCAGGATGTCCGTGCGGCTGACGATGCCGATGAGCTCCCCGGCCTCGTCCACCACCGGCAGGCGCTTGAGGTCTTTTTTGGTCATGAGCCGGGCCGCTTCCCGAAGGCTGGCCCGCTCGCCGATGGTCACCACCGGCGTGGTCATGATGTCGCCGGCCGTGCGCTGGGCCAGCTTGGAAATTTCGCGCTGGCGCAACTCTTCGGGCAGGTGGGTGCGCAGGGAAAGCCGGGCGTCCATGCCGCCGCGCGTGAGCAGGTCGCCGCCGGTGATGATGCCCGTCACCTTTTGTTTGGCGTCGAGCACGGGCACGGCCTTGACCCCCCGGGCCACCAGCAGGTCCACCGCCGTGGACAGGGAGGCGGTGACCGGCACCGTGGCCACGTCCGTGGCCATGACGTCGCGCACGCGCACCGGACAGTGGAAATGGGCCGTCAGTCGCTGCCGGGTGATGAGCCCGCCCTTGGTTGTCTCCTCGATGCGCGGCAACAGCGCCTCGATGCGTTCCGGCCGGTCCACGATTTCCACCACCATGGGCAGATCCTCGGACAGACGCAGCAGCTTGGCCGTGTGCACGAGGCTCCCGGCCCCGAATCCCAACATGCCGCGCAGCACCGTGGCCCCGGCCGCGCCGTGCCTCCGGGCCAGTTCCACCAGCAGTTCGTACAGGGGCCGGCCGTCCACGCGGTCGGATTCGCCGCAGTAGACCCGCAACAACTCGACCTCGGCATACTCCGTCATGATCTCTCCTTCATCTTGTACCAGGGGCATCGTCCCTGGCACCCCGCCCGGGGGAATGCTTCCTCCCGGCCTCCCTCGAAGGGGAAACGGGGCCTACAGCAGGCGGCCGAGCATGAAGCCGCCGAAAAGCGCCGCAAAGCCGAGTACGGTCTGGAAGCCGATGTTGGCCAGGACCGACAGGTAGCGGCCGTCCTCCAGGAGGCCGCCGCTTTCGAAAATGAACGTGGAAAACGTGGTGAAGGCGCCCATGAAACCTGTTAGGATGATGGCGCGGGTTTCCGGCCGCAACAACATGCGGCCTTCGCCGAGTTCCCACACGAAGCCGAAAAGGAAACAGCCCAGGATGTTGACCGCCGCCGTGCCCCATGGAAAATTGCGACCGGCCAGTGTGTACACCAGACCGGACAGCCAGTACCGGGCCAGGGAGCCGGCCGCCCCGGCCAGGGCGATAAGCCCCAGTTTCTCCAACATCGCGTCACCCCCGGGCGACGCTCGGGTCGTCGCGCCACCGTTGTCGTGCGCCTGCCGCTTGGTGCCTGCGCTTGGAAACCGCTTGCATTTACCGTCTCCTGCCTAGCGCAAGGGAGGCAAAGGGTAAAGATCGCGATTGACAGAATTAATCCTCTCATTATGGTATGAAATTACACGGGGACCGGAAAAACGGGGATTGGCCCTTTTCCCGCCCCCATGCGACAGATACAGGATGCGGCCCGCCGGCGGCAGCCGGGACGCGGCACGGAGGATATCATGTGGGAATATACCGATAAGGTCCGGGATCATTTTCTGCATCCCCGCAACGTAGGCAGTCTCGAAGACGCCAATGCCGTGGGCGAAGTCGGCTCGCTGGCCTGCGGCGACGCCCTCAAGCTGTACTTGAAGATCAACGACGCCGGCATCATCGAGGACGCCAGGTTTCAGACGTTCGGCTGCGCCTCGGCCATCGCCTCCAGCTCCGTGCTGACGGAACTGCTCAAGGGCAAGACCATCGACGAGGCGCGCAAACTCACCAACAAGGACATCGCCGAATTCCTGGGCGGGCTGCCCAAGGAAAAAATGCACTGCTCGGTCATGGGCCAGGAAGCCCTGGAAGCGGCCCTGGCCGACTATCTGGGCGAGAAGGCCCCGGAGCACGAGCCCGAAGGCGAGCTGGTGTGCAAGTGCTTTGGCGTCTACGACGGCCAGATCCGCCGGGCCATCCGGGAAAACAACCTGACGAGCGTGGAGGAGATCACCGACTTCACCAAGGCCGGCGGCGGCTGCGGCGACTGCCAGGAGAAGTTGCAGGCCATTCTCGACGAAGAGCTGGGCAAGGTCGCGGCCGCGCCCCCGGTCCACGCGGCCACGTCGAAGAAGGGCCTCACCAACATCGAACGGGTCAGGCTCGTGACCAAGGTCATGGACGAGGAAATCCGGCCCAACCTCAAGAAGGACGGGGGCGATGTCGAACTCATCGACATCGACGGCAAGACGGTGCTCGTGGCCCTGCGCGGGGCGTGCAAGGGCTGTCCGGTCAGCAATGTGACGCTGACGGAGTTCGTGCAAAAACGGCTTCAGGAACTCGTGGAGCCCGATATCACGGTCAGGGAGGCGGACAAATGAACCCGGTCTATCTCGACAACAATGCCACCACCATGGTGGCTCCGGAAGTCGTGGAGGAAATGGTGCCGTTTCTCGGCCACTGGTACGGCAATCCGTCAAGCATGCATTCCTTTGGCGGCTATGTCGGCACGCGGCTCAAACAGGCCCGGGCCGACGTGGCCGGGGTGCTCGGCTGCAAGCCGGAGGAAATCCTCTTTACCTCCTGCGGTTCGGAATCCGACAATACGGCCATTCACAGCGCCCTGACCGCCAACCCGGACAAGCGGCATTTGATCACCACCCGGGTGGAGCACCCGGCCGTGCTCAGTCTGGCCAAGCACCTGGAGGAAAACGGCTACGCCGTCACCTCCCTCGGGGTGGACGAGCAGGGCCGGCTGGACATCAAGGAGCTGGAAGCGGCCATCCGCAAGGACACGGCCCTGGTTTCCATCATGTACGCCAACAATGAAACCGGCACGATCTTTCCCATTCCGGAGATCGCGGCCCTGTGCAAGGCGCGCGGCGTGCTGCTGCATACCGACGCCGTCCAGGCCGTCGGCAAGGTGGACATCAATCTGGCCGAGCTGCCCGTGGACATGCTGGCCCTGTCCGGCCACAAGCTCCACGCGCCCAAGGGCGTCGGCGTGCTCTACGTGCGCAAGGGAACGCCGTTTCGGCCGTTTCTCATCGGCGGCCACCAGGAACGCGGCCGTCGGGCCGGCACCGAAAATACCGCCGGCATCATCGCCCTGGCCAAGGCCATGACCCTGGCCAAGGCCAACATGGCCGCGGAAAACACCCGCGTGAAGGCCCAGCGCGATCGTCTGGAGCAGGGGCTGCTGGCCACGATTCCCGATGCGCGCATCAACGGCGACGTGGAAAACAGGCTGCCCAACACGTCGAGCATCGCCTTCAAGTATGTGGAAGGCGAGGCCATCCTGCTCATGCTCGACCAGTTCGGCATCTGCGCCAGCTCGGGCTCGGCCTGCACCTCCGGCAGCCTGGAGCCGTCCCATGTGTTGCGGGCCATGGGCGTGCCCTTCACCTTCGCCCACGGCTCCATCCGCTTCAGTCTGTCGCGCTACACCACCGATGCCGAAATCGACCTCGTGCTCGAAAACATGCCCGGCGTCATCAGCACGCTGCGGCGCATGTCGCCGTTTTCCGAGGACAGCCAGCCCAAGCCCGCCTGCACCTGCTAGGGGGAAAGAAGAGAGAAGACGCCTCCGGCGGCCGGGGGGCATGATGCCCCC
>JAFABC010000166.1 GCA_023426275.1 Pseudomonadota bacterium | reverse complement strand
GCGCTTCCTCGAGCGGGGCGATGCCGCTGAGCTCGGCGATGTCCACGTCCTCGTCCCCGGGTGGGGTGCCAAGGGCCTCGGCCAGGGCGTCGTCGTCCATGGCGGCCGCGTCGGCCGGCTCGGGCGTGGCTTCCCCGACGTCGGTCAGAAAATCGAGATTGTCCAGGTCGGCTTCCCCGGGTTGGACGGCGGGCTCGGGCCCGGCGGCGGTTGCATCCTGCCCCAGGCCGGCGAAGTCCAGGTCGCCCAGCTCGCCCAGGTCGCCCGCGCCGGGCGCGCTGTCGTCGGCCTCCAGGTCGGGCAGCTCGAAAAGATCGTCCGCACCGGTCTGCGAAGCGGCGTCCGGCGATGCCGGCGCGGCGGCCTGTCCGGCCGCGTCGTCGACCTCCAGCCCGGCCAGATCCATGATGTCGTCGTCGGCCGCGGCCGGGGTTTCGGCTCCGCCGTCGAGTTCGAGACCGGCGAGGTCCATGATGTCGTCCTCGTCGGCGCTGGGCGCGTCGGCCTTGGCGGCCGGGGCGGGCGTGTCGGCGTCGTCGTCGAGACCGAGGCCGGCCAGATCCATGATGTCGTCGTCGGCGGGCGCATCGGCCTTGGCGGCCGGAGCGGGCGTGTCGGCGTCATCGTCGAGACCGAGGCCGGCAAGGTCCATCAGGTCGTCGTCGGCGGGCGCGGCGGCTTTCCCGGCCGGCGCCTTGGCCGGCGCGGGATCGACGTCGCCGAAAAGGTCTTCGAGCTCCTGTTCGAAGCTCATGTCCACGGGACCCTCGTCGGCGGAGGCCTTGGCGTCGCCGGCCCCCTCTTCCACGAGGTCGGTCAGGTCGATGATGTCGTCATCAGCAGCGGGAAGGGGCTTGTCGGTCGCCATGGGATACCTCGGCCGCACGGTGGCGTCGCAAATACGGGAAAAAGGAGGGCGAGGCCGGGGATAGGCGGCCGGCCTCGCGCAAAAGGGTTAGGCTCCCTGCTTGGGATGGCACTCGGTGCACTTGGTCGGGCCCTTGCCTTCCTTCTTGTGGCAGCCGAGGCAGCTCCGCTCGCTCTGCATGTCGTGGAACGTGCGGTAGAACGAATGTTCGCTTTTCTTGTCCTTGGGGTCGGTGCTGTCATGGCAGCCGGCCGAAGCGCACTTCTGGTTGGCTTCGCCCTTGTGGTGACAGACCTTGCAGTCGATCTTGGCGTGTCCCTTGTGGGAGAACTTCGCCTCGGTCTTGGTGGCCTTCATGCCTTCCGGGACCTTGATGGTCAGGTCGGCCGGAGCTTCCACGGCCTGCAACAGGGGCAGGCCCACGAAGCCCACCAGCGCCATGCACGCGAGCACCGTAAACAACGCCTTTTTCATCCCTCGCACCTCCTTGCGAAAATAATTTATCACATAGGGTGTGTACGGCCAGCCCGGACAGGCTGTCAAGGACGGGTGTCCGGAAAAGGGGAATGATTGCAGCCCGAAACAGTCGGAAATCAGCTTTTCAGGTCGTACTTGCCGGCGTAGCCGCGCGGGGTGAGCATGGAACCGGCGGCCAACCGCGTGGAAGCGTTGCCGATGACCACCAGGGTGAGCATGTCGGCCCAGTCCGGCTCGGCCGCCGCCAGGGGGGTGACGCGGATTTCCTGGCCGGGACGGAAGGCGTTTTTGACCATGCCGACGGGTGTTTGCGGCGCGCGGTAACGGCCGGCCAGGGCCAGGGCCCCGGCCAGATGGCCGGCGCGCCGCCGGGACCGGGGATTGTAGAGGGCCAGGACGAAATCGGCGGCCAGGGCCGCTTCCAGCCGGCGAAGGATGGCCTCCATCGGGGTGAGCAGGTCGGACAGGCTGACCACGGCGAAATCGTGGGTCAGGGGCGCGCCGAGCAGGGCCGCCGCCGCGCACACCGCCGGAATGCCCGGCACCGCGGAGAACTCGACGCGTCCGGCCAGCCCCATGGTCTCCAAAAGCTCCAGGGCCAGCCCGGCCATGCCGTAGACGCCGGCGTCGCCGCTGGAAACCAGGGCCACGCGTTTGCCCGAGGCCGCCGCCTCCAGGGCGGCCCGGCAGCGGGCCACCTCGCCGGTCATGCCCGTGGCCAGGACCGTCTTGCCGGCAAGGGTTCGCGGCGCGATCAGGTCGATGTAGGCCGTGTAGCCGGCGACGGTATCCGCTTCTTCCAGGGCGGCCACGGCCAGGGGCGGCAGCAGGGCCGCATCCCCGGGGCCAAGCCCGACCACGGTCAGCCGGCCAGACATATCGCCACCGTGGACCGTTCGGTCCGCGTCTTGGGCGCCAGCAGTCTGCCGCCGTTCGAGGCCAGTATCGCCGCTGCTTCGCATACGCTGCCCACTCCCATGTGTCGGGCCACCGTGGCCGACGGATGGGGCGCGTCCACGGTGGCGAGTTCGGAGGCCGGAAAAAAACGGGTCGCCGCGCCAAGGCTCGCGGCCGCCGCCAACAGGCCGGGCTCGTCGCGCTTGTCCTCGATGCTGGCCACCAGGCCGATGGCGCTTCGGGCCAGCCTGCGTTCGCGGCAGACCGTGTCCACGAGGCCCAGGATGTCGGCCGCCGGGGTGTCGCGCCGGCAGCCGATGCCGGCCACCAGCACCCGGGGGCGCAGATACACGGTGTCCGGCCGCGCCGGCCCGGCGCGCCAGTCCACCACCACCAGCGGGGTGTCCGGATCGGGGGCGCGGGGCTCGGCCACCCATTGGAAAAAGCCGGCCGCGGCCGGGGCGGCCACGGTGAAGACGCCGAGGGGATCGAACACGGCCACCGGACCGCCGCCGGCCAGGGCGGCGTTGACCCGGCGGGTGGCCTCTCCGTTGTCCATGGCCAGCCCCAGGTCCCGGGCCAGCAGTTCGATGGCCGGCGCGCCGGCCGCATCCGTGGCCGTGGTGATCACGGGCACGGCCCCGATGGCGGCGGCGATTTCCCGGGCCAGGGCGTTGGCCCCGCCCAGGTGGCCGGAAAGCAGGCTGATGGCGAAGTGTCCGGCGTCGTCGACGCAGACCACGGCCGGGTCCTCGGTCTTGTCGCGCAGGTGCCCCGCGATGGCCCGCACGGCGATGCCGCAGGCGCACACGAACACATGGGCCGGCCGGGTGTGGAACTGGGCGGCCACGAGCGTCCCCAGGGAGGCGTAGCCGGTGGCCCGCAACCGGTCGCCCAGGCGCGCCGCCAGACGCTTTGGGGCGAACAGGTCCGCGCCGAAGCGGTCGGCCAGACGGCGGCCCAGATGGAGGCCTTTTTCGGTGACGGCGTACACGGCCGGCGGGGTCTGCGGCATGGGAGGCGCAGCATAGACTTTTTTCGGGCCGGCCTAAAGAACCTTGTCGGCGCGGTCGATAAGAGGTTCGGACAAGGTGAGAACCGTTGGAGGATGGTCCCATGGACATGGCGGTGGACAACGGCGGTTACGGCGTGCTGGGCCTGTACGCGGTCCAGGCTCCGGTCGTGCCCGATCCGCCGTCGCCAAGGCCCCAAAGCGAGACCGTGTCCGCGGCGACGGCGGCTGCCTCTGTCGCCGTCGCCGCCCCGGTCGGCAGCGCGCCGATTCCGGCCGCCGCAGCCGGCCAGGACGGCGC
>JAFABC010000130.1 GCA_023426275.1 Pseudomonadota bacterium | reverse complement strand
TCCGCCCGCCCCTTTCGGGAGGGTCCGGGAGGGGGTGACCCCCTCCCGGCCGCCGGAGGCATTCTCTCTCTTTCCCCGCCTTACAGCACGATGACGGTATACCCGTCGTCGGTATACCGGGCCATGCTCGGGTGGCCGTGCATGTCGTCGAGCAGGGTGAAGCCCTCGGCCACGGCGGCCTCCTGGCTGCCGAGCTGATGCGAGCAGGCCCGGCAGACCCCGGCGAACAGCCCCAGGCTTTTGGTCTTCTCGAAAAGCTCGTGCATGGGGTTGTCCTTCTTGGCCAGCCCGACCACGAGTTTGGTGGCCTCCCCTTCCAGGATCACCTGCACTTCATAGCCTTTCTCGCGAAATTCGATGGCGTTGAGCAGCACATGGACGAAGCACGACATGTCGCCGCGAAAGGCGAACAAGGCGATTTTTTTCAAGACGCATCTCCTTTGTTGCCGGCGTCGGACCCGATCTTGCCGACCGGCGCCAGATAGATCGTGAATTCCTCTTCCCCGTCGACGCCGAGCAGGTCGTCCATGGCCTCCTGGTCATAGGCGGCCACGGCGCAGGTTCCCGCGCCCACGGCCTCGCAGGCCAGATAGAGATTCTGGCAGACGTGCCCGGCATCGAGGGCGATGACCTTGGAGGAGGCTTCGGCGTAACGCCATTCCATCCGGGCCGGCACGGCCGTCCAGATGAACGTGGCCGCGCTGCGCGACACGAAAGGCTGGCCAAAGGCGGCCTCGCGCAGCAGCGTTTCGAAGTCCTCCGGCCGGTCCTCCAGAACCAGGGCGTGCTCCACGGGCAGATAACGGTAGAGCCCCCACGGCAGGTTGCCGACGCGAAAGACGGCCAGATAGGTTTCCAGGGCATGGCGGCAGCCGGCCGACGGCACGGTGCGAAAGCCCGACCCGCCGGTTATCCGTCGCATTCCCTGGGTGGCCCACAGGAGAAAACCAAGTTCTTCCAGGCCAAGGGCGGCGTCGGTGTATTTGCGCCGGGAGACGCGGCCGGCAATGGCCTCGGCCACGGACCGGGGCGCGATGCCGGGCCAACCGCAGTCAGGTCCCGGCAGGGGCGTGAGCGTCGCGTCCGGGGCATAGGGCTTTTGCAACGGCGGCGGGGCAATGCCGCGATTCTGGGCCGTGGTCGAAAAGTCCACCATCTTGCGAATGGTGTCCTTCAAAAAAAACTTCAGGTCGAATTCCATGCCGTCACCTCCCCGTCCGCTTCTTCCTCGAAGAGGGTGATCCGGGAGGGGGGAAGCCCCTCCCGGTCGCCGGAGTTTTCCCCCTGCCCTCTTACGCGTACTCCGCCAGGATCTCCCGCAACACGCCCATATCCGGCTCCCTGGTGGCCAGCGGCGCGTCCGGCTCCACCGGAAAGGCCGGGCGGTCGCTTTTCCAGATGACGCCCAGGGGAATCCGGTCGCCGAATTCCCGGGACCGCTCCGTGGCGGCCTGGAGGTCCGTGGGGTCGTAGTCGTCGCCGAGCAGGTAGCAGCGCTCTTTGTACCAGGCGTAGGTGTTGACCTTGTTGAAGGAGACGCAGGGTTGGAGCACGTCGATCAGGGAAAAACCCCGATGCCGCGCCCCGGCCGCGATGAGCCCGGCCAGATGGTCGATCTCGCCGGCAAAGCCCCGGGCCACGAAGCCCGCGCCCATGGTCACGGCCACGGCCACGGGATTGAAGGCCGCCGAGGGCGCGCCGTGGGGCTGGGTCTTGGTCTTCTGGCCCTGCGGCGTGGTCGGGCTGGCCTGTCCCTTGGTCAGACCGTAAATCTGGTTGTCGTGAACGATGTAGGTGATGTCGATGTTGCGGCGCAGCGCGGCCAGAAAGTGGTTGCCGCCCTCGCCGTAGGAACAGCCGTCGCCGGATTCGGCGAACACGGTCAGGTCCGGGTTGGCCAGCCGGATGCCCGTGGCCGCCGGCAGCGACCGGCCGTGCAGGCCGTTGAAGGTGTTGACCCGGATATAGTGCGGGGCCTTGGCCGCCTGGCCGATGCCCGTGGAAAAAACCGCCTTGTGCGGCGGCAGGCCAAGCGCCACGAGCGCCTTGACCACGGCCTTGCGGATGGAGAAGTTGCCGCAGCCGGGACACCAGGCGGTTTCGAATTCCCCATAGTCTTGCGCGGTTACCATGGCGTCCTCCTACAGCCTTTCGAGAATGTACGCGGCCGTGAACGGCAGTCCGTCATAGCGCGTCACCAGCGCGTCGAAGACGACGCCTGTTTCGCGGCGGATGAGCCGGGCCAGCTGGCCGACGAAATTGCCTTCCACCATGACGGTCCGGGCGGCCTTTTCCAGGAGCGGCACAAAGGTCTCCGGCACAAGCGGCCAGACCTGGGAAAAGTGCAGCACCGCCGCCTTTTCGCCCTTTTGGCCGAGCTGTTCGGCCGCTTCCAGGGCCGCGCCCAGGGTCGAGCCCCAGCAGGCCAGCACGGTGGCGCCGGCGGCCTCGCCGTACAGGTCCGGCGGCACGGCGGCCCCGACCAGTCCGGCCAGCTTGCGCATCCGCTTGTCCTGCATGGTCACGCGCACGCCGAGATCCTCGGTGATGTGCCCGTCCGGGGTGTGCTCGTCGCTGTCGAGCACCACGGTGGCCTCGGTGAAACCGGGCAGCAGGCGCGGCGACACGCCGGAATCGGTCACGGCGTAGCGCTCGTAGGCGGCGGGATCGGGAACCGAGGTCAGCGGCCGGGCCACGGACGGCAGGGCGTCCAGGTCGAAGGGAGCCACGTCGCGGTAGCTGTCGGCGAAAAACTGGTCGGTCAGCACGAAGACCGGGGACTGGAAGCGTTCGGCCGTGTCCACGGCCTTGTGGGCCAGATGAAAGCATTGTTCCACGGTGCCGGGGGCGAACACGGCCCGGGGAAACTCGCCGTGGCCGGCGTGGAGCACCAGATCGAGGTCGCCCTGCTCGGTGCGGGTGGGCAGCCCGGTGGCCGGGCCGGGACGCTGGGCCACCACCACCGTGACCGGGGTTTCGATCATGCCGGCGAGGCTGACCCCCTCGACCATCAGGGCAAAGCCGCCGCCCGAGGTGGAGACCATGGGCCGGGCTCCGGCATAGGACGCGCCAAGCGCCATGCCCAGGGCGGCGATCTCGTCCTCGGCCTGCTCGCAGACCACGCCCAGGCGGTCGGCGTGGTTGACGCAGGTCTGCATAACCGAGGTGCCCGGAGTCATGGGGTAAAACGAGCAGAAATTGACGCCGGCGGCCAGTCCGCCAAGCGCGATGGCCTCGTTGCCGTTGAGCATGATGCGCCCGCCCCGGTCCGTGGCCGGAGCCAGACAGGAAAAAGGCGCCTTCTGGGCGGCGGTCCACTCCATGGCCTTGGTGAAGACCTCGAAGTTGGCGGCCACGACCGCCTCGCCCTTTTTGCCGAACTTTTCGCGGATAAGCCCCGTGATCCAGGCCGGGTCGAGGCACAGCAGGCTGCCCAGTACGCCCAGGGCGGCCATGTTTTCATAAAGCGGCTTGGGACACAGGTCCTTGTAGGGGATGGCCAGCCCGGCCTGCCCGTCCAGCCCGTGGGCGGCATCGGCCAGCACCAGCGCCCGTTCGGTGAGCCGCCCGCGCAGTAGGCCCAGGGTTTCGGCGGACAGGGCCACGAGCAGGTCGATACCCTCGGTCGGGGCAAGGACCGCCTCGGCATCGACCCGGATGGCGAAGGTGTTGTGTCCGCCCCGGACCCGGGACAGGTAATCCTGGCTGACGACGATGGCGTAGCCGGCCCGGACCAGGGCGCGGGAAAGGAATTCCCCCACGGTGACCAGTCCCTGGCCGGCTTCGCCGCCGATAACGATGTTGGTTGCTTTCGCTCCCATGCGATACGGCTCCCTTTGGCAAAAAAAGGCCGCCCACGACGGGCGCGGGCGGCCTGGATTGACCCCGCGGGCTTGCCCGCGAAACCGGAACCGCGTCCCAAAGCCCAAAGCGGACTCCGGGAGCGGTCATCCTGCCGGCGACGGCGCGACTCACGCCCTACGGACGCGGTCGGCTAGGCGGCGGTGGTCGGCGGCGTGTACACCCGGGTGGCCAGGTCCTTGTCGAGCATGAAGGCCCCGCCGGGCGTCTGGTCCACGAGCTTGAGCTTGGCGATGACGTCGGCCACGTTGGCCTCTTCCTCGACCTGCTCGTCGATGAACCATTTGAGGAACGAGGCCGTGCCGTGGTCTTTTTCCTCGAGCGCCAGATCCATCAGTTTATAGATGCGGGCCGTGACCCCTTCCTCGTGGGCCAGCGACTCCTCGAAGACGGCCAGGGCCGAAGACCAGTCGTGGGGCGGGGCGTCAATGGCCTGCAGGATCACGCGGCCGCCGCGCTCCACGATGTAGTCGTAGAACTTCTGGGCGTGGAACTTCTCTTCCTGGTCCTGCACGTGCATCCAGTTGGCAAAGCCCATGAGCCCTTTATCCTCGAAATACGTGGCCATGGAGACGTACAGATAGGCGGAATACAACTCCCAATGCACCTGATCGTTGAGCGCCTTTTCCATGGTTTTGGACAGCATGCTTAATCCTTTTTCCACAGACCGTGGATGTTGCAGTATTCACGGGCGGAGACCTTGTCGGCCTTGATGCAGAAGGTGGCTTCGGGCTTCTCGCCGGGTTTGAGGAACTGGCGGTAGGCCTTGCCGTCGGCGATCAGCTCGATCCACTCGATGTAGTGCTTCTCCTCCATGGGATGCGCCACCGAGCCGACTTTGACCAGATAGCCGTCAGCGGTTTTCTCGATGACCGGGACGTGTTTTTCCTTGGCCGCGTCCGTGGTGTTTTCGGTCATGAGCACCATGGGTTGGCCGCAGCAGACCAGATCCCCGGCCCCGCCATGCAGGACTTCGACGATATTGCCGCACACTTCGCACTTGTAAATTTCCAGTTGCTTGGCCATATTGTAACTCCTTGTACTCCCCGAAGATCGATAGGGAACGCGTCCGGACGGGGAGGGCCGGGACGCGGAACGAGCAACACCTTGTATTTTCATAAAACACTTCTCGGGGGTTTGTGCAACCCCCGCCGGCGCGCACGCATGAAAAGTCGCCGTAAAGATTCCGGCGTTTCGACCGATGATTCCGGCAAGGGGCCAGACGGCCCCGGGAGCGACGCGCATGAAGTTCAGGCATACCCTTTGTTGCTGCGCCCTGGCGGCGGCCCTGGCGGCCACGGACATCACCCTCCCGCCGGTCCGCGGGACGGCCGAGGCCGGCTTTCCGGCCCCCATCCCGACGCAGATGCCCATCCGCGACATCCATGCCCCGCCAACGCCCAACACGCCGCCCACGCCCTTTGTGCCGAAGCCCGCGCCGCACAAGCGCCGGCGCGCCAAAAAAGCGCGCAAACGTCCGGTCCGCCACGCGCGTCCGGCCGCGCCCAAGCCGGTCGCCACCCAAAAGGCGGCCGGGCCCAAGCTGGAACAGCGCTACGAGCCGCCCACGGAATCCATCATCCCCCTGGACCCGGTGCCCGTGCCCACGGCCGCGCCGGCCAAGGCGACGCCGGGCGACGGCCCCAAGGCCGCGCCCGCCCCGGGCACTCCGCCGCTGCCCGAACCGGCCCCGGCC
>JAFABC010000312.1 GCA_023426275.1 Pseudomonadota bacterium | reverse complement strand
TTTGGGGGCCGGCGGGCCGGCGCCGCGGGCCCGCAGCGACACGGTGACCAAGCCCGCAAAAAGGGCCGACGCCCAGGGGCGTCGGCCGCGAACGGACGAAGAATACTTCATGGTGCGACCTGCCTCGCCGCCGCAGCGGCCAGGCCCGTCTCTACAGGACCTTGCCCAGGGCCGCAAGGGCGGCGGCGTAATCGGGCTCGTTGGTCACTTCGGGCACGAGCTCCATGTAGGTGATCTTGCGGTCCGGGCCGACCACCAGCACAGTGCGGGCCAGCAGGCGCAGTTCCTTGATGAGCAGGCCGTAGCCCAGGCCGAACGAAGCGTCGCGGTGATCGGACAGGGTGACGATATTGGTGACGCCGGCGGCCTCGGCCCAGCGTTTCTGGGCAAAAGGCAGGTCCATGCTGATGACCAGGGCCTTGGCCTTGCCGGTCAGGCTTTCCATTTCCTTGTTGAACTTGCGGGCTTCCAGGTCGCACACGGCCGTATCCAGGGACGGCACGGCGATGAGGATGAGGCCTTTTTCCGTGAAATCGCCCAGCTTGGCGGGCTTGAGATCGTTGTCCAGGACGGTGAAGTCGGGCGCCGTGTCGCCGACGCCGACGGGAGTGCCGGTCAGGGTGAGGCCGTTTCCAAGAAAGGTAATGAGTCCGGTGCGATCGCTCATGAGCGCGTTCCTCCTGTGGGGTGATGCGTCGTTTTGAAGACGACAGTTTCATGTTATGGACCTTGCGCGGCCCCGCGTCAACCAGGAGGCCCGGGCGGGAGAGGAAGCCCTTGACTTTGCCGGCCCCGCCGGCATGGTTCCCCGCAAAAGGAGGATCGCCATGCCGTCCCGTCCGACCGTCTGCCTCGTCCTTTTCCTGCTGCTCGCCCTGCCCGCCGTGGCCCGGGCCAAATCATCCGCGGGACCGGCCACGCCCGAGGCCGCCGGCCTCGTGGACGTGACCACCCTCATCCCGGACCTCAAGCTCGACATCCGTTACGCCACGCCCGACAATTTCACCCACGTGGCCGTCTATCCGGCGGCCCGCTGTTTTTTGCGCGAGGATGTGGCCAAACGGCTGGCCCGGGTCCAGGCCGATCTGAAAAAAGAGGGGTTGGGCCTCAAGGTCTACGACTGCTACCGGCCCTTTTCCATCCAGCAAAAATTCTGGGCCCTGGTGCCTGACGAGGATTGGGTGGCCAAGCCCGTGGAGAAAAACGGCAAGCCGGTGTCCGGGTCCAAGCACAACCGGGGCGCGGCCGTGGACCTGACCCTGGTCGACGCCGCCGGCAACGCGCTGCCCATGCCGTCGGGCTTCGACGATTTCACCGAAAAGGCCCGGCGCAATTACACCGGCGGCGACAAGGCCGCCCGCGAAAATTCCAGGAAGCTGGAAGCGGCCATGCAAAAGCAGGGCTTCGAGCCGCTGGCCTCGGAATGGTGGCATTTCGACGGCCCGGGCTGGCAGGGCTACGAACTGCTCGACGTGCCGCTCAACTGACCGCGGCCGCGCCCGGCCGGGGAATCAGCGGCAAAAAGACCTCGAACAGGCTGCCCCGGCCCACGGCGCTGGTGACCACGACCGTGCCGCTACAGCCCTTGACGATGCCGTGCACGGCGGCGAGCCCCATGCCGGTGCCCTGCCCCGGCCGCTTGGTGGTGAAAAAGGGCTCGAAGATGCGTTCGCAGATGTCCGGGGCCATGCCATGCCCGGTGTCGGACACCCACAGGCGCGCGTACGGCCCCTCGGCCAGATCGGGCTGGGGCGTGCCGGCGGCGATGCCCGCGCCCGTGGGCCGGGGCGGTTCCGGCACGGCCGCAAGCCCCACTTCCATGACGCCGCCCCCGGGCATGGCCTGGGCGGCGTTCATGCACAGGTTGGTGATGACCTGATGGATCTGGGCCGGATCGGCCTCGATGGTCAGGGCCAACTCGGAAATGCGCGACCGGATGTCGATGCGTCCGTCCACCATGCCCCGGATCAGCTTGATGGTCTCCTTGACCAGGGAATTGAGCGGCAGCGGCCCCACGGTCAGCTCGCCCTGCCGGCTGAAGGTGAGCAGCTGGCGCACCAGATCCCGAGCCCGCTCCGAGGCCCGGACCACGTCGGCCAGGGGTTTTCGCAGGGGGTCCCGCCAGGGAATGTCGGCCAGGATCATCTCGGTGTTGAGCAGGATGGGCGTCAGGATGTTGTTGAAGTCATGGGCCACGCCACCGGCCAGCACGCCGATGGCTTCGAGCTTTTCCACCTGGCGCAGGCGCTTTTCCAGGCCCATTTCATAGGTCATGTCGCGCACGAGCAGGATGGAATTGGCGATCTGCCCCGAGGCGTCGCGCACCGGGGAAATGAGCGTGTCCATCACGGCTTCCTGGCCATCGGCCCGCGTGAGGCGCACCCGGCCGGACCAGCGCAGGCCAAGGGAGAGCATCTTGCGCACCGAATCGCCGAGAAACGTCTCCACGGAAGCGCCAAGGTCGGCCGCGCCCGCCGCCCCCTGCCCGCCGCCGACAATCTGGGCGAAGGCCGGGTTGGCGTATTCGAGCTTGAAATCCCGGCTGACGATGACCAGCCCCTCGGCGCTCTGGTCCACGGCGGAAACGAGCAGCATACGCTCGTCCTCGGCCCGCTTGCGGTCGGTGATGTCGCGGGCCGCGCCTTCCACCCGGGCCAGCCGTCCCTCCTCGTCGAGCACGGCCCGGGCGTTGATCGACAGCCAGACCGTGCGCCCGTCGCGGCGCACCACCTGCATCTCGAAATCGAACACCCGGCCGTGCCGGGCGAGCAACCGCAAAAACTCCAGCCGATCCCGCTGCCGGGCCTGAATGCGGCTGAACAGATCCCCCTGCTCGCGCAGGGCGTCGGCCACGTCGGCATAGCCCAGGATGCGGGCCAGGGCCGGGTTGCAGCCCACCATGGCCCCGGCCGGATCGAACTGGAAGATGCCTTCCGCTGAATTCTCGAAAATATCCCGGTATTTGGCCTCGCTTTTGACGAGTTCCCGCTCCATGCGCCAGGAGGCCGTGATGTCGCGTCCGGTGGCGTGGTAGCCGTCCACGCGGCCGCTGGCGTCGAAAATGGCCCGCACGGTCCAGGTCAGGCAGCGCACGTCGTCCTCGGCCAGGGTGATCAGGTGCCGCAACTCCGCCACCGGCGCGTCCGGGGTCAGGGACAGGATGCGCCGCCGCAGGCGCATTCCCTCTTCGGCGGGCAGACGTTCCAGGAACACCGCGCCAAGCAGCGCCTCCGGCGGCCGCCCGGAAAGGTTCGCCGCCGCCCGGTTGACGAACAGCCGGCGCAGCCGGGCGTCCAGGTGCACCACCATCTCGGTCTGGTCCTCGACCATGGCCTGATAGCGCCGTCTGGCCACGTCGAGCTCGCGCTCGGCCAGACGGTGGGCCGTGATTTCCGTGAGCATGCCGCAGACCGCCTCCACCTCGCCGAAGGCGTCGGCCAGGGGAACATACGTGGCCAGAAAGGTGCGCTCCACGTCGTTGGCGGCAAGGCGGATTTCGCTTTCCCGGGGGGCGTTGCGGGCGATGGTCTCGCGGGCCAGGGCGGCGAAGCGGGCAAAATGCTCCGGCCCGGCCACCTCGGACATGGGGCGGTCCAAAAGCGCCGTGCGCTCCCGGCCGAGCAGCCGTTCGAAGGCCCGGTTGACGAAACGCAGCCGGAACTCCCGGTCGACCACGAACACGGCCGACACGACATATTCCAACACGCCGCCCAGACGGCTGGCCTCGGAGAAGCGGAAGGGATTGCAAAACGCGGCGACCACGCCCGCCGGTCGGCCGGCGGCGTCGGAGGCGTACGGGGCGCAGGCGGCCTGGGCGGCGCTTCGCGCCTCCCGCCCGCCGCCCAGGGGACAGTCCGGGCAGGGGGCGTCGCGGTGAAAGAGCACGGCATGGCAGGCGGCCGCCTCGGCCTGCCCCAGCGTGCGACGCCCCAGGGCGTTGCCGCGCAGGAACCGGCGATCGCCGTCCAGCACGGCCACGCCCAGGGAGGCGGCCTCGACCAGGGTGCGCGAGGGCTCCCCCGTTAAGACGGTTGCGCCCTCACTGGCCAATGATCGGGCCAAGCGGATTGGCGATACTGCCGTCATGCGGCAACTTCCTTTGACGCGCGGTCGAATCGGGCACTTTCACACCCTTGGCGATCTTGTCCTTCTCGTACATCCGGGCCAGCTCGTCCATGTCGATGCTGTCCGGAGCGGGCAGGCTCCGGGCCGCCGGCGTGCCATAGGCAATGGAATAGTAGCCGAGTTTGAGCGAGCCGGCGCTCGGATCGCTTTTCAGCTTCACCTTCAAATCGCCCTTGCGCCAGCGCAGAATCCTGACACCGCTTTCAATCGTGATCTGCGGCCGGCCATAGGTGGCCACCAGCCGTTTGATCATGGCCTCGGGACTGATCACGCCGTCAAGCTTCACATAGGCCGCGAACAACCGACCGTCGGCAAAACCGTAAAACACCACCGGCGTGCGGCCGTCCACCTGATAGCGTTCGTTGAGATTGACCGCGTAGCTCACATGGCCGACGGTTTTGAGCGTCATAAACGACGGCAGGGACGTTCTTGGCGTCCCAAAAGGCGTTCCCGCAAAAGACGCCGCCTCCTTTGCCTGGGCCGGCATCCCCATCGCAACGGCCAGCAGACACGACACAAGCATCACCCACACACGCATAGCCCCTCCTTGCAACATTTTTTTCGCACTTTAGCGTTGCATGGCCGCCAAACGCAAGACGCGTCGGTCAAAATGACACGGCGGCGGCTGGCTTTTTGCGCGGGCCACGACTATATTGCCGCCCATCCCCCCGGCCCCGGTCGTTCCCACATGGACAAAGTACTGATCGTCGAAGATAGCAAGGTCTTTGCCAGACTCCTTATTCGCAAGATCGAGGACGAACTCTTCTTTGACACCTGCTGGGCCTCGAATTTCGAGGAAGCCCGCTACCTCCTCGAAGACAATCCCGACCACCACACCTATTTCGTCGCCCTGCTCGACCTGCACCTGCCCGACGCCGCGGACGGGCTGATCGTGGATTACGTCATTTCCAAGGGCATCCCGGCCATCGTCTTCACCGGCGACCTGGAGTCGGATATCCGCGACCGCATCTGGGCCAAGAAGGTCGTGGACTACGTGTCCAAGGAATCCCCCGACAGCCTCGACTACCTCGCCTCGCTGGTGCGCCGCATCTCGCGCAACAAATTCGTCCACATTCTGGTGGCCGACGACTCCCAGACCGTGCGCAACCATCTGGTGCGCCTGCTCACGGCCCACGAATTCATCGTGCACGAGGCCGAAGACGGCGCCAGCGTCCTGGCCGCCCTGGACAGGCATCCCGAGATCAAGGTCGTCATCACCGACTATTTCATGCCCGGCATGGACGGCGTGGAGCTGACCCGGCACATCCGTCGGCAGCGGCGCAAGGAGGATCTGGCCGTCATCGGCATCTCCGCCTACGGCAACACCATCCTCTCCGCCCGGTTCATCAAGAACGGGGCCAACGATTTTCTCAACAAGCCCTTTTCCAGTGAAGAGTTCTACTGCCGGGTCACCCAGAACCTGGAGATGCTCGAATACATCCAGAAGCTGCGCGAGACCTCCATCCGCGACCCCCTGACCGGGCTCTACAACCGCCGCCATTTCTTCGACGCGGCCCGCACGCTCTGCGATCGCTGCCGCCAGGGCGTGGAGACCATGACCCTGGCCATGGTCGATATCGACCACTTCAAAAACGTCAACGACACCTACGGCCATGCCGTGGGCGACGAAGTCCTCAAGCACGTGGCCCAGGGGCTGACCAACCGCTTTCGCGGCCACGACCTCGTGGCCCGGCTCGGCGGCGAGGAATTCTGCGTCATGGCCACGGGGCTCCAGGGCGCGCAGGCCATGGCCGTGTTCAACGACCTGCGCAACAGCATCGAGCGCTCCAAGGCCAAGGCCGGCAAGACCAACATCGGCGTCACCATCAGCATCGGCCTGTGCGACCAGCCCGCCGCCTCGGTCGACGCCATGCTCGCCGCCGCCGACGCAGCCCTCTACAAAGCCAAACGCACCGGCCGCAACAAGGTCGTCCGGGCGGACTGAACGCGCCGACCGGGGAGAAGATGCCTCCGGCGGCCGGGGGGCATGATG
>JAFABC010000273.1 GCA_023426275.1 Pseudomonadota bacterium | reverse complement strand
TCTCCTGTCCCCTCAATCCCGCGACCGGGGCGGCTGGTGCAGGAAGAAGGTGCCTTCGGAACGCAGGATGTCGTCGTCGCAGGGCGAGGCGGCGGCCTTGAGTTCCTCCTCGGAGCGGCCGAACACGTAGGACGTCATGGTGTAGAGCAGCTTGTCCCGGGCCAGGAAGGTCTGGCGCACGAACTGGTAGCGGACCTTGCCGTCCGTGTCGGCCACGTTGCGCAGGTACATGGCGTCATAGGCCCGGCGTCCCTGCACGAGGGTGGGGCGGCACTGGATGTTGTAGCCCTTGAGCGTTTCCGCCACGTAGGCCTTGACCAGTTCGACGTTGGCGAAATCCGACGAGGTCGGCAAAAAATCCTCGGGCCGCTCGCTGACGCAGATGTAAAAAGCGCAACTGCCGTTGTCGGCCGTCACCGAGGTCAGGCACGACGGCGTTTTTTCGGTCGTGACCTTCCAGCCGCGCGGCGGCACGAAGCTGAAGAGATAGTGTTTGTCGACGTAACGTTTGAGTGGTTGCTCGTTGCAGCCCGAAAGCACGAGCAGGCCGGCCAGCAGCAGGAAAAACAGACGCATGCCGGCCCCTACCACGCCGCCCCGGGGGATTCAACCGGGCCGCATCCGGCGCGCTTGCTCCGGGCCACGGCCTGTCTTACAGTAAACGAAGCGGAAATCCTGTCACAAGGAGGAAGACCATGACCGACGCCATTGCCAGCGCCCAGTCCGCGCTTGGGGCCATGTCGACCTCCCTGGCCGTCACGGCCAACAACGTGGCCAACAGCGATACCGAGGGCTACAAGTCCCGGGACGCCCGCCTGGCCACCGGCCCGGACGGGCAGGGCGTGCGGGTGGCCGGCATCACCGGGGACAACGCCTCGGGCGGGCTCGCCCCCGAGGCCGTGCGCGCCGAAAACGAAGCCGACGTGTATGAGCCGCGCGTCGGTCCCGTGGAAATGAGCAACGTGGATCTGGCCCGTCAAAGCGTCAACATGATCGAGGCGTCGCGCGCTTTTGAGGCCAATGTGGCCGTCATCCGCACCGCCGACGACATGGCCGGCACCCTGCTCGATATGCGGGTCTAGAACGTCTGTGGCCGCAGGGGCCGTTTCGCGGCCTGCGGCGGGTGTCGCCCTGTGCAATCGGGGTGACGTAGCAAACGGGTTTGTCCCGGCCGCGCCCGGACGGCGCGGTGGCGCATGGGGCGCGGTGTTTTGTTGCAAAAACACCGCGCGTCTTTTTTGGGGGGAATACGATCGGGCCGGCCCGGGCGCGGGAGCGGTATTGCGTGGGCCGTGGCGCCGGCCGTTTTCTCCCGCCGTTGCAAGCGGGCCGTACAACAGGGGCGCGTTGGCGTCGCATCGGATCGGGCGTTGGAGTGTGACTTTTTCCGTCAGGAAATTGACAGCTTCGCGGGGACGCTATAGAGCAAAACAAAACCGCCAGGAACGCGGGTTGTATCCGGAGGCCAGATGGAACTGAACCTTTCCGGCATGGTGGGAGAGAGCCCGTGCCTTGGCGAAGTGCTGCATGTGCTGGCCAAGGTCGCGCCCACGGACAGCACGGTGCTCGTTACGGGCGAGTCCGGCACGGGCAAGGAATTGCTCGTGCGGGCGCTGCACGCCAACAGTCGCCGGGTGGGCAAGCCGTTCGTGCCCGTCAACTGCGGGGCCATTCCGCGCGAGCTGCTCGAATCCGAACTGTTCGGCCATGAAAAGGGCGCCTTCACCTCGGCCGCGCGCACCCGGCAGGGGCGGTTCGAGCTGGCCGACGGCGGCACCATCTTTCTCGACGAAATCGGCGAGATGGACCTCAGCCTGCAGGTCAAGATTTTGCGGGCCCTGCAGGAAAAGGAATTCGAACGCGTCGGCGGCGACAAGACCCTCAAGGCCGACGTGCGCATCGTGGCCGCCACCAACCGCGATCTGGAACTGGAAGTCCGGGACGGCCGCTTCCGGGAAGACCTGTATTACCGCCTCAACGTCATTCCGTTGCACTTGCCGCCGCTGCGCGAACGCGGCGAGGATATCCTGCTTTTGGCCGACCATTTCCTGTGCCGGTTTTGCCGGCAGAAAAACCGCGAGACCCTGGCGCTTGACGCCGAGGCCCGGGACCTGATCCTGCGCTACCCCTGGCCGGGCAACGTGCGGGAGCTGGAAAATTTCATGGAGCGGCTGTCGATCCTGTGCGAGGGCGACGCGATCACCGTTTCGGACCTGCCGCGCAAGATCCTGGACAACGCCGGCGTGGCGCCGCCGCCGACCGTGGCCGCGCCGGTGGGATTCCGCTGGCCGCGCCTGTCCGATCTGACGGACAAGGGCATGGGGCTCAAGGAATTTCTCGACGCCCTGGAGGAAAAGCTCCTGCTCGAAGCCCTGGAGCGCGCCTCCGGGGTGAAGAACCAGGCCGCGGAACTGCTCGGCATCAAGCGGACGACGCTGATCGAGAAACTCAAGAAACGCAATCTGGCTGGCGACTGACCGGCCCTGCGGACGCGCCCGGCCATGTCCGTTGCATGTTCCTTGCATAAGGAAGCGGCGTGAGCCCATCCCTGCGCGCCGTGCTGCGGCGTCTTCTTCCGGCCGTCCTGGCCGTCCTGCTGCCGGCTTCCGGGGCGTTGGCCTTGTCCGTGTCCACGGTCAGCCGGCAGGACACCGATTCGCTCATCCTCGCCTTTGGCAAGCCCGGCTCCTATCCGCTGATCGCCCGCACCGGCCCGGCCGAAATCACCCTGACCTTCCCCCCCGGCACCCTGGCCGGCGAGGAGAAGCCCGAAAACGTCGACTTCACCGCCTCCCAGTTCATCGAAGGGGTGCAGCTGGCCGGCGACAAGCTGCGCGTGCGGCTCAAGACCGACGCCTTCGGCTTCGTGGGCTGGCCCGAGGGCGAGCGGGAACTCAAGTTGCAGGTCTACCGCGACCCGTCCGGGGCCAAGTGGAAACCGGCCCCGGACGCTTCGGGCGAGCAGACCACCTCGCCGCCCCGGGAGCCGGCCCCGGCCAAGCCGGCCTCGTCCCTGACCCTGCCGGTCACGCCGCCCAACAACAAGCCCGGCCCCCTGGAACTGCCGCCCCTGCCGCCGGGACCGGCCGCGTCGCCGCCGTCGGGCCGGGACGCCTCCCGGGCGGCGCACGAACCGGCCAGGGAGCCCTTTTACGCCGTGCCCTATTTGCTCCGGGCCACGGCCATGCGCGTGCCGCCGGACAAATCGCCGACCCTGCGCCCCGTGGGTATGGACAACCGGACGCCTCTTGACGCGCGGGGCGAAGTCCCCCTGGATACGAGCGTGTCCGCCGGGGGCGGCGGGGCCGGGGAGTACCGCGTCAAATTGCCGCCGATTCCGCCGACCGTGGCCGCCGCCGGGCAGACGCGGGAACCCGTGCGTCCTCCGGTCGGAGAGCTGCGCGGGGCCGTGGTGCCGCCCGCGGCCGCAATGTCCCCGGCCGCCGACACCCAGGCCCCGGC
>JAFABC010000267.1 GCA_023426275.1 Pseudomonadota bacterium | reverse complement strand
AAAACGCGCCGCCAAGGGTACGCCAGCGTCGCTTCGCGCCGCAGCCTCTCTCGAGGGGGCGGCCGGGGGCATCATGCCCCCCCGGCCGCCGGAGGCGTCTTCCCCTCTTCTGGCCGCCGGAGACAATCTTCGTTAAAAAACGGCCATGAGCAGCCGCAAACAATACCGCCTCAACCTCGACCGCATCGAGGAATCACTCCGGGACGTGCAGGAGCACTTCGAGGAAATCAACGCCGAACTGCTCATGCGCCGCGAGCCGCTTACCGACCAGATCATCGACAATCTGCTCGAAGGCTACGCCTACGTGGACGAGATGCTCGAAGCCGGCATCGAACTCTTCTCGCCGTCCGGCATCGACAACATCCTGGAACTCAACCACATCGTCCTGTGCGGCTGCGACGACCGCGTCCGCCTGGAGTACGGCCCCCACCTGCTCGAAACCCGCCGCCGCTTCGCCGACGGCATCGACGAAATCGCCGACTGGTACGAGCGCAAACGCCACAAATCCGCCTGTCGCCGGGCCGCCGGCGTCTACGTGCTCATCGTCAGCCAGCCGCAGCTGTTCCTGGAAGGCAACCACCGCACCGGCTCCCTGGTCGCCAGCTACATCCTGGTCCAGGAAGGCCTGCCGCCGTTCGTGCTCACCCGCAAAAACGCCCAGGCCTATTTCAATCCCTCGACCCTCATCAAATACCGGCACAAGGAAAAATTCCTGGATCGCCAGTATTACCTGAAAAAATACCGCCGCGTGCTCCAGGAATTCTTCGAGGAAAACCTGTACAAGCGCTTCCGCCGCTCCATCCGTCTGGACAAAGAAAAAGAGTAAGCGAGGAAGCAGGAGGGGGACGCTTCCCCTTCCGGGCGCCGGAGGCGTCTTCTCCCGCTTCCCTTCGCCGCGCTAACCGGCGGTCCGGTCGGCCTGCTTCGTTTCGATGGCGGCCGCGCCGGCGTCTTCCCGGGCCAGTTCCGGGGTCGGGCGGGGGGCCTGTTCAGCGGCCTCCATGGCGCTCCGGAATTCCCGGACGGATTTGCCGAGGTCGCGCCCGACGGCAGCCAGCTTTCCCGGGCCGAACACAAGCAACACCACGCCAAGGATCAGCAGCAGATGGATGGGCTCGAACAACCCTGCAAACATAAGAGGCCTCCTTTTTTCCCGACGCTATACCACAAACGCCGCCGCGTGGGCGGTGCGCCGGCATGACAATTTGGCAGGGCGGCGGCCGGGCGGCCGGCCTCTGGCGGCCGGGCCCGGCTTCGGCTACAAGGGCGCATGGACGCCGCCACCACTGCTCCGGTTCTTGAAGTCCTTTCGGCGCGCAAGGATTACGGCACGTTCCGCGCCGTGTCCGACGTGAGTTTCACCGTGCAGCCGGGGGAATGCTTCGGCCTGCTCGGTCCCAACGGCGCGGGCAAGACCACCACCATCCGCATGATCTACGGCTTTTCGCCGCGCTCCGGCGGAACCATTCGCGTGTTCGGCCAGGACATCGCCACGGCCTTCCGCCGCATCCGGGCCCGCCTGGGCGTGTGCCAGCAGGGCAACACCCTGGACCCGGACCTGACCGTGCTGGAAAATCTGCTCGTCTTTGCCAGCTACTTCCGCATCCCCCGGCGGGAAGCCCGGAAGCGGGCCGGGGAACTGCTGGCCTTTTTCGCCCTGGAGGCCAAACGGCGCTTCCAATACGAGGAACTGTCCGGGGGCATGGCCAGACGACTGATGCTGGCCCGGGCGCTCATCAACTCGCCGGAACTCCTCATCCTCGACGAACCGACCACCGGCCTCGATCCGCAATCGCGCAACACCCTCTGGGACCGGCTGCTCGATCTCAAGCGCCAGGGCCTGACCATCCTGCTCACCACCCATGCCATGGAGGAGGCGGAACGCTTTTGCGACCGCCTGTGCATCGTGGACCACGGCACGGTCACGGCCGCGGGCACGCCGCAGGGGCTGCTGGCCAGACATGTGGGCCGCTATGCCCTGGAAGTGGAATCGCCGCAGGAGGACTTCCTGGAGGCCGTGCGCCAGGGGGGCTGGAAATGCGACCGCTCGGGCCGGCGCTGCATCGTGTACGGTGAAAACCGGGTGGAGTTGGCCGCCCTGCGGGATCGTTTCTGTCCGGAGCACGGCCTGTTGCGCCCGGCCACATTGGAAGACGTGTTTTTACGCCTCACCGGCCGGGAGCTTCGGGAATGAGCACCGATCCGCGTTTCACGAGCCTGTTTTGGACGGTCTGGCGGCGCAACCTGCTGGTCTACCGCCGCATCTGGGTCATCAACTTCCTGCCGCCCATTCTGGAGCCGTTTTTCTATCTGCTGGCTTTCGGCCTGGGCTTTGCCGGACTGGTGTCGGACGTCACCTGGCATGGCCAGGCCATGAGCTTCATCCGGTTCTTCGCGCCGGCCCTGGTGGCGGTCACGGCCATGTGGCAGGCCTTCATGGAGACGACGTACAGTTCGTTCGTGCGCATGTTTTACCAGAAGACCTATGACGCCCTGCTGGCCACGCCGCTGTCGCTGGAGGAAATCATCGTGGCCGAGATCGTCTGGGGGGCCACCCGCTCGCTCATCGCCGCCACGCTCATGCTGGCCGTGGTGGCCATCCTGGGCTACGCCCCGAGCCCGCAGGCCCTGCTGGCGCTGCCCATCGCCTTTCTCGGCGGACTGGCCTTCGGGGCCATGGGCATGGCCACCACCAGCGTCACGCCCTCCATCGACATGTTCAACATCCCCATGTTCCTGGTCATCACGCCCATGTTTCTCTTTTCAGGGACCTTTTTCCCGGTGGACGCCCTGCCGCCCTGGGCCGCCTCCATTGCCGCGGCCATGCCGCTGTACCATCTGGCCGAACTCACCCGGGCCGCCTGCCTGGGCCGACTCACCCCGGCCTCGCTGATCAATCTGGCCGTACTGACAGGCTTGCTGCTGGTCTTTCTCCCCCTGGCCCTGGCCGGCATGCGCCGGCGACTGATCCGCTAACCCAGGGGAAGACAAGGCGAAGATGCCTCCGGCGGCCGGGGGGCATGATGCC
>JAFABC010000308.1 GCA_023426275.1 Pseudomonadota bacterium | reverse complement strand
GCCAGCGTCGCTTCGCGCCGCACAAGAAACGTCGAGGGGGACCGGGGGGGATCATCCCCCCCGGCCGCCGGAGGCATCTTCCCGCCGTGCGCCCCTAATGGGAATGTTCGTGGGGCTCGTTTTCGTGGCCCTCATGGACGTGATCGTGCGCGCCGTGCTCGCCGGTGTGAACATGGTCGTGCTGGCCGGACTCCCCGCCGTGCTCATGGGGATGCTTGTGCTCGTGCGCATGTTCGTGGCTGTGCACATGGGTGTGTTTGTGGGTGTGCCAGCCGATACCGGGATGTTCATGCTCATGCTCGTGTTCGTGGCTGTGCTCGTGGGCGTGTTCGTGCCGATGTTCGTGATCGCCTTTCATGGCCGTCTCCTTTTTGCTCCCAGTATAGTCATACCGAAGACCACGTACAGAGGGCACGAGAACTTCCTGCATTACACGGACCGCCATCCGGCATGACGGTGGTACGCTTTCCCGGAGACGATCCAGGCACCTGTGTCACGCTGGACACAAGACAAATGAAAACACATCGGCCAGGGCAAGAACGGCCCAACGGCTCCGTAAGCGGAAAAGCAAAAAGCTCCTGCCGTTCCGCGCTGTCTAGCGGTTTCTGTTCCAGGAGCCGGCTTCGTCCCCGCCGCGCAGCCACGCCGCCGTGCCAAGCCCCCACACGGCATTGGCCAGGACCACGAAAAGCGGCGTCAGAAGGCCGAGGTCCAGTCCGAAGACGCCTTTGCGGGCCTGCACGGGAAACACGATGAGCAGTTGCACCAGGGTCGGCCCGAGACTGTAGAACAGGCCCCGCTTCCAAAACGACCGGACCATGATCCGGGGCACGAACAGCAGCCCCCAGATGCCGCCCCACACCAGCTTCGGGTACAGATAGCCCGTGGTCATGCCCGGGGCGATGGTCACGCCCATGACCGCCGAGATTCCGAACGCCCCGGCCAGCCAGATCGCCACGGCATTACACAACCCGCCGAAGACGCCGCCGGAAAAGCACGCACCCACCCGCAACAGCACATCGCGCATGTTCGTCCCTCCTTGCCGCTCTCCACGAATTTTTGGAGCCTCGCCCGGCCCAGGCCGGGCCATCAACATTTCCGGACACTATCCCTGTAGCACAACTGCAGCGAATGGGAAGGAATCTTCACCTTTTTCACCTGTCACAAGAAAACCGGGAAAGAAAAACAGCCAGCATCGACAGCTTCGATAATGGTTTTCTGAATCAGGTCATCCAAGGGACGGCACAGAGCGCCCATGTTATTTCCCAATAATATGTTGTGGATGTCCTCGCAAAGGCAATACCGGGAAAATCCGACCGGCTTGGAAAGGAATTTCAGCTGACAGCTTGCTCTTTTCGTTAAAAAAAATGTATGGCTGGCATGGCCCCCGTCCATGTGCAGGGCGTAACTATCCAAGCTTCAGACAAAGACCTGGGAGACGACTATGAAGGCATACTATGCTGAATTTGTTGGCACATTTTGGCTTGTCCTTGGAGGATGCGGCAGTGCGGTACTTGCAGCGGCTTTCCCGAATGTCGGCATAGGCCTGCTTGGAGTCGCTCTGGCGTTCGGCCTGACATTGTTAACGATGGTCTTTACCATCGGCAATATTTCAGGATGTCACATCAATCCGGCCGTTTCCGTTGGCTTGTATGTGGGTGGGCGCTTCCCGGCAAGCAAGGTATTGCCCTATATCATTGCACAGGTTTTGGGAGGCATCGCCGCAGGCGGCATCCTCTACCTCATTGCATCAGGAAAAGCCGGGTTCGAGGTTTCCGCCGGCTTTGCCGCCAATGGCTACGGAGAGCACTCTCCGGGGGGATATTCCCTGACGTCCGCGCTGATCACGGAAATCGTCATGACCATGATGTTTATCATTGTCATCCTCGGTTCGACGGCCAAAGAAGCGCCGCAAGGTTTTGCCGGCATACCGATCGGGCTTTGCCTTACCCTTATCCACTTGATCAGCATACCCGTCACCAATACTTCCGTGAATCCTGCAAGAAGCACAGGCGTTGCGGTCTATGTTGGCGGCTGGGCCGTGCAGCAACTGTGGCTTTTTTGGGTCGCCCCTATAATCGGCGCCATACTGGGTGCCTGTATCTACCGCTTCATCAGAACAGACCATTGATTTTGGCATTGCCGCCCTCACGATTGGACCGATCCGAAGAGCACCGGCGGGTCCTGTTCGCACAGGAGCCGGTTCTGATCGTCGCACAAAAAAGGGGCCGGCAAGGATTGCCCGCCCCTTTGAAATCCCAACTTGGCGCGTTGGCCGGTCAGAACTTGTAAATCACCCCCACCGCCAGAAGCCAGGAGTTGTCGCCGTTACTCGCCGCCTGGCTGACCAGCCGGTGGCCCCAGACGCTTTCCTGGAACTGGCCGTGCGCCCAGCCCATCTGGGTGACGAGGTCGAGGCAGTCGTACAGCTTGTATTTGGTGTCCAGATTGAGCCCGATGAGATGCTCGTTTTCTGACAGGTCGTGCCCCATGGTCATGTAGGCGGTGTTTAAAAGCTGTGCCGCGCGGATGGCCCGAGGGCTGTTGTTGCCGTGGACGTAGACGAACGTCATGCGGTTGCTCAGCTTTTCCATGAAGTTGATATTGTCCAGGGACACGCCGAAGCCGTAGATGCCGACCGGGCTCGTGTAGGTGTTGGTATCGCGGGGCAGGTCCTGGCCACATTCGAACAGGAAGCTCTTGCCCGGGCCCCAGGCCGACCGCATATAGGGCATGCGCTCGGAACCGTTGCGGGTGGAGCCGTCCTCGCCCGTGGACCAGAAGCCGAACACCTGGGGCGTCATGAACCTGAGGCCTGTGTACTGGGCCGCGAAATCGACCAGCCAGCCGTGGCGCCTGGCTGCCTTGGTGTCGTTCATCGCGCCTTCGCCGTAGACGACGTCCGCGTAGAACTGCAAGGGGTCCAGGGCCGAGACCTCGAACGTGCCGCCGACCCAGAAATAGGGATTCTGGGAGTTTTTCCAGCGACCCAGGCCCGTCGGTTCGGCCATGTTGGCCACGCTCGCGGCCGAGAACAGGGCATTGTTGAAACTGTTGCCGAGCTCCGCGAAGTCGGCGGTATTCTTATAGGTATAGACGGCGTTGCGCCCGGCCAGGGCGAAGGCTCCCCAGGGCGTGGCCTTAAACCCCTCCACAGTCACGGGCAGGGCCAGGAAATAGGCGTCGAATTCGTCGCTCACCTGGGTCGTGGACGTGTCATAGGTCCGGTTGGCGTCGAAGAGCCGTCCGAAACCGGCGATCACCGACAGAGTGTCCGGCACGAGCGGGGCCTGGACCGTGAGGGCGGCCATGAGGTCGCTGTAGATCACGCTCCCGTTGAAAATGGCGTTCTGAGGCAACCCCACGTACTGGTAGCCGGCGAGAACCTGGACGTCGGTGTCCGGCACCCGAAATTGCAGGTAGGCCACATCGACCAGGATGGCTGCGGCCGGATTGGCGGCGGTGTAGGTGCCCGCACCCCAGCAGTCGATGATGCGCAACCCCAGACGGAAGTAGACGGACTTGTTGGCCTCGAAGTCGGCCCGCAGTCGATACCGTTGCCAGATCTCGAAATTGTCCTCGGTCTTGGTCCCTGTCTTCGTCCAACCCGTATAGTTATGGTTGGCGTGGAAATCCCCCATGATAAACACGTCGCCCCGCATCTTGACGCGAGTGTCCGCCCGCGCCGACAAGGCTCCCCCCAAAATCGCGATCCCCAGGAAAACACACAACAGCCTCCGTTTCATCCAGTAGTACTCCCCGATTGACGCAACGCATGCGTGTCACTCGTTCCAATGCCTCGTTGCCACAAACGACTTCGGACAAGGCGGGAGAAGGCATGGCGCAGTGCACCGCAAGCCCCGGATGCCGGACGGCTCGACGCCATCCGACCTCCCGTTCGTCAGGCGAACCGGCTTGCGTCACCGTTTCGCCATAACCTTGTTCTTTGTTTCACGAGGAGTACGTGGAAACGTCTGACGGCAACACTCGTAAAATTACGAGTCCCGCCCGTTTTCTTTTCGAGGAGGGGTGTCGGCGCGGGGAAAAGGCTCAGGAATGCGGCGTGTGCGGCCGGATGGCGCAGGAAACCTGCACGGTGTCCGAAGAGGAAACGCCCTGGGAGTGCTCCACGGCGAAACGGATCAGTTCGGCGGAGCCTTTGAGCCCCAGCGCCTCGATCATGGTGTACTTGTGGAATTCCACGGTGCGCGAGGAGATGCCGAGCACGGCCGCGGCTTCCTTGACGGAAAATCCTTCGGCGAGAAGCTGCAGCACCTCGCGCTGCCGCGCGGTGAGCCGGGCCAGCGCGTCCGTGGACGCGGGCGGGCGGTCCCGCTGGTATTGGAGCAGCTCGCCAGCCAGAAACGGCGTGATGTAGGTCTTGCCTTTGAGGCCGCAACGGATGGCCGTCAGCAGTTCCGACGGCGCGGAATGCTTGAGCACATAGCCGGAGGCACCGGCGTCGAAGGCGCTGGCCGCGTACTGGACGTCCATGTGCATGGTGAGGAAGACGACGACCAGGGACTCGTGGCGTTTTTTGAGCTGGCGCACGGCGTCGATGCCATTTAAAAGCGGCATGGAGACGTCGGCCACCACCACGTCCGGGCGCAGCCTGTCCACGGCTTCGAGCAGGGCGCGGCCGTCCTCCACGATGCCGACCAGATGGTAATCCGGTTCGAGCAGGCCGCGCACGCCCTCGGCCACCATCCGATGGTCGTCAGCCAGCCGTATTTTCGGTTTCATCGTAAGGCTCCTTACGCACGGGGACGGAGACGGTGATGACGGTCCCCTGCCCCGGTTCGGATCGGATGGAAAAGGCGCCCTTGGCGTACTGCACGCGCTCGCGCATGCTGGCCAGACCGATGCCGGGCGTGAGTTTGGCGCAATGCGGCTTGAATCCCGCGCCGTCGTCCCGAATGACCAGCGCCATGCGTCCGTCGCCGTGTTCCAGGCTGATGCACACATAGCGCGCGCGGGCGTGTTTGGCGATATTGCGCAACCCCTCCTGGGTGACCCGGTACAGACACAGCGACGTATCCGGATGCAGCCGGTCGGGAATCTCCCCGATGCGGCAATCCACCTGGATGCCCTCCCGGTCGGCGAAGTTGCGACACAGGGCGTCAAGCGCGCTCTTCAGTCCGAAATCCTTGAGAATCGACGGATGAAGCTCCCGGGACAACGCATGCATGTCGTCGGTCAGGTTGATGATGGAATCCTTCAGGTGCAGCATCTTGACGTGCATGCCGGCATCGAGGCACGGCGCGTGCATCTCGACCGTCCCGACTTCGATGGCCATGGCTGCCAGACGCTGCACGAAATCGTCGTGGAATTCCCGGGAAAGCCGGCTGAGCTCTTCTTCCTGGGAGGAAATGAGCCGCCCGGCCAGGGTACGCAGTTCGCGCTGGCTGGACAAAAGCGCTTCCTCGGCCTTTTTGCGCTGGCGCAGGTTGAAAAAAAGCCCGACCACCAGCAGGGACTCCAGGATGAACAACGTGGCGATGCCGATGATGTAATACTTGTAGCGGTCCCAGGTCGTGGCCTCGCGGTACAGGATCCTGGAACCCGGCGGCAGCCGGGAACTGTCGAGATGAAAGCGGTTGAGCTGCCGCCAGTCGTACTGGACGATCATGGTCCCCTCCCCGCCGTCGAGGGGGATGGTGGCCGCCGACTGCCCTGAAAGGATGCGCAGGGCGATCCTGCCGGCATGTTCGCCCTGCAACCGCATGCTGAGCATGGGGCCGCCGACGATACCGCTGCCGAAATAGGAATCGTACGGTCCCCAGACGGGCAACGTGGTATAGGCGGACAGGGAGTTGATGACGTTTCGCGGCACGTAAAAGCGGCCATGAACGTCCACGAACAGGGTGGAGAAAAAAATCAGGGAATCCGGCGGCAGCGACTGGCATTGGTCCAGGATCTCGCCCAGGGAAAGCCCGCGCAACACGATCAGTTCGATGCGCGGCTCCAGGCGCGACAACGCGTCCCGCAGCATGGCCGCCCGCATCTGGTCGTTTTCGAAGGCCCCGGTGATGAGCACGGCGTGCCGGCTTTCCGGCTTCAACCGCAGGGCCGAGGCGACGAGATCGCCGGCCAGCGCCGCCGGCTCCATCACGCCGCTGACACGGTTACCGATAGGCGAGGCCAGCACCTCCTCCCGGTACAGGCCGGGAATGTCGCAGACCACGACCGGCACGTCAGGGAAAATTTCCTCCGCCTTTTCCATCAGAAAATGGGTGGCCGGGACATCGACCGTAATGACCAGATCGGTGGTGGAGTTCCCGTAGCGCTGGCGCAACAGATTGGAAAGGGCCTGCCGCTGACTGGCATTCCGGAAACGCGACAGGTCGAGGTATTCGGAAAAAAACTGCACCGACAGCCCATGCGCCCTGGCGAGCACCGCATGCAGACCGTCCTCCACCAACTTGGTGGCCGGGAAATCAAGCGGCATGGAATACAGCACGACGACCCGCTTCTCTCCCCCGGCCTGCGGCGCCTGGGGCGAAACGGCGGCCCGGCATGGGCGCAGCAGTCCCGCCGCAAGCAACGCGACGAGAAATATGACGGCCAGAAGACGCCCCGGTCGGCTATCGCGGGAAAGGATCATCACTGCATCACCTGGGAATGCGCCGGCTCACGCCGGGCGCAGCCGTGGGTCGGGCCGGCCGCGGATGCCGCAGGGGCAGGGCCCGGAGCTTGCGAAAGACTGGTGCGGGGAAGCGGCTGCAACGTAGCATTCTCAATTTCTACAAAACAAGTCAAGTTTTTTACGACAACAATATTCCCTTTTATCATAGCCTGTTACCTTCAAAGAAAGACCGTACTGGTTCACTGCCGGCTCCATCGCGCCGCGCATCCTGATCGCAGTGCGCGCAGGCCGGCGA
>JAFABC010000103.1 GCA_023426275.1 Pseudomonadota bacterium | reverse complement strand
GCCGGGGGGATTATCCCCCACGGCCGCCGGAGGCATCTTTGGTTAATTTTAATGGAATTGACCGGAGTGTTGGAGTGTGGCAGGATGAAAAACGATGTAATGATGGATTGATTGGAAAGATAGCGGTGTTGTGGGTATGGTGTGACCATGAAGGCGCATGACTGATATCCGGCGAAGCAGGGCGTTGTTTGGAAAGACATGCGCCATTGCAAAGGCTGGAATCGGTTTTTTTGTTCTGTTGGTCGTTTGGCAAATTGCCGCAATAACCATCAGCCATGTTCGCGGCGTGCCCTTTCCCACGCCATGGGAGACGGCCCGGCGTCTCGGTCTGCTGCTGGCTGGCGCGCCGCTTGGCGGGCATCCCCTGCTGGTCCACATCGGCCACAGCCTGGGCCGGTGGCTGGCCGGGGTCGGCATCGCCGCCGGCTGCGGCATCGCCTACGGCCTGCTGGCGGCCCGGTTCGCCGCCTTTGCCGTGGCCACCGCGCCCATTCCCCGTTTGTTCCTGCTCGTGCCCGGGCTGGCCTGGATTCCCGTGGCTATCCTTGTTTTCGGCATCGGCCCGGCGGCCACGGTGTTCATGATCGCGGCCGCGGCGTTCGCCCCCATCGCCGTCAGCGTGCAGGCCGGGGTGCGCGGCGTGGACCCCAATCTGGTCCGGGCCGGACGTATGCTCGGGGCCGGGCCGTGGGCGCTTTTCGGCCGGGTACTGCTGCCGGCCTCCCTGCCTTTTGTCATCAGCGGCCTGCGCATCGGCTGCGGCACGGGCTGGCGCGTGCTGGTCGCGGCCGAAATGATCGTCGGCACGGGCACGGGGCTTGGCTATTCCATTATCCAGGCCCGCTGGACCCTGGATTACCTCGGGTCGTTCGCCTGCATCGCCGTCATCTGCGCCGTGGGCTTTTTCGTGGACAGCGTGGTGCTTGGCCGGCTGGAAGCGCTGACGGTCCGACGCTGGACCATAGGCGGAGACAGGCCATGATCCGCTTTGCCGGGGTGAGCCATTGGTACGGCGGGGCGGAGGGCGACCGGCCGGTGCTGGCCGATCTGGATTTCGCCATCGAGCCGGGCCGGTGCGTGTGCGTGCTGGGGCCGAGCGGTTGCGGCAAGACCACGCTGCTGCATCTGGCGGCGGGATTTTTCCCGCCCCGTCGCGGCCGGATCTGGTGCGGCGACCGCGAGGTGCGCGGCCCGGACCCGCAGCGGGCGGTGGTGTTCCAGGAACCGACGCTTTTCCCCTGGCTCACGGTGCGGGGCAACGTGGAATTCGGTCTGCGCCGTCAGGGCGTGGACGGACAGCGGGCGCGGCGCACGGCCATGGAGGCGCTTGACCGCATGGGGCTGGCCGGGGCGGCCGGACTGTATCCCAAGGCGCTTTCCGGCGGCATGCGCCAGCGTGTGGCCATTGCCCGGGTGCTGGTGCTTTCCCCCTCGGTGCTGTTGCTCGACGAACCGTTTTCCGCCCTGGACCTGCCCACGCGGGAGCGGCTCCAGGACGAATTGCTGGCCATCTGGGGCGCGACGGGCGCCACCATCATATATGTGACCCACAGCGTGGAGGAGGCGGCCTATCTGGGCGACCGGGTGCTGGTGCTCGCTCCGGGGGGCCGGGGCTGCTTTCGCGATGTGCCGGTGGCGCTGCCCCGGCCGCGCCGACGCCTGTCGCCGGAGATGCTGGCCCTGGAGGCCGCGTTGCGTGAACTTTCCCGGGAATGCCTGCTCGCGGCGGAGCAGCCAAACACATAATTGGAAAGGAGCGGTGTATGCAAAGGTTGCAAAACGGATGGCGGGGCGCGGCCCTGGCCCTGGTCGTTTTTCTGTTTGCGGTCACGGGCGCGGCGGCGGCCGATGCGCCCGTGGTGCGGTTCGCCTATCAGGACCGCATCGGCAGCGTGATTCCCATCGTGGCCGCGGACAAGGGCTTTTTCAAGGAAGCCGGGCTCGATGTGCGGTCGCTGCAATTCAGCAGCGGTCCGGCCTGCGCCGAGGCGCTTTTTTCCGGTTCGGCCGATGTGGCGGGTATGGGCGACACCACGGCCCTGAACATGGTGTCCCGCCGACCGGACATGGTCATGCTGGCCAGCCACGCCACAGGCGAGGGCCGGCACCGGATCATGGTCCGGGCCGAGGCCCCTTATAAAAAATTGACGGATCTGCGCGGCAAGACCATTGGCGTCAAAAAAGGCACGTCGACCTATGGCGGGCTGCTCGCGGCGCTCAAACGCGACGGCATGGGGCCGGATGCGGTGCGCCTCGTGGACCTCAATCCGCCGGCCATGGTCACGGCCCTGCAAGCCGGTTCCATCGACGCCTTTGCCGCCAGCGAACCGACGCCGTCGGTGGCCGAGACCAAGGGGGCGCGGGCGCTGATGGACCTGTCGGGGCTCGGCAACGACTATCCGATCATGCTGCTGTCGAATCGGCGCTATGTGGCGGCCAATCACGACACCCTGGTGAAATTCTTCGCCGTCCTGGCCAAGGCCCAGGCCTATGCCACGGCCCACCCCGAAGAGACGGTGCAGCTCATGGCCAAGGTGACGGGGCTGCCCGTGGCCGCGACCCGGGCAGCCATGTCCCGCCACGTCTATGCCCTGCGCCTGGACGACGCCATCATCGCCAGTCTGGCCCAGACCGGGGCGTTTCTGGCCCTGGAGAAAATCATCGACACCCCGCCGGATATGGGCACGGTTGTTGATCACTCCTTTGTCTCGCAGTAGCCCTTTAGAAAAGGGGGAGAGCAAGACGCCTCCGGCGGCCGGGGGGCATCATGCCCCCGGCCGGCCTCCCCCTCTCGGACGCCGGAGGCATCTTAGGCTTCGTCCATGCATACTCCTGACACCTTTTCGCCTGTCCTTGCACCTGCCGTGGATGTGCTGGTCCTGGGGGCCGGGCTGGCCGGCTTGCGCGCGGCCTGGGCCGCCCGGCAGGCCCGGCCCGGGGCGTTGGTGCTCGTGGCCGCGCCGTTGGCCGGGCCGTCCGGCTCGTCCTTTGCCAATGCCAATGGCCGGCTGGGCCTGCACGCCCCGATGGGCGACCGGGAGCGCGAGGCGTTTTGCCGGGAGGTGGCGGCCGTGTCCGGGCCGGGCGTCGTTTCTTTGGCCTTGGTGGAAATCCTGGCCGTCGAGGCCCTGGCGCGCCGGCTGGAGTTGGAAGGGCTCGGGGCGCGGCTGGTGCGTGAGGCGGACGGCGCGCCGACGTTTTTCGGTTCCTGTTTCAGTCCCGATTCCCGCCGGGCCGTGGTGCTGGCCGATCCGGTCGGGCTGGGCCGGCTGTTGCGGGACCGGGTGACGGCGCTGGGTGGGCGGATACGGGCCGGGCTGACCGCCCTGGCCCTGCTGCGCGATCCGGTCGGCGGCCGGGTGGTGGGGGCGCTGTTGGAAGACGCCGCCGGGCGTCTGATCGCCCAGCCCGCCGGGGCGGTGGTCGCGGCCATGGGCGGCACGGCGCCGCTTTTTGTCCGCCATCAGGCCGGGCGCGGCAACGCCGGCCTGGGGCACGGTCTGCTCGCCCGGGCCGGCGCGACCATGGCCAACACGGCCTTTTTGCAATGGATGTGGCTGCGCCTGGACGACCGGCGGTTTTGGCCGGTCTGGGAACTGGCGACGGGAATGGCCCGGACCGACGCGTCCCTGCCCGGGGACGTGGGCCGGCTGGCGGCCGGGCGGGACGGGCATTGTCCGCTGGGCCACGGCCTGCCCGACGCGGCCCTGGACCAGTGGCTGCTTGCGCGCTGCGATACCGACGGCGCGGCGGCCATCGAGCGGGCCGGGGAGGTCTTCCGGGTGGCCCTTTTTGCCCAGGCGACCAATGGCGGGGCGCTGATCGACGCCCAGGGGCGCACGGATGTGCCGGCGCTTTTTGCCGTTGGCGAATGCGCCACGGGCATGCACGGGGCCAATCGGCTGGGCGGGGCCATGGTGGCGGCCTGTCTGGTTTTCGGCGCGCGGGCCGGGGAAACGGCCGCTGGCGAGGCCTTGTTGCCGGCAGACGCGGTCCTGGCCCGCGCCCTGGATGCGGCGCGGGACGGCTGGCAGCGGGATCGCGACGAGGAGCGGCGGGTTTTGTCCTGGCTGGCCCGGACATTGCAAGAACAGGCACTGCCGCGTCGGAATATCGACGGGGCCGCCTTGCAGGCACGGCTCACCCGCCGTCCGGAGGGGACGCGGGATGTGCTGGCCCGGGCGGGACTGGTCGCCGCCGGGTTGCTCGGTCGGAGTCTCGGGGACGGGAAGCGCTAAAGTTTTTCCGCACTGCCGCCGATAACTGTTTTGACGGCGAACAATCAGGCCGGAGATGCGCGCCTTCGCATCCGGTCGGGAAACGAGTGACCGTCGTGTCGCGGCCCCGTGGGTTGTGCTGGATGAATGTCCCTGATAGGAACACGCTTGTGCAACAAAATGATCGCGTTATGAGCAGTTTGCCGGCCTTGCCCCTGGCCACCCAGTACTTCGCGCCAAGCCGCGACACCTGGGTGCTGGCCATCCTCGACGCCCTGCGCCACGAAAGCTCGCTGTCCCAGCGCGATCTGGCCAGACGCCTGGGCTTAAGCGGCGCGGTGGTCAACCAGTATCTGCGCGAATTGCAGGAGCGCGGCCTCATCCGCTTCGAAGCCAGGAACGGCAAGAGCTACCGCTATGTGCCGACCTCCGAAGGCGAGGCCGTGCACGCCGAGATGCTGCTCGGCTTTTCCAGCGAGGCCATCCGCCTGTATTCCGCCCTCAAGCGGCAGGTGGCCGATCGGCTGGAAGAGCTGCCGCGCGCCAATATCGACCGCATCGCGCTTTTCGGCGCGTCGGAAACCTGCGAGGTCGCCCTGTCGGTCCTGGCCGCCATGCCGGCGGTCAAGGTGCTTGCCCTGGTGGACAACGACCCGGACAAGCAGGGCACGATATTTCACGGATACGTCGTCTCGCCTCCCCATGTCCTGGAAATGGTGGACTGCCAGGCTGTTTTAATCACGTCTTTCGGGCGACGGGATGAGATTCGCCAACAACTTGAGCCCCTGTGTTTGGCCCGGGGGGTGGAGATGGTCAGCCTATGAGCTCTGAGCAAAGCATCCGTTTGGCTTCCGGCCGGCGCATCGGACATGGCGAACCCTGCTTTCTCGTCGCCGAGATAGGCAACAACCATCAGGGCGACCTGGGCATGGCCCGGGAGATGGTCCATGCCGCCGCCGAGGCCGGGGCCGATGCGGTCAAATTTCAAAAGCGCGACATGGACGCCCTGTTCACCCAGGCCGGTCTGGCCGCCCCGTACGGCGGGGCCAACAGCTTCGGGCCGACCTACGGCGAACACCGGCTGGCCCTGGAACTGCCCCTGGAGGCCATGGCCGAACTCAAGGCCCTGTCCGAGTCGCTGGGGCTGGTCTTTTTCGCCTCGGCCTGGGACGCGGTCAGCGCCGGGGAAATGCTCGATCTCGGCATGGAGCTGTATAAGGTCTGCTCGGCCGACGTGGTCAACATCCCCATGCTGCGCCAGATCGGCGAGGCCGGCGTGCCCGTCATCATGTCCACCGGCATGAGCCAGTGGGGCGACATCGACGTGGCCGTGGCCGAGATGCGCCGCTATCACAGCCGCATCGTGCTGCTGCATTGCAACAGCTCCTACCCCTGCCCGGACGAACTCGTGGGGCTGCCGGTCATGCACGCCCTGTCCCGGCGCTACGGCCTGCCGGTCGGCTACTCCGGCCACGAGGCCGGTCTGGGGCCCAGCGTGGCCGCCGCCGTGCTCGGGGCCTGCGTGGTGGAGCGGCACTTCACCCTGGACCGCGGCCTGCGCGGCACCGACCATCAGGCCTCCCTGGAGCCGGCCGGCTTCGCCGCCATGCGGACCATGATCCGCGAGGCCGAGGCCGCCATGTGGCTGACCGAAAAGCAGGTCTGCCCGGCCGAACAGGCTTCGGCGGGCAAACTGCGCAAAAGCATCGTTTTCACCCGCGACCTGCCGGCCGGTCATGTGCTGACCGCGGCCGACATCACGGTCAAATGCCCGGGGCACGGCATCTCCCCGGTCCACTGGGACGAGGTGCTCGGCGCGCGCCTGACGCACAGCGTGGGCTGCGAGGAACTCGTCGACTGGAACGGGCTTTCCCTGTCCGCTGCCGCGCCGGCCGCCGAGGTGCCCGGCCATGACAAGCCGTGCCACAAGGAAGCCGCCGGCAACCGGTCGTAGAAGAGGCCTCCGGCGCCCGGGGGGCATGATGCCCCCCCGTCCCCCTCGAAAGGGGGCGTTTCCTTCGGGCCGTCCAGGCATACAACGCGAGGCGTTCCATGCGTATTGTGATGATCGCGGAGAACGATCCGGCCGGCGTCGGGGCGCTCCTGCGAAACGCCCTGCACCGGCACACGCCGCACACCTGCCGGCTGATCACCACGCAGACGCGCTATCGCCACGCCTGGGAAAAGGATCTGCACGTCCCCGACCTGGACGCCGCCGGCCGGCAGGAACTGGAAGCCGTGCTGGACGCGGCCGACGTTTTCCACTTCCACATGCTGGCCGACGAGCACATGCCGCTCGGCCACACCACGGCCGCGCCGTTTCTGGCCGGCAAGAAGTTGGTCCACCACCACCACGGCCACCACGTCTTTCGGGCCGAGCCCGAACGCTTCGTGCGCAAATACCGGGAACTCGGCCGGCAAAATCTGCTCGTGAGCACGCCCGACCTTCTGCGCAAGCTGCCCGGGGCGCGCTGGCAACCCAATCTCGTGCCCGAACAGCTGCCCGCCTACCGGCCGGCCCCGCGTCCGGCCGACGGCACGGTGCGGCTGGCCCATTCGCCCACGCGCAAGGACCTCAAGAACACCGACGATCTGCTGGCCGTGTGCCGTGGCCTGCACGACGCACTGCCGCAGTTCGTGCTGGAACTCATCGACGACGTGCCGCACAGCGAGTGTCTGGCCCGGAAACAGGCCTGCGATCTGGCCTTCGACCACATGCAGGGCTATTACGGCATGGCCTCCCTCGAAGCCCTGTCCCAGGGGCTGCCCACCATCGCCGGCCTCGACGCCTGGAACATTGCGACCATCCGCGAGTATTTCCACTGCGACGCCCTGCCCTGGGTCATCGCCCGCAACCGGGACGAACTGGCCGCGGCCATCCGTCGGCTGGTCGGCGATCCCGACGAGCGGACCCGCCTCGGGGCCGCTTCCCGCCGGTTCATGGAAACCGTCTGGACTGAGGCCCGGCTGGTGGCCGATCTCGTCCGTTTTTACGAAAATTTGTCCTGAGTTTGAAGAAAAGACGCCTCCGGCGGGGGGGGGGGGGGGGGGGGGGGGGGGGGGGGGGGGGGGGGGGGGGGGGGGGGGGGGGGGGGGGGGGGGGGGGGGGGGGGGGGGGGGGGGGGGGGGGGGGGG
>JAFABC010000044.1 GCA_023426275.1 Pseudomonadota bacterium | reverse complement strand
CCCTTTCGGGAGAGTCCGAGAGGGGCAGTGCCCCTCTCGGCCGCCGGAGGCATCTTCCCTTCTTCGCCGTCATCCTCGTCAGGGGCTGACCAGGATGACCACGCGGCGGTTCTTGGCTTGGTTTTCCGGGATGGGGTGCCCTTCGGCGTCGTCGTTGGGGGCCACGGGCCGGGTGTCGGCCAGTCCTTCCACGCGCATGTGGTCGCGGGGCACGCCGTTGTCGATGAGAAAACGCGCCACCCGGCTGGCCCGGGCCGAGGACAGCTCCCAGTTGGACGGGTAGAGCCAGGATTCGATGGGCAGGTTGTCGGTGTGGCCTTCCACGGTCACCTTGTAGGGCGTGCCGGCCAGGGTGGAGGCGATGTCGCGCAGCAGCGGCAGGCCGCCGGGCTTGATCTCGGCGCTGGCCAGATCGAAGAAGGCCGCGCCGCGCAGGTTGAGTTCCACGCTGTTGTCCCGGGGCACGATTTCCACCGCATCCGATTTGATATCGAGCTTGGCCATAAGCTCCTTGCGGAGGGCTTCCAGGCTTTTGCGCGTCGGACCGGTGCGCTCGTTTTCGGGGGCTTGCGCGGGCGGCGTCGCCTTGGGTTGCGGTTGCGCGGCCGGGGCCTGTGCCTTGGCCGGCGTATCGGGAAGCGGCTTGGCCGGTTGGGGCGTGGCCGGGGTTTCCCCGGGCGTTTGGGCCGGCGTGGCCGGCGGCGTGAGGGGCGGGGTCGGGATGCCGGTCAGGGTGGTGTGGCTGACCCTGGAGCGCACCGAGGGGACCTCGGGTTTGGAGGCCGGCTGCGTTTTGGCCGGCGCGGTCCTGTGTTCCACGGGACGCGGGGGGGACGTTTTGGGCCGTGGCGCGGGCTTGTCCGTGACCATGGCCTTTTGCATGGAATCGACCACCCGTTCGTAGCGGTTGAGGTCCACGTGGGACACGGCCACGATGAGCAGGAAAAAGCACAGCAGCAACGTCATCATGTCGGCCAGGGAGGTGGGCCAGAGGTCCTCGTCGTCCTGGCGTTGCTTGCGCAGGTCGGACAGGCGCAGCGAGGAGCCGTTGTTTTTTTTCCGGAAGGCGACCATGTCAGTCCGCGTCCGCGTCTTCCCGGCGTTCGATGGAGGCCCAGCGCCGGGGTGGCAGGTAGGCCTTGAGCTTGTCGAGCACGATGGCGGCCGGGGTCTTGTCCTTGATTAACAGCGTGCCGTCGCGGATGACGCACATGAGGATCACCCGTTCCTCGATGCGTTTTTCCACCTTCACGGCGATGGGCAGGAAAATCAGGTTGGCCAGCAGGATGCCGTAGAGCGTGGTGGTCAGGGCCACGGCCATGTGGGCGCCCAGGTTGCCGAGTCCCACGCTCATGGACTGCATCATGCCGATCAGGCCGATCAGCGTGCCGATGATGCCGTAGGCCGGGGACAGCTTGGCCATGGTGCGGTAGATGCCGGCCGAGGACAGTTCCTGCTGGTAGGTCTGCTCGATGCGGGTGTCGAGGATTTCCTGGATTTCCTCGCGGGAATATCCGTCCACGAGCATCTGGATGGCGCTTTGCATGAATTCGTTTTCAATGCCGGGCAGGGCCGTTTCCAGGTGGATTCTGCCCCGGGTCGAGGCCTGCCGGGCGATGGAGACAATCTCTTCGATATAATTGTCGGTGGGCAGCTCCTCGCGCTTGAGCGCGATGAGGAAGGTGTTGAACACCCGCATGACTTCCTTGAGCGGAAAGCAGATGAAGGTCGACGCCAGCGTGCCGCCGAGCACGATGGCCAACCCCGGGATGTTGATGAACACCCCGGCGCTGTCCGTGGACAGGAAGGTGGCGAAGCCCAGGATGGCGATGCCGAAAACGATGCCGATGACGGTGGCGATATTCACGAAGCCAGCCCCTTGATGGCCTTGATGCGGTCAAGCAGCTCGATTTCCACGTCGGCGGCCTCGTCCGCGTCCGGTTCGCCCAGGGAGGTTGCCTCCTCGACGACCACGGCGGTGATTTTCCTGGACAGGTTGTGGAAGATTTTTTCCCGGGCCGCCTCGCCGGCCACGGCCACGGCCACGGCCACTTTGTGAAAGCCCAGGCCGGAAAAGACGTCCTGCAGGGTGGCGTCGTCCACGCCCACGATGTCGTCGAGGCATTCGAGGTCGGCGGCGGACAGGCGGGGGCGGCGGGTCTGCTGGAAAAAGTCGCGCCCCATGCGCTCGATGAAGTCCCGCGCGCGGGCCGTGTGGAAGAAAAACAGTTCCTCGGGAATCTCCCGGTAGCCGATTTTCTTGTACAGCATGTCCGGCGAGGTGCCGGCCTCCCGGGAGAAATCGCCCAGGTCGAAAAATTCCAGGTCCACGCCGAAATCCTGGCGGTCGCGGTATTCCCGGGCCACGTTTCTGGCCACGGTCAGGAAGTTGTCGGCGTCGGGCAGGCGCAGGCTGCGGTCGCGGACAAAGCTCGTGCCCGGCCTGGGCGTGCCGAGCAGGGGATCGGTCCGGGGATGGCTGCCCTTGACGTCGGTCACCGTCACCAGCCGCAGCCGGGCCAGCCGCTCGAACACGGCGTCGATCTCAAGCTGGCTGAGCAGCAGGATGTCCTTGAGGGTGCGGCTGACTTCGGCGTAGCTGAGCTCCTGCAGGCCGTCGCGCCCGGCCGCCTGCCAGCACAGGGCCGTCACCCGGCACACCGACCAGAACACGTTGCCCGACGGGCGGTCCGTGACCTGCCCGGACAGGGTCCGGGCCCGCTCGACCAGATAGCCGGTGAGCAGCTGCACCGGGCGGGGGCTTTTGAGCAGCATGGTGCGCAACAGCGTCTGGTCGCACACCAGCGCCTCGGTGTATTCCAGGGCCTCGGCCGAACTGCCCCGGGGCTCGGCCGCGATGACGCCCATTTCGCCCACCATCTCGCCGGGGCCGCGCTCGCCGAGGCCGACCCGCTTGTTGTTGACCACCCGGAAGATGGCCACGCGGCCTTTCTTGATGATGTAGGCCGCCTCGCTCGGCTGGCCTTCCCGAAACAGCGTGGCCCCTTTGTGAAAGGTCCTGACGATGGAGTCGCGCTCGTCGTCGTCGAGGTCGAGGTCTCGGTGCATGCGGTTCCCCGTGTGGCGCTCACGCCCGAACCGGGCGCGGTTTTGCGGACGCCTCACCCTAAGGAGAAGGCCGGCCGAATTCAAGGACCCTGCGGCGCATCCCTGGAAAACCCGGCCCGGTGCGCGGTTTTACAAGGCCGTGCAAAGGCGCTACAAGGCCGCATCCCTGTTTTGCGAGGTGACGCTTGGGCACTAGAGGCGCCTGCCGCGATGTTTCCCTCCTGTCCGTGGCCCCGGTCGGGCCCGAGGGAGCGACGTACGGCTGTTATATGTTGGAGTTGGAAAATCCCGGACTGGAACCGGCCGTGGCCGGCCAGTTCGTCATGGTTCGTCCGGCCCGGTTCGGCCAGAACCCCGTCTGGCCGCGTCCGTTTTCCATTTGCCGGATCACACCGGAAAAACTGTTGCTTTTTGTCCAGGCCTGCGGCCGGGGCACCGACATCCTGTGCGGGCTCGCCCCGGGCGAGACCGTCACGGTCTGGGGACCGCTCGGCCAGGGGTTCGCCCTGGAACCGGAGCTGCCGACCGTCATGCTGGCCGGCGGCGTGGGGCTCGCGCCCTTTGTGGAATACGCGGCCACCCATCCCCGGCGGGACAACCTGTCCCTCGTGTTCGGGCATCGGCAGCCCCTTTCCTGCTATCCCTTCACGGAGACGGCCACGGGGTTGCGCTACGCCCAGGCCTTTCATGAGCGGATGCCCGAGGATCTGCCGCGCTTTATCGACCTGCTCGACACTGCCGTGGCCGATCATGCCGACGGGCTGATTCTGGCCTGCGGCCCGAGGCCGTTTCTGGTCACGGTCGCCCGGCTGGCCCGCAAATACGGCGCCCGGGCGCAGGTTTCCCTGGAAAACCGCATGGCCTGCGGCGTGGGCGGGTGCCTGGGCTGCGTGGAGAAAAACGCCCTTGGGGCCTATGTGCAGACCTGCACCGAGGGGCCGGTGTTCTGGGTCGAGGAACTGGCCCTGGCGGAGGACGCATGAGCGCCGATACTTCGGTCAATCTGACGGGCCTTTCGCTCAAAAATCCGGTCATGACCGCCTCCGGGACCTTCGGCTACGGCCTGGAGTTCGCCCGCTACGGCGATCTGCGCGATCTGGGCTGCATCGTGGTCAAGGGGCTGTCCCTGCTGCCGCGCCTGGGCAACCCCATGCCGCGCATCGCCGAGACGCCCTGCGGCATGCTCAACGCCATCGGCCTGCAAAACTGCGGGGTGGAGACGTTTTTGCGCGACAAGCTGCCGCGCCTGCCCCACGGCGAAACGCCCATCGTGGCCAATCTCTACGCCTGCGACGCCGACGAGTTCGCCGAACTGGCCGGCGTGCTGGCGGCGGCCGAGGGCGTGGCCGCCCTTGAGGTCAATATTTCCTGCCCCAACGTCAAGGCCGGCGGCATCGCCTTCGGCCAGGACCCGGCCATGGCCGGCCGGCTGACCGAGGCGGTGAAAAAGCGGGCCGGCAACACGCCCGTGTGGGTCAAGCTCTCGCCCAACGTCACGGACATCGTGGCCATTGCCCGGGCGGCGGTGCTTGGCGGCGCGGACGCGCTCACCTGCATCAACACCCTGACGGGCATGGCCGTGGACATCCGCACGCGAAAGCCCCGTTTGGCCAACGGGATCGGCGGGCTGTCCGGCCCGGCCATCAAGCCCGTGGCCCTGCGCTGCGTCTGGCAGGTCTGTCAGGCCGTTTCCGCGCCGGTCATCGCCGTGGGCGGCATCAGCTCGGCCGAGGATGTGCTGGAATTCCTGCTGGTCGGCGCCCACGCCGTGCAGATCGGCACGGCCAACTTCATGCGCCCGGACATGGCCTTCCGCATCGCCGCCCGGCTGCCCGAACTTATGGATGAGCTCGGCATCGAAAGCCTGGAGGCCTATCGCGGAACGCTGCGGCGGTGACCGCCGACAGGTGGGGCAAAATGCTTCCGGCGTTCGGGGGGCTCCCCTCCCGGACGCTCCCGAAAAGGGGCCGCGACATTTTTCCGGTGATGGAAACAGCCTTTGGGGAGCGGGGCCTTACAACCACTTCTTCTTGCGAAACCAGGCCAGCATGCCAAGCGAAATGGCCAGCATGATCCCCAGGATGATGTAGTAGCCGTAGTGCCATTGCAGTTCCGGCATGTTCGTAAAATTCATGCCGTAAAGGCTCGTGATGAAGGTCAGCGGAATGAAGATGGTGCCGACGACGGTCAGCACCTTCATGACCATGTTCATGCGCATGTCCGCCACGGATGAATAGACGTCGATCATGCTGGTGGCGATCTGGTTGAGGGTGTCCACCGTCTCCACCACCATCTTCACGTGGTCCACGATCTCGCGCAGGTAGGATTTGGCGTAGTCGCTGACTTTTTTCGAGTGCTTCTTGTGCGACAGGGCTTGCAGCACCTCGCGAAGCGGCCAGATGTACTTGCGCAGATAGGCCGTTTCCCGCTTCAGACTGTAGAATTCCGACAACGTCTTTTCGGTCTGCTCGCCAAAGAGCAGCTCTTCCAGCTTTTCCGCCTTGTCCCCCAATTTTCCGAGCGTGATCATGTAGCGGTCTACGATGACGTCGAGCAGGGCGAGCATCAGGTAATGGGGATCGGACTTGCCCAGGTGCCGGCCCTTGCGCAGGCGGTCCAGGTAGGTGTCCCAGATGTTGCCGGCGTTTTCCTGAAAGGTGAACACCGACGAGCCGTCCATGGCGATGCTGACCTGCTCGGCCGTCAGCGACACCTGCGCCGCGTCCATGTCGATGATCTTGAGCACCATGAACATGGAATCGCCGAATTCCTCGTACTTGGGCCGCTGGGTGGTGTCGGCCACGTCCTCCATGAGCATGGAAGGCATGTCGATGGTCTCGCCTACGGATTTGATGACCCCGATGTCGTGGACGCCGACCACGCGCACCCAGATGACGCGATCGTCGGTCGCGGGCGGGATGACCGGCGTCTCGCCGTGTACGAAACGGGTTTCCGTAAAGGTGCCGTCGCCATATTCGATGACGCTGACGTAGGGGGAAAAGGTCTTGGCCGAACCAACGTAGGAAACCGTGCCGAATTCCTGGTTGGCCTTGACGTGTTGGGGGCGCATGTGCCTGAGCATGAGGGGCCTCGCAAGCAGTGAAATGAACGCGCGCCATGGCGCGGCGTAACGACGGATTCTATCCGTAACCCGGCATTGCGGCACGTGACAAATTGTGACGTTTTGATGGCAGGGGCCGTTGGCGCGCGCAATGGATATGAAAAGATGCCTCCGGCGGCCGGGAGGGGGTCACC
>JAFABC010000037.1 GCA_023426275.1 Pseudomonadota bacterium | reverse complement strand
CCCTTTCGGGAGGGTCCGGGAGGGGGTGACCCCCTCCCGGCCGCCGGAGGCATCTTGGAGGCATCTTCTCAGTTCGTGCGTTGCGTATCTTCCAGCAGCCAGTTGGCCCCGGGTTTGCCTTCGTCGCGGGCGAAGCGCCACCGCTCGAAGCGGTCGGTATTGTGCGGGGCGTCTTTTTCGTGGACCAGCGCCTTGTATTCCACCTCGATGATGGTGCGGCCGCCTTCCTGCCGCTTGTCGGCGATGGAGGCCTCGACAAGGAGCACTTCCGGCGCGGGCGGCGGCGAGAGGGGCAGGCTGTTTTTGAGCTGGGCCAAGAACTGCGGGGCGACGAAGTTGGCCAGATCGTCGAAATCGCGGTTGGCCAGGGCCGTGGTGATGCGGCCGTAGGCCAGCTTGGCTCCGGCCAGGAATTCCTCGTCGGGGCTGGACGGTCTGCCGGGGGCCGGCTGGCCCGGTTGGGCGGCCGGCCCGTTTTTGCCGGGCGGCGTCTTGAGCGAATCCCAGATGGCCTGGGCGTTGGAATACATGTCCGGCTTGGCCCGTTGCGCGCCCTGGGGCGGGAAACGGTCGTCCGGGGCCGGCGGTTCGGGCCGGGCCGGACGCTCGGGCGGCATGGGGCGCACGGGCGGGGTGTTGTCCATGGACTGGTCGAAGCCCTGGGGGCGTTGTCCGCCTCCGGGCTTCTGGCGGCCCAGGATGAGGCGCAGCACGAGAAAGATGAGCAGCCCCACCAGCAGCAGATCGACAAGGCGGGGGCCGGTGAAGGCGTCGCCGCGCAGGGCGCTGCCGAGCAGGCCGCCGGTGAGCAGGTCGGCCTGTGCCGACCGGGGACACAGCCAGGCCGGGATCGCGGCGCAAAGGACCGCAAACCGTCCGGCCGTTGTGAGGTGGACGTTTTGTTCCATGCTTGAGGATGTGACAAAGCCGGGCGGCCAAGTCAACGTGCTTCTCTTGACGGAGTGTAAAAGATCCTGACACCTGCCGGGTCGGTCCCGATCCTGTTTGTTTTGGCCGGATGCGCCTTACCGGGATTTCTGTATTGGCATGGCCTTTGCGTTCGATCATGCCAAAACAGAGTCGCCGGACGCAATGCCGTGACGTTTATGGCGGCGGCGCGAATCGGAAAAATGATGTCATCGACGCGGCGGGCTGCCGGCGTGTCGGGCAGGGGGGACGTCATGAGCGTGTGCAGGAAATTTTATTTGCTGTTGGGCGTGTGCGTGCTGGGATTTTTATGCTCCTTTGGCGCGGATCGCCTCGGGCGCCACTACGAGGCGCGCTATCGCACCCTGGAGGGGCTGGCGTCCGACGCTTACCGGGAGTTGTTGCAGGCCCGGCGCGAGGAGAAGAATTTTCTGCTGCGCATGGACCCGGCCTACGTGGAGCCGACCCTGCGCCATGCCGACGCCGTGCGGACCGATGTGGAACGGCTGGCGGCGCTCGACCCGTCCACGGCCAGCGAGACGCGGGGGGCCCTGACCGATCTGGCCGTCTACCGCAAGGCCTTTGAGGATCTGGTCGCGGTGCAGCGGGCCATGGGCCTGGATGAAAAGCAGGGATTGATGGGCGATTTCGTGCGCGCGGCCAGGGAGTTGGACGCCAAGTTCAAGCCGGTGACCGACAAGGATTTCCAGGTGCTGCTGCTGACCATCCGACGGCATGAAAAAAACTGGCAGTTGCGCGACGAGGCCGCCTACGTGGAAAAAGTCTCGGCGGCGGTGGGGAATCTGCGGACTATGGTGAGCGCCAGCCCGGCCATCGCGCTTGCGGAGAAGCAGGGCTTTCTCGACGTGCTCGACGCCTATCAGCGCAGTTTCGCGGACTATGTCGCGGCCCATGCCAGGAGCCTGTCGTTCGGCGAGGCCATGGCTCAAAGCGGCCGGGCGCTCATGCCCCGGTTCGAGGCCCTGGAACAAGCCTATGCCGTGCGGCTGGCCGGAATGCAGAAGACCCTGGAATGGTCGCTGCTGGCCGTGCAGCTCAGTCTCGGTCTGGTGGTGCTGGCCGTGGTGATCTGGATCATACGGGGCATCACCACGTCGTTGCGCGCCCTGGGTGCGTATTCGCGGCAGGTGGCCTCGGGCGACCTCGACACGCGCCCGGCCGGGCATTTCGCCGGGGAGTTCGCCGACCTGCGCGACGACATCACGGCCATGGTGGACAACCTCAAGGAAAACATGCGGCAGGTGGCCGAAAAGCAGGCCGAGGCCGCGCGGCAGGCCCGGGCCGCCGAGGAGGCCATGCACGCCACCATGCGCAAGGAGGAGGAGCTGGCCGCCACCCTGGATCGCATGCAGGCCGTGGCCGAGCAGGCCGGCGATATTTCGCGCCGTCTGTCCGGGGCGGCGCAGGAGCTTTCGGCCCAGACCGAGCAGGCCGCCTCGGGCGTGACCCTGCAATGCCGCCGCGTTGACGAGACCGCCACCGCCATCGGCCAGATGAACGCCACCATCCTCGACATCGCCGCCAATGCCGGCGCCGCTGCCGACAGCGCCGGCCAGACCCGGGACACGGCCATGACCGGGGCCGACGTGGTCCGGCAGGCCGGGGAATCCATTTCCAGGGTCAACGGCATCGCCACGGCGCTCAAGGACGACATGGCCAGCCTTGGTCAGGAAGCCCAGTCCATCGGCGAGGTGGTCGGCGTCATCAACGACATCGCCGACCAGACTAACCTGCTGGCGCTCAATGCGGCCATCGAGGCGGCCCGGGCCGGTGAGGCCGGGCGCGGGTTCGCCGTGGTCGCCGACGAGGTCCGCAAGCTGGCCGAGAAGACCATGGTGGCCACCAAGGAAGTGGAGGCCCGCATCCGGGCCATCCAGGAAGCCGCTGGCGGCAACATCAAAAACATGGATCAGGCCGTGTCCGCCGTGGTCGACGCCAACACGCTGGCCGAGGATTCCGGCCGGTCCATCGAGGGCATCCTGGGCCATGCCGACGCCACGAGCGCCCAGGTGCACTCCATCGCCACGGCGGCCGAGGAACAGTCCGCCGCCTCGGAGCAGATCAGCCGGGCCATTGCCGAAATCAACCAGGTGGCCCAGGACAACGTGGCCGGCGTCGAAGCCTCCTCCCAGGCCGCCCATTCCCTGGCCGCCATGGCCGACGAGCTGCGGACGTTGATCGGCCGGTTGCGCGGCGACCGGCAGGAAGGCCCCCGGGCCCTGGCCGCCTAGGGCTTGTTTATAAGATGCCTCCGGCGGCCGGGAGGGGGTCACCCCCTCCCGGACCCTCCCGAAAGGGGC
>JAFABC010000363.1 GCA_023426275.1 Pseudomonadota bacterium | reverse complement strand
TGCCGGTGCAGACCATGGCTGCCGGCAATTCATCCGTGCTCAGGGCTGTCATGTTACAGACATCCTGGGCCGCGATGGTCAGATCCAGGCCGGCCACGACCCGACGGGAGTATTCCAGGGTCAGTTGGGATTGCGCTGCCGCGGTCAGCCCCTTGGCCGACGCCTGCCGGGAATCCCGTATCACGGAAAAGTATCGCGGGATGGCCACGACAAGCAAAATGGCCAGCACCCCGATAACCGAGACCACCTCGATCAGGGTGAACCCGCCACATTGCCGTTTTTCGCCAGTGCCCGGTTTCTTCATGTGGCAACATGCGTCATGTGCAGCGGCCCCGCCCCACCCGAGGCGGGGCCGCCATGCACAGTGGATCGACCAGCGATAGCTTTATTGCTCCTCGGGGCTGTTCCAGCTACCGGTGTTGTCGATACCGTCAACTCTACCGGTGATCGCTACCGGACCGGCGGGGAGGCCCCCCGTACAGGTGATGCTGGCGTTGCCGCTCACGGCCACCTTGGCACATTCATCCGCGGATGACGTGAAGGTGTAGTCGCTGTTGAGCTTGCTGTTGGCATAGCCAAGGCTCAATTGGGACTGGGCGGCGGACACCAGCCCCTTGGCGGCTTGCTCGCGGGCCTTGTCCTGCAAATCGAAATATTTGGGCACGGCCGTCACAGCCAGGATACCGAGGATGACCAGCACGGCGATGATTTCAATCAACGTGAAACCTTGCTGTCCCGTTTTGCCGACAGGATGCTTCTCCATTTCCATTCCCTCCAATAAGGTTGTTGCCGTCGCGGACGGCGTTTTTACCAAAAGCAAGAATCGTGCTCAGATTATCCAAACAAACCGGACGCCCGTCTTTTCCCCATTCCCGCATTCGTTCCGAATGGACACATCCCTTCTGATTTTCCTCGCTTCTCCAAAATTTGATGCCGCAAGCATCATTTTTTGGAGGATACCGTATTTACAGCAGCTTCCTTGAATGTCACCGCCGCGATGCCATACTTCTTCACCCGGTGCCACAGGCTGCGTTCCTTGATGCCAAGGACTTCCGCCGCCCGGGCCTGGACACCGCCGGTGTGGGCCAGCGCCGCTTCAATCAGCGACTTTTCATAGGCCGCCAGCACGTCGTCCAGGTTACGCGAGTCGTTTTCGTCCGCGCCTTCCCGGGTAAGCGCAATCGGGGGGGCCGGCGGCCCAGGCAGGTGCTCCGGTCCGATGGAAGCCTCGCCGGCCAGAACCGAAGCGCGTTCCAGAGCGTTTTTGAGCTCCCGCACGTTGCCCGGCCAATCGTGGGCCAGCAACCGTTGCAAGGCGGCCACGGACAAAGTCGCCCCGGGACGAATATCGTCCAGAAGACGATCGGCCAGCAGGGCGATGTCCTCCCGGCGCTCCCGCAAGGGCGGCAGACACAGCGGAAAGACATTGAGCCGGTGGAACAGGTCCTCGCGGAAACGGCCGGTCTCGATCATGGCCGGCAAGTCCCGGTGGGTGGCGGCCACGACGCGGACGTCAACTGACAGCGGCCGCCCCGAGCCGCCCACCCTTTCGACGAGGTGCGTTTCGAGCACCCGCAAAATCTTGGCCTGGGTTTCCAGGGGCATGTCCCCGATCTCGTCGAGGAAAAGCGTTCCGCCCGAGGCCTGTTCGAACCGGCCGGCCTTGCGGCAATGCGCGCCGGTGAACGCGCCTTTCTCGTGACCGAACAGTTCGCTTTCCAGCAGCCCGGGCGGGATGGCCGCGCAGTTGACGGCCACAAAAGGGCCGCCCGCCCGGCCGCTTTTGGCATGCACGCTGCGGGCCGCGAGTTCCTTGCCCGTGCCGGATTCGCCGAGCAGCAGCACGGTGGTCTCGGTGGGAGCCACCTTGAGAATCTGGGAAAAAACGGCCCGCATCACCCGGCTTTCGCCCACCATATCCGGGAACTGAGCCCGGGCGTCGAGCTTGCCGAGCACCTCGGCCATCTGCTCGGCCATGCGCCCCAGCCGGTCGAACTCGTCAAGCGGCCGCCGGCCATCCTCGACCGGTCCGGTCAGCGCCGGCGGCGTGGCCGACAGCAACCGACGGATGGGCCGCAGGGCCATAAGGACGAAGGCCGTGGACACGCCGGCCACAGCCGCCCCGGCCGCCAGGGCCGGCGGCCAGATGTCGCCCCGGCGAAACAGCCCGGGAAACAGTCGGGGCAGCCAGTCGGCGGACAACACGGCCAGGACGGCCACGCCCCCCAAAATGCCAGGGACAAGCACCGCCAGGCTCAGGTCGAATCGCCGCCGCATAACGCCGTGCCGCCCCACTCCCGTGGCAATTGGTCGCGCCGACGCGGCCTGCCGCGCCGCGTCTTCCCCGTGCAAAAGCGCCTCCTTGCCTCGTCTTCCACGTTTCGAAAACAAACACCGCATCTTTCCCAAGAGGAAATATACCGCGGCTTCGTGATGCGTATCAGTGCCTGAACGCCACCTGGGACATGTCCCACATGGGCAGGAAAATGGCCAGGGCGAAAAAGCCCACCACCCCGGCCAACCCAACAATAAGCACCGGTCCGAGGGCGTCGGAAAGCCGTTTGACCGCATAGGCCACTTCCGCGTCATAGTGCTCGCTTATGGCCGACAGCATTTCGTCAAGATTGCCCGACTCCTCGCCCACGGCCACCATCGTCACCACCATGGGGGTGAAATACTTGGCCCGGGCCAGGGGACCGGCCAGGCCCTGACCGGTGCGGATCAGGTCCTGGATGCGCCGGAATTCCCGGGCGATGGCCGCATTGCCGATGGTGCCGACCAGGATGTCGATGGTGGTCAGCACGGGCACGCCACTGGCCTGCAAAATGGAGAAGATCGAGGCGAAACGCGACATGGCCGCCTTGCGAAACAACATGCCGATGACCGGGATGTGCAGGAAAAAGGCGTCGCGGGTCACCCGGCCGCCCTCGGTCTTGAACCAGAAATACAACCCGAGCACCACGGCCGCGACCAGGGCCAGACACACATACCAGTACTGGGTGATGAAAATGTTGAGATTGATGGCCACCTGCGTCGGCCAGGGCAGGGCCACCTTGGCCCGGGCGAAAATCTTGGCAAAAACCGGAATCACAAAGGTGAGCAAAAAGAAAAACGCGCCCACCAGGGCAACGACCACGGTCAATGGATATTGCAGGGCCGATTTGATGTCCGAATGGACCTGATGTTCGTGTGAGATGATGTAGATGAGGCGTTCGAGCACCTCGGGCAGGGCGCCGGCCGCCTCACCGGCCCGCACCATGCTGATGTAGAGATCCGAAAACACCCGTTTGTGCACGGCCAGGGCGTCGGAAATAGTGGAGCCCTTTTTCACGTCGTCGGCCATTCTGGCGCACACGAAGCGCAGCAGAACGTTTTCAGTCTGCTGTTCCAGGACCTTGAGGATTTCCATCATGGAAAGCCCGGCCGCGAGCATGGTGCGAAACTGCTTGGTGAAAAGGATCAGCTCCTGAGCCTTGACCCGGCTGAAAAAGCCGATCCCGAAGCCTTTGCCCGAGGAGTCCGTGCGCCCGCCCTGCTGGACCGACACCGGAATATAGCCCATGGCCAACAGCCGGGTTTTGGCCGAGTCGGAGCTTTCCGCCTCAAGCGAGCCCTTGATGGTATTGCCGGCCTCGTTGATGGCCTCATAGCTGTATAATGCCACGGGAAATCCTTTTGTTCCACACGGGAGGCATCATGCCTCCGGCGACCAGGGAAGGCGCGGCCGCTCCCAGAACTCTCCGCCGGGAGGCGTCATCCCCACCGGTCCCCCGCAACCGGGGCGCTTCATGCGGCGCGAAGCGTCGCTGGCATGTCGTTTCGCCCGTCGGAAGCATCTTTTCCTCGTTCTCGCCGCCAAGGCCTTAGAGCAGCACGGCCGACGACGCTTCCGCGAACGTCGTCTTGCCTTCGAGAATCTTCAGGCGCGCGTCGTCCTCAAGCAGTTTGAGGCGTCCCGAATCGGCCGCGAACCGGCTGATTTCCCGGGACGTGGCCCGCCGGTTGATCATTTCCTGGATGTCCTCGTCGATGACCAGGATCTCATACAGCCCGACCCGGCCCTTGTAGCCGGTGTCGCCGCACATGTAGCAGCCCCGGCCCCGCATGAAGGTCGCGCCTTCGGCCCCTTCCAGGTTCCAGAACCGCAGCACGTCGGGTTTCGGCGTGTAGGGCTCGGCGCAGTTGGGACAGATGCGGCGCACCAGACGCTGGGCAATGGAGATGCTCAGCACCGACGAGACGAGAAACGGTTCGATGCCCATTTCCACGAGGCGCACGATGGCCCCGGCGGCGTCGTTGGTGTGCACGGTGGAGAGCACCTTGTGGCCGGTCAGGGCCGCCTGGGTGGCGATGGCCGCGGTTTCGGCGTCGCGGATTTCGCCCACGAGCACCACGTCCGGGTCCTGGCGCAGGGTGGAGCGCAGGCCGCTGGCGAAGGTCATGCCGGCGCGCCGGTTGAGCTGCACCTGCCGCACGCCCTCCATGCGGTACTCGACCGGGTCTTCCAGGGTGATGATGTTGATGTCCGGCCGGTTGATCTCGCGCAGCAGGGCGAAAAGCGTGGTCGATTTGCCCGAGCCCGTGGGACCCGTGGCCAAAAACATGCCGTAGGGCTTGTCCACCACCAGCCGGATTTTGGCCAAGTCCTCGACGGACAGGCCCAGATCGGCCAGGGCCATGCCGCCGGCGCTCATGTCGAGCAGACGCAGCACCAGGTTTTCGCCGTAGATGGTCGGCATGGTGGAGACACGGATGTTGATCTCGCGCTTGTCGATGGCCACGGTGAAGCGGCCGTCCTGGGGCACGCGGCTGACGGCGATGTCGAGATTGCCGAGAATCTTGATGCGGGAGACGATGGGCAGGATCATGGGCTTGGGCGGCGAGGGCACGGCCTTGAGCCTGCCGTCCACGCGCATGCGGATCTGCACCTGATCGCGCTCGGGGCTGATGTGCACGTCGCTTGCGCCTTCGCGCACGGCCTGGGACAGCAGGGAGTTGACGAAGCGCACCACCGGGGCCTCGCCGGCCATGTCCTCCAGGGAGCTGACCTGCAACTCGCCCGGACGCTCCACGGGCGCGACTTCCTCGTCGCGCATGCTTTCAATGCTGTCGAGCACCCCCTCGATGCCAAGGCCCATGCCGTAGATGGCGCTGGTCAGATAGCCCAGCTCGCGCTCGGTGCAGATGACCGGCTCCACCTCGCAGTTCTTGTAGATCTCGATGTCCTCGATGGCGTTGATGTCCAGGGGGTCGGGCATGGCCACGCGGATGAGATTGCCGGTCTTGGACAGGGGCACGAGCTTGGAGCGCAGGGCCATTTCCGCCGGGATGAGCTGGGCCAGATGGGGGTCCACGGGATAGCGGTCCGGCGTGTACTTGGGAAAGCCCATCTGCCGGCTGATCAGGTCGACGATGTCCGTCTCCTTGACCGTGCCGTCGCGCACCAGCTGCTGGCCGAGCTTGAGCCCCCGGCGTTTGCCGGCGGCCAGGGCCTGGCGCAGGGCGTCTTCGGTAAGCAGGCCGGCGGCGACAAGCATCTCGCCGAGGCGCAAACGTTTTCTGGGCTCCATGGGCACATCCTCGGGCGGCGCGGACCCGGCCTAGAGGTTCATTCAAAAAGACGGCGGCGTGGCCGGCTGCGGCCGGACTCCCGCACGCCCCTTTCGGGAGGGGCCGGGCGGGGCCGCCGCCCCTCCCGGCCGCCGGAGGCCTTCCCGCCCGGCCTAACGGCCGGCGGCGTTTTCTTCCGGCGCGGGTTCGCCGGTCCAGCCGGAACCGGCGCGGCTGTCCGCCACCTGCCGGCCGAGGCTGGGCGCGGTTTTCCGGTGGGCCACGTGCTGCGGCTGGCCAAGGTCGGTGTAGTAGACCGTTCCCGCGGGAAAGCCGTCAACCACCTCGGCCTGCTGCGCCCAGGCGGTCGGCAGGGCGGCCAGGGCCGTGCGGGCGTGCGCCGCGTCCGGGAACAGGCGCGGCAACACCACGTCCAGGCGCAGCCCGTCCGGGTCCGAGCGCGTGCAAAAAAGCGACAGGCTCAGGTTGTGGCTGTCCTTGGCCCGGGCCAGCAGGGCAAACCCCTGCTTAAGCGAATCGACCGAGGCCAGCTTGATCAGGCAGACGCCTGCCGGCGGGGCCTTGGCCTCTATGGCGGGGAAAAAGAGTTCCTCGCCCGCCCGCAGCCGGCTGATGTCCACGTCCGGGTTGGCCTTGGCCAGCATGGAAAGCACCAACCGGCCGCCATTGCCGTAGACCCGGGCGGCCAGACGGCTGGCCGACCAGCCCGACGTCACCACCGAAGCGCCCAGGCGGGCCTCGGCGGCCGCGTGTTGCACGTCGCCAGGCTCCCGGGGCTGCCCGGCCGCGGCCGACAAGGCCGGTTGCGCCGCCGACCGGTCCGTCGCCGGCGGCAGGTCGGGCGGACCATCGGCCGTGGTGACAACGATGACCGGCTCCTGGCCGACCGGCGGCCGGGCGGCCGGTTCCCTGGGAGCGGGCGTCAGGGCGGCGGCCTGATGGACGGAAGCGGCCGGCTCCCGGTCCGGGGCGGCGGAAGCCAGCTCGCCGGTGGTGATCGGGGCGGCGGCCGAGGCGTCGTCCCGGGCGGCCTGTCGCGTGGGACCCGCCTGACCCGAGGCGATTTTCGAGGCCGGCGCGACGAATGTTTCGGGAAGCGGCACACCGACGGCCGCCGGTTCCACGGCGTCCGGGTCCAGGGCGGCGGCCAGTCGGCTGCGGCCCTGGTCGAGCAGGCTCACGGCATCGCGTTGCAGGCCGGAAACGCCCTGCCACGGAGCCAGAAACAGGCACAGTCCGGCCGCGACGCAGGCTCCGGCCAGGGCCGACCGGCGCAACCAGGGGCTGGCGGGACGCGCGGACTCCCGGGCGGCCCGGCCCACGAGTCCCCAGCCGATACGGTTGCGACCGGCCCCCACGGCCCGGAGCAGGGACAAATGGCACAGCCGCATGATCTTGCGGGGGTAGCCGCCGGTCAGGCGGAAGATGCGGCGCATGGCCAGCCGGGTGAAAACGACGGGGGATTGGCCGTCCGGCGCGCACAGGACCAGCCGCGCCTCGATCATACGCCGGGTCTGTCCACGGTCCAGGGGACGCAGGCGGTAGCGCACGTTCACCCGGTCGTCGAGGTTGGGACGCGCGGCCAGCACGGCCTGGAACTCGGTCTGGGCGAACATGACGATCTGCAACAATTTTCTGGTGTTGGTCTCGAAGTTGAGCAGTTCGCGCAGCAGCTCCAGGCAATCCGGGGCGATTTTCTGCCCCTCGTCCACGATCAGCGCCACGATGTGGCGCTCGTCGTGACCGCGCGCGAGCAGTTCGGCCTTGAGCGCGTCCTTGAGCGGACCGACCTCGCGTTCGAGGCCGGTCGTGTCCAGGCCGAACAGGCGCGTGAGCGTCAACAGGAATTCGGCCGGCGTGGACGCGGCGGGATCGTCCAGGAACGAGACCTCGATATCGGGGTCCCCGGCCAGGATGCGGGCCAGCTGCCGGGCAACGGTGCTTTTGCCCGTGCCGACCTCGCCGAGCACGACGTTGAGGCCCCGGCGCAGCCGCACCGCGATTTCCATTTGTTCCAGGCAGTCCAGGTGGCACTTGGCCCGGTACAGCATATCCGGGTCGGGCGAGTTGGAAAACGGCTCCCGAACAAGGCCCAATGCCTGGTAATAGCTCATTGCCGGTCTCCTTTTCAGGGCTTGACGCCTTCGCTTACGGCCATGGGGCCGTGGCCGGAGGCGTCGGCGTCCATGCGGTCCGCCACGGGCGGCACGGGCTCGATGGGTTTTTCCTTGAGAATCTTCGGGGTGACAAAGATCAGGATCTGCTCGCGTTCGATGGAGGAGCCCTTCGATTTGAACGCCCAGCCGAGCCCGGGGATGTCGCGCAGAAACGGCACGCCCGAGGAGCTGTCCACCACGGTGTCGCGGGTCAGTCCCGAGATGACGATGGTGTCGCCGTCCTCCACGACCAGGGTCGAACGGGTCTCCCGCTTGTAGATGGGCGGGTTGCCCTGGACCCAGTTGTTCTGGTTCTCGTCGACCTGGTCGTCCTTGACCACGATGTTCATGCGTAGGTTGGTGCCGTCCACGACGTGGGGCAGCATCTGCAGGCGCAGCAGCGCGTCGGCGAACTGGACGTTGGTGCCGTTTTGCGAGGTGGAGACGTAGGGGATCTTCTTGCCGTTTTCCGTATAGGCTTCCTTGTTCTCCATGGTCGTGATGGTCGGGCTGGACAGGATCTTGACCTTGCCCGCCTCGGCCAGGGCGGTCAGCTGCGCCTCAAGCACGTTTTCGCCGATCTTGCCGAACAGGAAGCTCAGGCTCGTGCCGGACGCGCCAAGCCCGGTGGCCGCGGAGGTCAGATCGGCCGGGTTGTTGATGGCGAAGCCCTGGCCCGAGGTGCCGCCGCCGAAAATGGGCGTCATGGCGTTGATCGAGCTCGTGGAGTTGGTGACGGTGTTGGAAGCCAGCCCGCCGGAGTCGCCCGAGTTGTTGAGGGTGCCCACGGTGGCGTTGGTCGACCCCGCGTTGCCGGTGGTGCTGGTGGAGGTGATCGTGCCCGCCTGCCCCGGCGCCAGCTGGAAGTTGGAACCCTTGAGCAGGCCGCCCCACTGCACGCCCAGCTGCTGGGCCGTGGTCCGGTCGGTCTGCACGATGAAGGCCTTGAGCTTGATCTGCGGCCTGGGCTGGTCGAGCTTTTCGATCAGCTGGATGATCTTTTCGGCATCGGCGCCCGAAGCCTGGACGATCAGCGAATTGCTGTATTGATCTGGAATGACGAACCCCCGGAGCTTGCCGGCCGCGTTGCCGCTAAAATCGGGCATGGCCGCAACCGGAGCCTTGGCCGGGTCCGAAACCGAAATATTCGAGCCCGCGCCCCCAGCCTGGTTCGCGTCGAAACCATTGAGCGTGTTTTTCGCGGCGTTGACTTTCTTTTTCCCGCCATTCCCCACGTCCGTCTTCCCGCACAACGCGTTGAGGGTATTGGCCAGTTCATTGAGATCGGCGAAATTCACCTCGACCTTCCAGGTCTCGTAGGGTTCGAGCTCCCTGGCCTTGGCCGACTCGACCTTCAACTTGTTGCGGGCTTCCTTGAGCTTGTTCTGTTCCTCCACATCCTTAAGCGTCATCACCCGGATGATCTCACCGTCGATGGTGTAATCCAGGCGGTTGGAGACAAGAATGCTTTTGAAGGTCTCGTCCCAGGGGGCGTTGTCCACGTTGACGTTGATGCGCAGCGCGTCCTTGTCCTTCCCCTGGCCGTTGCCGGCGGAACCGGGAATCGAGGAGGAAAGCACCACGTTCTGATGGGCCGCCCGGGCCATGGCCCGCACGACGGACACCAGATCGGTGTCGTACATCCGCAGCGTTATCGGGGTCTTGGGCAGCTCCATGGGGGGCTTGGCTTTTTCCTTGTCCTGCTTCTTGGGCAGGATCACGGAGCTTTCCTTGGTGATCCGGCGCGGCCGGACCGTCGGCGAATAGCCTTCGGAACGGTTGGCGCGCGCGTCCCAATGCTCCATGAAGGCGTCTTTTTCCGGCTTGCGCGCGCACCCGGGCGCGACAAGCGACGCCGTCACCAACGCGGCCACAACCATCCGGCCCAATCGATTCCCGTGCATGTCGCGACCTCGCATACGCTCTCTCCCCCACGCGCCGCCAAGCGGCGCGCCACACCCTACCGACCCTCGGCCTCCTGGCCTTCGTAGGGAACCGCGGTCCGCTGGCCATTGGCCAGACTTTCGAGCCCCACCTTGTCCGGGGCGATGGAGACCACCTTGTAGCCGCCGCTGTCCAGGGTGTCGCCGACCTGGTATTCCATGCCGTCCAGCACGGCCAGACGGCCCGAGCCCAGTTCGACAAAGCCGGAGTAGCGCGGCAGCAACACCGGTTGGGCCTTTCCGCCATTGGCAAAAGGCCGGTCGTACAGGGACGCGGCGGACCAGTCCGTGACAATGGCCGTCACCAGGGTCTTTTCGACCGGATTCAGGGCGGACTGCCTGAGGGTCCCCTCCATGCCACGGGCCTTGGCCGCCACGTTGGCGGCGGGCGCCGGGCCGGGACGTCCCCGGGACCCGTCGCCGCCAAGCCCGATCCACAGGCCGATTACGGCGACGGCGGCCGTCACGCCCACAATGATTTTTTCACGGCTGGTCATGGCACCATCGCTCCCCGCCAAGGCTTGATGTCGTGTCCGCGCAAGGTGGCGAAAGGAATTTCACCGGCAGCACGTTCGCCTCCTTCCCTTTTTCGCAACGACCGTCGCCCAGGCAAAGGCCGCGCCGCTAGCGCACGGCCAGCCAACACTTCACCTTGTACTCGCGGCCCACGTCCCCCACCGAGGAGACCACCGACTCGATCCGCACCAAGGGGGCGTAGCGGCCAAGGGCCAACAGGAATTGCCGAAAGTTCGGAGCCTCGCCGGCCAGTCCCAGGCGGACGGCCATAAGCTGGCTGCGCGTCACGGACATGGGGTCCGGCGACACCCGGGTCACGCGCAGTCCGAGCGGTCTGGCCATGGTGTCCATGATCCCGGACAGCTTCTCCACATCGCCAAGCGGCAACGGCTTGCGCGCCACCACCGCCTCCACCTCGGGCAAGTCGTTGCGGGCCGCGTTCAGGGCCGCGAGCACGGGCGCGAGCTGCTTGCGCTCCTCCACGGTGGCCCGCAGGCGGCCGATCTCCCCCTGCAACTCGTCGATCATGTGGGAGTACGGAATGATGCACACGGCCACGAACGCCAGCGCCAGGGCCGCGCCGACGGCGAACAGCCCCAGGGTGCGCGGGGGCAGACGTTTTTTGACTTCCGCGAGTGTCATGACCTAGTGCTCCGCCAAGGCCAGGGACAGGATGAAGCGCTGCCCCGTCGCCCCGCCTTCCAGCGCCTCAAGTTCGCTTTTCTTGACCGTGACGTCATGAAAGAGCGGCGAACCCTCCAGGCCACCACGTAGCTCGTCAGCATGGAGTCGAACAGCCGGGGATCGCCGGTGATCATGCCTTCCAGGATCAGTCGGCCCGGCTGCCCGGCCGGTTGCGACGCATGGCCGCCCTTGCCCTTGGCCGGAGCCGGGGCCGCCGGCGGGCCGATTTCACTGGTGAGGGTGCCCACGGCCACGCCGTCCGGGGCCAGGGACAGGGCCTGCTGGAAAATGCCAACGGTCTGGTTGCGCCGGGCAAAGCTCCGAAGCGCCTCGCGCCGTTCGCGCAGGGAGGCCAGCTGGCGCGTCAGCTGCTTGATGTCCACGCTGCCGCCCAGGGAGGCCAGCTGGGAGGCGAGCTGGTCGCGTTGCCGCCCGAGGTCCCGAGCCCGATGGGAAAGGTGAAAGGAAAAATAGGCCATGGCCAGCAGCACCACGGCAAGCCCCACGATGGCGCATTGTTCCAGCATCCGGGAGGCGCGCACGGCCGCCTTGGCCGTGTAGGTGAACAGCGCGTTGGGCGTGATGGCCGGGTCGGAAAAGGCCAGTCCCAGGGCCTGGGTCCAGGCCGGTCCCTGCCGGTCCCCGCCATTGCCGCCGATGGCCCGCACCCGGCGGCCGCGCAGCGGATCGAGGCTGACGCAGGGCAGGCCCGTCTGCTCGCCGATATAGTTCAGGAACAGCTGGCTCGCCCCGAGCGGACCGGACACGGTCAGGCGCGTGACCGCCTCGTAGCCCAACGACTCGCGATAGTGCTTGAGCGTCATCTCGACCTGGCGCACGAGCCGCGAGGCCACGGGCTCCAACATGCCCATGACGTCCTCGGGGTCGAGCCCCGCCCCGGGATGGCAGGCGTCGAGTTGGTCGCAGCCGTAGATGATGCTGTCGAAGAGCTCCTGCAACTGCGCCCGGTCCACCTTGGGCGGCGGGGGCGGCGCCTGCGGCATGGGCGCGGCGGGGGCGGCGTCGAGTTCCAGCACCAGACCGTCCCCGGGCTCCTGCGAGGCGTCCGGATCGGGCAGCGGGGCGCCTTCCGCCATCTCGGGCGCAAAGGGCAGGTCCAGCTCCCCCGGCGCGTCCGCCGCGTCGGCGGCCGGAGGCGGCGTCTGGGCCATGACGGCCAACCGGGACTCCAGGGCTTCCTGCACGGCCTGCATCATGCCCGCCATGGAGGTCTTGATGACGCGCACGAACATCAGGTCGCCGTTGGAATAGATTTCCAGGCGCGACCAGTTCCGGCCCACGTGCAGGTTGGCCGTGGTCTCCCCGGCCTGGGGCACGAGCCGCCGGCGAAAGAAATTCTGGTGGGCAAAAGGCTCCAGGCTCACCCCGGTCAGGGGAAAGCCCGCCTTGGCGAAGGCGGCGCGCACCGCCTCCACATCGGCCCGGGGCGCGGCGTAGGCCATGGCCCCGAGGCGGGTGGTCCCTTTTTCGGCCACCTCCCCCCGGCGCTCGAAATCGAAGATGACGCCGGCCTCGTCAAAGGCCATCTCTTTTTTGGCCGTCCAATAGACCGCGTTGTCCACCTGTTTGGAGGCCACCTTGGGGATGGTCACGAACTGGAGGTTGGCCCGGGCGCTTTGGACCGCGGCCCAGATGGCCGGGGCGGGGCCCGGGCCGCACAGATCGGACAGGGTGCGGCGCAGGAGGGCCATAAACGCGGGGCTCTCCGGCGTGACCCCCTCGGGCACGGGCGTGACCACGGCCCCGAGCAGGTCGAAGTCCGCGTCGCGGCCCCGGATTTTCACACAGCTGACGCTCTCCGGCGAGATGTCCACGCCGACGCTGACGCCCCGGTGCAGCGGCCGCAACCGGCGCAAGGCCTCCATGGCGGAAAGCCAGGCCCGGGGCGCGGTCCCGCCCGCACCGCCGGAGGCCGACGAGGCCGCCTTGGCGGTCACGCCGGCAGGGGCCGACGCGGACGGCGCGTCCGCGGGCTTGCGGATCAGCTCCAGCAGCCGCTGGTTCGGCGAAAGGCGGTTTGTTCTGGCCACGTGTCGTTTCCCGTCTTGGACGATGGAGGATTCGGTTCCGGCCGCGTCAGCCCTGCAACTGCGTCATGCGCACCACTTCGTCATGGCTGATGCGCCAGCCGCGACCGACCTTGACGCCCCGCAACGTATTGCCCTTGATGAATTTGCGCACCGTCTGATCGCTGCATTTGAGCAGCCGGGCCACTTCCTGGACCGTGTAGGTTTCCTTCACCGAATCGGATTGTTCCCGCATCTCCCGTCGCTCCTTATCGTTAACAAACGATATCTACAGTCGGCCTCGGGCAAAAAAAAACACCCCGCCCGCGTGCGGCGTTCGACAGGACCTTTTTATTTTTTCATACGACCTGGCCGACCGTTTCATTTTTTCATACTCCCGGCGATCCTTCCCATCGCCGCGCGTCCGAACTTCGTCCTGCTTTCCGGCGGGTTGTCAAAAAGGGCTGTCGGACGCGGTCGTTATTATACAAAAGACATGCCCAAAACAGGCCGGCCCCGGCGCGGCGATTCCAAAACCCCCCGGGTCCATGCTACGAAACGAGGGCGCGCCAACCTCGAACCCCGGGCGGTGTCATGGCCCAGATCGACGCCTTCTTTAAAATGCTCAAGGAAACCGGAGCCTCGGACCTGCATCTGGCCAGCGGCTCCCAGCCCATGCTGCGCTTGAACGGCCGGCTGGAACGCATCAAATACAAGGTCCTCGACACCGAGGAACTCAAGACCCTGCTCTACGAGATCGCGCCCGAGCGCCTCATCAAGGTGTTCGAGGAGACCGGCGACCTGGACTTCGCCTATGCCGCCCCCGGCATCGGCCGGCTGCGCGCCAACTATTTCCGCCAGGAACGCGGGGTGTCGGCCGCCTTCCGGGCCATCCCCGAGACCGTGCCCACCCTGGAAACGCTCAACCTGCCGGACATCCTGGGCGAACTGGCCCTGCGCCCGAAAGGCCTCGTGCTCGTCACCGGCCCCACGGGCTCGGGCAAGTCCACCACCCTGGCCGCCATAGTCCGTCACGCCGCCGAGCATCGCCGCGAGCACATCATCACCATCGAGGACCCCATCGAATTTCTGCACGCTTCCGGGACCTGCCTCGTCAACCAGCGCGAGGTGGGCCGCGACACCCGCTCCTTTGCCGCCGCCCTGCGCGGGGCGCTGCGCGAGGACCCGGACATCATCCTGGTGGGGGAAATGCGCGACCTGGAAACCATCGAACTGGCCCTGGAAGCGGCCGAGACCGGCCATCTGGTCCTGTCCACCCTGCACACCGTGTCCGCGGCCAAGACCATCGACCGGATCATCGACGTCTTTCCCGGCGACCGGCAGGCGCAGATCCGCTCGGCCCTGGCCGAATCGCTGGGCGCCGTGATCTCGCAGATGCTCTTTCCCCGGGTCGATGCGCCCGGCCGGGTGCTGGCCCAGGAAATCCTGCTGGCCAACACCGCCGTGCGCAACCTCATTCGCGAAAACAAGGTATTTCAGATTTTCTCCGTCATGGAGACCGGCAGGAACCAGGGTATGCGGACCCTGGACGAATCGCTGCTGGAGCTTTTCGCCGCCGGCCGCATCAGCCCGGCCGACGCCTGGAGAAACGCCGTCAACAAGAACCGGTTCGCGGACGCGGCGTCGGCCGTGCCGCGCCACGAGGCGTGACGGCCATGTCGCGCTTCCGCCCGGTCCTCGACGCCCTGGTCGGCGCGGCGCTGGCCGCCGCGCCAAAGGCCTCGGACTACCTGTTTGCCGCCGGCGCGCCGGCCGGGGCGCTGGTGGACGGGGCCTTCACCCCGCTTGCCCTGGACGCCGCCCCGGGCCGGCTGGCCCCGGGACAGACCGAAATGCTGGCCCGCGGCCTCGTGGGCACGGACGCGCGCCTGCTGGCCGACCTGCGCGCGCGCGGCGGCTGCGACGCGGCCTACGTCCACCCGGGGGGCGTCCGGTTCCGGGTCAATGCCTACCGGGCCGGGGACAGCCTGGGGCTGGTGCTGCGCCGGCTGCCCGACGCGCCGCCGCGCCTGGAAACGCTCGGCCTGCCGCCGGTGCTCGACCGGCTGACCGAACTCGGCGAAGGCCTCGTGCTGGTGGTCGGGGCCACGGGCTCGGGCAAGTCCACCACCCTGGCCGCCCTGTGCCGCACCATCCTGATGCGCCGGGCCGTGCATCTGGTCAGCCTGGAGGACCCGGTGGAATGCCTGCTGCCGCCGGGACGCGGCGTGGTCAGCCAGCGCGAGCTCGGCACCGACTTTCCCTCCTTTGCCGACGGCATCCGCTCGGCCCTGCGCCAAGCCCCCCACGTGATCCTGGTCGGCGAGGCCCGCGACCGCGAAACCGTGGACGCGGCCCTGGGCGCGGCCGAAACCGGCCATCTCGTGCTGGCCACCCTGCACACCGCCGACTGCGCCGGCGCGGTGGAACGGCTGCTGGCCTTTTTCAGCCCGGCCGAGCAGCGGCTGGCCCGGCAGCGGCTGGCCGCCAGCCTGCGCTACGTGGTGGCCCAGCGCCTGCTGCCGCGCGAAGGCGGCGGCCGGGCCGTCTCGGCCGAGGTGCTGGCCGCCACCCTGCGCACCCGCGACCGCATCCTGTCCGGCGAAAGCGACGCCAAGGGCTTTGCCGACATCCTGGAGCAGGGCCAGCCCTACGGCATGGTCACCTTCGACGCCGCCACCGCCGCCCTGTTCGCCGCCGGCGTCATCAGCGAGGAAACGGCCGTATCCCGGGCCGCCGACCGGGCCGCCCTGTCCCGGGAACTCGACGCCATCAAGGCCGCCCGGGGCCTGCCCGTGTCCAGCATCACCGGCCTCGACCTGGACCGGCCCGCTCCGCCGGACGAGACCGCCGGGGAGGACCAGCCATGACGCCAGGCACCGTCGCCACCGTCACCATCGCCTGCCCCTGCGGCGGGCACGAACTGGCCCTGGAGCCGGGCAGGCCGCCCATCGGCGCCAGGGCGGCCTTCACCTGCCCGGCCTGCGGCCGGCGGCGCACCTTCACCCGCACGGCGACCGGCGCGGTTTTCGACGCCCCCGGCC
>JAFABC010000362.1 GCA_023426275.1 Pseudomonadota bacterium | reverse complement strand
GTTCGAAGCCCCGCCGACCAACCGAGCGGCCGGTCGCCTCCCCCTTTCGGGAGGGTCCGGGAGGGGGTGACCCCCTCCCGGCCGCCGGAGGCATCTTTCTCTTCCCTTCCCTAGACGCTCATCCCCGCCGCCAGTCCCGAGGCAAAGGCCCAGTGCAGGTTGAAGCCGCCGAGGCGGCCGGTGACGTCGAGGAGTTCACCGATGACGAACAGGCCGGGCACGGCCGTGGCGGCGAATGTTTTGGAGGAGACGCCCCGGGTGTCCACGCCGCCGCAGGTGACTTCGGCCTTGGCGTAGCCGGCGGTTTTGGCCGGGGTGAAGGGGAAGGCGTGCAGGCTCGCGGCCAGACTGCGCCGGGCTTTGGCCGGGAGTTCGGCGGTCGGGCCGGAGACGCCGAGGTGGCGGCACAGGGCGGCGGCTAGGCGTTTGGGCAGGTGCCCGGCCAGGGCGTTTTTGAGCTCCTGTCTGCCGGCTGTGGCCAGGATGTCCTCGGCGTCCCGGCCGGGCAGCAGGTCGAGGGCGAGGGGCTGGCCTTCGCGCCAGAAAAGCGAGGCGTCCAGCACGGCCGGGCCGGAGACGCCCTTGTGGGTGAAAAGCAGGTCGCCCAGGACGTGGCAGGGGCCGGAGATGGCCACGGGCAGGGACACGCCGGCCAGTTCGCGGCAAAGCGGCAGCAGGGCCGGCCCGGCCAGCAGGGGGACGAGGCCCGGGCGCAGCGGGGTGACGGCGAGACCGAGGCGGTTGGCCAGCGTGTAGCCGAAACCGGTGGCCCCGAGTCCCGGCCAGGACCGGCCGCCCAGGGCCAGCACCAGGATGTCGGCCGTGACCGGGCCGGCGCTGGTGGCGAGGCGGAAGCCGTCACCGTCGCGGTCGGCCCCGGTGATGGTGGTTTCCAGTTGGAGGCGGGCGGCGGCGGCGCGGGCCGCGCCGGTCAGGAAGCGGGTCATGGCCGGTGCGCCGTCGCGGCAGAAGATCTTGCCGCCGTCCTCTTCGACGGTGTCCACGCCGCCCTGGTGGAGACGTTCCAGCAGGTCCGTCGGCGTCAGGCGGGCCAGGGCGGATTTGACGAAGTGGGGATTGGCGCACTGGTAGTCCGTGGCCGAAACGTCCAAGTTGGTGACGTTGCAGCGGCCGCCGCCCGAGGCCAGCACCTTGCGGGCGGCTTTGGGGCCGTGGTCGAGGACGAGGACGCGTTTGCCCCGTCCGGCGCAGGCGGCGGCGCAAAAAAGACCCGAGGCTCCGGCCCCCAGGATGACGACATCGGCGTGCATGTTTTCTCCGGGCCGCAGGCGCTGCGCGAGGCGCGGCAGAGACCGGCGGCGTGGCTGGTCAGCCGATCGCCATCCAGGCGTCCAGGGCGTCGAGCAGCCGGTTTTTGGCGATGGGCTTGGTCAGGAAGTCGTCGCAACCGGCGGCCAGACACCGATTGCGATGCTCCTCGAAGGCGTGGGCGGTCAGGGCGATGACGGGCGTGTGCGGACGGCCGAGTTCGGTTTCGAGATCGCGCAGGGTCCGGGTGGTCAGGCAGCCGTCCAGGCCGGGCATCTCCAGGTCCATGAGCACGATGTCGAAGGGACGCTCGCGAAAGATGGCCAGACCGGCATCGCCGCTGGGGGCCCAGGTGAGGTCGAAGGCGGTGTCCGCCAGCAGCAGGCGGGTCACCTCGGCGTTGCTCGGGCTGTCCTCGATCAGCAGGATCGCGCCGGCCGGGCGTCCAGGGACGTGGCCGGAAGGCGTGGGCCGGACGGCTGCCGCGGCGTCCTCGGCGGCCACGGGACGCAGGGGCAGGGTCACGGTGAAAAGCGAGCCCTGGCCGGGCGTGCTTTCCACGTGCAGCCGGCCGCCCATGAGGTCCACGAGTTTTTTGCAGATGGCCAGCCCCAGACCCACGCCGCCTTTTTCGCGGCTGGTGGAGGCGTTGACCTGGGTGAAACGTTCGAAGATCCGTTCGCGCATGTCCCCGGGGATGCCGATGCCCGTGTCGCGCACGGCCAGCCGCAGCAGGGTCCCGGCCTCCGGGTCCTCCTTCCGGCCGACTTCGAGGGTCACGCCGCCCGTGGCGGTGAATTTGACGGCGTTGCCGAGCAGGTTGACGAGCACCTGCCGCACGCGGTCCGGGCTTACGGAAACGAAGGGCGGCAGCGTCCCCTGGACGTCGAGGGCGATGGTGATGCCCTTGCGGACGGCGTCCGGGCGCATCATCTCCACGAGGCCGCCGGCCAGCTCCACGATGTTGCAGGGTTTTTCCTGCATGATGAGGCCGCCGGCCTCGATCTGGGACAGGTCGAGTATGTCGTTGAGCAGGCCCATGAGGTTGCTCCCGGCGATTTCGATGGCGGCCAGGGCCCGGGTCTGTTCCGGGGGCAGGCCGGCCTCGGCCAGGGAGGCGGTCATGCCGAGGATGGTGTTCATGGGCGTGCGGATTTCGTGGCTCATGGTGGAGAGGAATTCGCTTTTGGCCCGATTGGCGGATTCGGCGACGTCCTTGGCCCGGCGCAGGGCGCGTTCCATGGCCTTGCGCTCGGTGATGTCCACGAGCACGTTCAGGATGCAGGGCTCGCCGTAGGCCTGCAGGGGCACGGACGAGAGCAGCGCCACCACGGTGGAGCCGCTTTTGTGCTTGAGTTCCAGCTCCCTGCCGACGACGGAACCGGCAACGGCCAGTTCTTCCACGAAATTGCGCCGTTCATCGGCGTTGCGCCAGATCTGGAAGGACAGGGTGGTGCGGCCGAGAAGTTCTTCCTTGGTGTAGCCCAGAATCCGGGCGCCGGTTTCATTGAGGTCGAGGATGCGGCCGTCGTGGCGGCTGGTCACGGCGATGCCGACCAGGGACAGGCGGAAGATCCGGGCCAGCTGGTCCTGGCTTTCGCGCAGGGCGGCCTCGTCCTTTTTGCGGCGCGTGACGTCGGTGAGCACGCCGGCCATGCGCAGGACCTGCCCGTGGGCGTCCTTGAGGCCGCCGCCGCGTTCGACCACCCAGCGGTAGCGGCCATCGGCGTGGCGCAGGCGGTATTCGCTGCTGTAGGTCTCGGTTTCGCCGTGGGCGCACTGCTTGTGGGCGCGGATGGCCGTGGCGGCGTTATCGGGATGCAGCCGGCTGGTCCAGGCTTCCAGGCGGGGGGGCATGCCGCCCGGCGGCAGGCCCAGGATGTCTTCGTAACGCGGCGAATAGTAGACCGTCCCGGACAGGATGTCCCAGTCCCAGATGCCGTCGTTGGCGGCCCGGGCCAACAGGGTGTTGCGGGCCTCGCTGGCCAGCAGGGCCTGTTCGGTCTGCTTGCGCTCGGTGATGTCGCTGCCCACGCACAAAAAGGCGTTGTCGGCGTCGTCGTCGACGCGCCGGATGGACCAGGTCAGCCAGATGGTCCGGCCGTCGCTGCCCCGGTGCCGCCGGTCCAGGCTGCGCGCGCCGTCGGCGCTGTCGGCCACGGCCGACAGGATTTCGCGCCAGGTCGGGGAGTCGGCCTCGGTCGGGGCGTCGGTGAGCCCGCCCAGGTTGCGTCCCCGCATCTGTTCCAGGTCGAGGCCGAAGAGCCGCTGGCCGAAGCTGTTGCAGAAAAGCACCCGGCCCAGGCCGTCCAGTCGGGCGATGACGCTGGCCGCGCTTTCGATCAGCTGGCGGTAGCGCTCCTCGCTTTGGCGCACGGCCACGAGCAGCTCGTTTAAGGCCGTGGTCTGCCGGCGCACCTGCCGGCGCAGCAGGGCGTTTATGGACAGCAGGATCAGCGCCGCGACGCCGAGGCCCGAAACGGCCCAGACGGCGTATTGGAATTTTTTCGAGGGGAACAGGGAGGAGCCGCGCCATTTCTGTTCGATGGCCGCCTGCTGTGCGGGTGTGATGCGGGCGAAGCCGGCGTCCACGAAACGCAGCAACGCCTCGTCGCCCTTGCGCACGGCCCGATGGAACCGGCCGGCGTAGAGCGTGAAGGCGATGCGGAAATCCTCATCCAGCCCCAGCTTGTACAAATAGTACAGGGCCGGGGGCTTGTCCGCGCAAAACACCTTGACCTTGCCCTCGCCGGCCGCCTGGACCAGATCCTCGTAATCGTCGAAGGGAACCAGGGGGCCGACGCCCTGCGCGGTCAGGTGGGCGATGCAGGCGTCGCCCCGCTTGACGCCCACGGCAAAGCCGCGCAGCGAAGCCGCGTCGTGGATGCCGCCGAGGTCCCGGTGCACGAAGACCGGCGCGTCGATGGTCGCGTATGGTAGGGAGAAGGCAAAGATTTTCTCCCGTTCCGGGGTCTTGAACAGGGTGTCGATGACGTCGGCCCGTCCCCGGGCCATCATGTCCTGGGCGGTGTTCCAGTCCACGGGGATGATGGTGACGGGCACGCCGGTGATTTTTTCCCACAACCGCCAGGAGTCGATGAGAAGGCCCTGGGTGCCGCCCTCGGCGGTGGTGATGACAAAGGGCGGGTAATCCCGGTCGAGGACCACGGACAGATTTTGGGGCGGGGGACCGGGCGGGGGCGCGTTGTGGGCCGGCGCCGGCGAGGCCAGACCCAGCAGACCCAGCAGGAGCAGCAGCGGCCAGAAAAGGAGCAGTCCATGGCGTCCGGGCGCCGGCCGGCCGGCGCGTCGTGCCAAACGGGTGGGGAGGAGGGCCTGGACAACACGCTTCATGAGCCGGCCGGGCCTACAGCGGGGCGTATTTGATGGAAAAATGTTGCCTGGGCAAAGCGTAGCGCACAAGTTCCGGCTCCCGCAGCAGCACGTCGTAGGCGACGAAGGCCATGATGTTCTGTCTGATCCAGGGCAGGATGTGGGCGTCGCCGGCAATATAGGGGCGCAACAGTTCCAGGGGGACGAAGTCGCGCGCCCAGAACTTGTCGACCCAGTAGCGGGGCGGTTGTTCGTTGACATGGTCCACGCCGCCCTGGCCGGGGATGGCCGCTGAAAACAAAATGAAATCGGCGCTGCGGCACAGGGAGTCGCAATAGGCGTCCGCCGCCGCCGGAATCAGATGCTCGCCCACTTCGATGCTGATGGCCAGATCGAAGATTTTTTTGAAATCCAGGGCCGCGCCTTGCAGGTTGAGGACCACCATTTCGTCTTCGGCCAGCATATGCGCGCTGTTTTTGATCCATTCCCCTTCCAGGCCGAGGACCTTGGTCGCGCCCAGGGCCTTGGCCGCGCACAACCAGACGCCGATGCCGCAGCCGAAATCGACCGCCGAGGCGAACGGCCGGACGCGCCGGACCTGGCGCAGGCAGCGCAAGGCCGTCTCGTACCGTCTGACCTTGTCATGCTGGTGCGTTTCGTGAAGCGTTTCGTAGTCGCTGGCCTTGGTCACGGATCGGTTCCCGGGGTTGTGGACGGTTGTCGTTGCGACAGTGGCGCGGGCCGCGCCCCGAGCTATAGCCTCGGGGCGGCGGTCCGGGCAACCCCCGCCGCGGGCGGGCCCCGGCGGCCGCCGGCGGGAAAAGTATCCGCGAAAAGGGTACTCTGGTGTTGTATAAGTGCTTCGGATCGCCTATGCTTGAAAACAAGTATCTTGAAGGGCGACAGGAGGCAGGGGGAGCGGGGAGGCGATGGATGCGGGCCGGGCTGGCCGGCCGGCCGGGGTGGAGGGTCGTTTCATGGTGCAGAGACCAAGCGGGATCATGCGGCGTTTTCTCTTGCGCTTTATACCGTTGGCCATAGGCGTGCTGGCGCTGTTATGGCTTTTCATCTACCAGGATATGGCCAACAGGCTCTCTTTGTATAAGGAGGGCGAGCGCATCAAGCTCGAATACATCGCCGACGTGATCTCGCTGGATATGAGCAATATCTTTTGGGACCTTAGCGATTTGATGCATCGCCGGACACTCGTCCAGTTCCTGAAAAATCCATCCATTGCCACATTAAATGAGGTTAAGCAGTCCTATATTCTCTTCAGCCAGGATCATCCCGCCTATGACCAGGTCCGGCTGTTGACCAAGGAAGGCCAGGAAATCCTGCGCATCAACGCCAAGGACGGTCGCTCCTGGGTGGTCCCCGGCGACGAGCTGCAAATAAAGTCGGACAGATATTATTTCAAGAATGCGGTGGATCTGCCCCCGGGGCAGGTCTATACGTCGCCCCTCGACCTCAACATTGAATTCGGCAAGCTCGAAATACCCTACAAGCCGATGTTGCGGGTCGCGGCGCCGGTGCGCGACGCGGATGGCGAGGTCCAGGGCGTGGTCGTGCTCAACTATCTGGGCGAGGTGCTGCTCAAAAAACTGCACAATCGCCTGGAATTCAAGAACCAGACCGTCATGTTGCTGGACCAGGAGGGGTATTGGCTGCACGGCGGCGACGGCGCCGACTGGGCCTTCATGTTTCCCGAACGCAGGGACAGGACCTTCGCGGCGCAGTACCCGAAGCTGTGGCGGGACATGCAGGCCGCGCCCTCGGGCCAGCGCGTCACCGCCCAGGGGCTTTACACCTTCGCCCGCGTCGTCCTGACGCCCGGCGCCCTGCCGGGCTCCGACAACGCCCGGCTGACGGTGCCGCCCCGGTACCGCCAGACGTGGATGGTGGTGTCCCACACCCCGGCCGAGGCCCTGGCCCGTGTGCGCTGGCGGCAGTGGCCCCTGTACCTGTCCGGCACCACCCTGCTGCTGCTGCTGACCGCCCTGGGGGCCTATCTGCACACCAGCCGCAGCCTGGAGCGCCGGACCGCCCAGCGGGCGCTGCGCACCAGCGAGGCCCGCTTTCGCGGACTGGTCGAAACCTCGCCCGACCTCATTTGGGAGACGGACACCGAGGGCGCCTTTGTCTACGTCAGTCCGCTGTCGGAAAAAATGCTCGGCCGGCCGCCCGAGGCGTTGCTTGGCAAGACGCTGTGCGGTTTCGACCCGCACGAGGGAGAGGAGCCGGATTCGTCCCCGGGAGGCGGCGACGGGCCGCCCGGGCCGCCGGATTCGCCGGAGGCGGGCGACGCGCCCATGATCTGGGAGGCCTCGTGCCTCGGTCCGTCCGGGATGTCCAGGGTGCTCGAGGTCAGCTGCGTGCCCCGGCGCGACGCCTCCGGGCGTTTTCTCGGCCGTCGCGGCGTGGCCCGCGACATCACCGAGCGCAAAAACGCCCAGCGTATGCTCGACGCGGCCCGGCAGGAGGCCGAGCAGGCCAACCGGGCCAAAAGCGAATTTTTGGCCCGCATGAGCCATGAGATCCGCACGCCGCTCAACGCCGTCATCGGCATGAGCCATCTGGCCCTTCGCACCGAACTGACGCCGCGCCAGCACGACTATCTGACCAAGATCCGCATCTCGGCCGACGCCCTGCTGGCCGTCATCAACGACATCCTCGACTTTTCCAAGATCGAGGCCGGCAAGCTTTCCATCGAACAGGTCGGCTTCGATCTGGACACGGTGCTCGGCAACGTGGTCGACATCAACAGCCTTGGCGCCGAGGAAAAGCAGCTCGAATTCCTGCTGTCCGTGGGCGAGGACGTGCCCTCGAACCTCGTCGGCGATCCCATGCGCCTGGGACAGGTGCTGCTCAACCTCGTCAGCAACGCCATCAAGTTCACCGAGGAAGGCGAGGTGCTCATCGGCGTCAGCCTGGAGGAACGCGACGAGAAAACGGCCCGGCTGCGTTTCGTGGTGCGCGACACAGGCATCGGCATGGACGACACCCAGCGCGACGCGCTGTTCCGGCCTTTTTCCCAGGCCGACGGCTCCATCACCCGGCGCTATGGCGGCACCGGGCTCGGGCTGTCCATCAGCCACCGGCTGGTGGAACTCATGGGCGGTACGCTGCGCGTGGACAGCGCGCCGGGCCAGGGCAGCAGCTTCCAGTTCGACCTGACCTTCCCGGTGGCCGAGGAATCCGGGCAGCGTTGCCTGACGGTCCGGGCGGCCCTGACCGGGCAGACCGTGCTCGTGGTGGACGACAACGCCACTTCGCGTCAGATCCTGAACGATATCCTGCTTTCCATGCGGTTTCAGGTCGTCACGGTTGCCTCGGCCGCGGAGGCCCTGCGGCTGCTGGAGGCCGGGGAGCAGGCCATCCGGGTCGTGCTGCTCGATTGGAAGATGCCGGAAATGGACGGCGCGACCTGCGCCCGGCGCATCCGGGCCATGCCCCTGCCCAGCCAGCCCGCCATCATCATGATCACGGCCTACGGGCGCGAGGAAGTGCGGCGCGAGGCGGAAAACGCCGGCATCGACGGCTTTTTGCTCAAGCCGATCGGCCGGTCGGTGCTCTACAACACCATCGCCGCCATTCTCGGCCAGACCGGGGAAACCCCGTCCTGCCGTCCGGCCTCGGGCGACAAACACGACGATGCCGCGGCCTACGCCTCCTTGCGCGGCGCCCGGGTGCTCGTGGTCGAGGACAACGAGATTAACCAGCAGGTGGCCCGGGAACTGCTCGAAAGCGTCGGCATCGTGGTCCGGCTGGCCGGAGACGGCGAGCAGGCCCTGGCCGCCCTGGACAAGGAGTCCGTTGACGCCGTGCTCATGGACGTGCAAATGCCGGTCATGGACGGGCTGGAGGCCACCCGGCGCATCCGGGCCGATGGCCGTTTCGCCGCCCTGCCGGTGATCGCCATGACCGCCCATGCCATGGTGCAGGACCGGCGGGCCAGCCTCGACGCCGGCATGGACGATCACGTCAACAAGCCGATCGATCCCGGGGAGCTGTACGGCGTGCTGCTGCGCCGGATGCACCGGTCCGAAGCGCCCGCCTCGGAGCCGGATGCCCCTGAAGCGGTCGCCCTGGAAGCGCCCGCCGCGCCCGGGACGCCGTCCGCCGGCGACGACGTCCTGCCGGACATCCCGGCCCCGCCGGGCGCGACCCGGCTCGATGTCGCGCTGGGGCTTTCCCGCGTGCGGGGCAACCAGACGCTCTATCGCAAACTTCTCGGGGACTTCTACAAGAATTACGAAACCATGGACGAACAGATCCGACAGAGCCTCGAGGAGCATAACGTCCTGGTCTCCAAGCGGCTGACCCACACGCTCAAGGGCGTGGCCGGCAATATCGGGGCCATGGCCCTGTATCATCGGGCCGTGGAGCTCGAAACCTGCCTTGGGGTCATGCCCCGGCGCTGCGGGGATCTGGTCGCGCGGCTCGGTCGGGAGCTGGCCGCCACCCGGGAGGCCATCACGGTCTATCGCGGGGCCCTCGAAGCCGACGAGGAGGGGGCCTCGGCGGTGCTGTCCGCCCGGGAACTCGACGCCGCCGTGGAAGAACTGCTGACCTTGCTCGACCAGCACGACACCAGGGCGCTGGACGTGTTCGCCTCCATTGCCGCGGCGGCCCGGCATCTGGCCCCGGGCATTGCCGACGCCCTGGACGAGGCCCTGCGGGGGCTGCGTTTCATTCCGGCCAGGGCGCAGGCCCGGCTGCTGCTCGATCAGTTGCGCACGGACGGACCGGGGCGCAGCGAACACAGTCCGTGAGCCCGGCCTCGCCGCCGAGACGCAATGGCGGGTCGGGGAGCGCTGGACGGTCGGGACGAAGCAAGGGGACGGGAGGCGTCATGGTGTTGAGCGGCATGGGCAGAATTCGGAAAATCAAGCGCACCTACGCCGTGGCCTTTGCCTGCATCGCCCTGACGATTCTGGCGTCCTCCCTGGTCATGCAGTACGCCATCACCCGGCGGCAAAGCGATTCGCGCGTCATCAACCTGTCCGGCCGCCAGCGCATGTTGAGCCAGCGGCTGACCAAGTGCGTGCTGGCCCTTGGCACCCACCTGTCCGACGGCGAGCGCACCCGCTGCATCCAGGAACTTTCCCGGTCCCTTGGCGACTGGACCGCCGTGGAGGCCGGGCTGCAACACGGCGACGCGGCCCTGGGGCTGCCGGACCGGGAAAATTCCCCGACCATCCGCCGGCTGTTCGCCGAGATCGCCTCTCCCCACGAGCGCATGGTCGCGGCCGTGCGCGAGTTGCTTGCGGCCCATGCCTCCAACGCCCTGACGCCGGAAGTGCGGCAGCGGACGGTCACGACCATGCTGGCCGAGGAGCCGCGGTATCTGCGGCTGATGGACGCCATCACCTTCCGCTTCGACGCGGAGTCCTACGAGCGCACCCTGGTCTTGCAATACCTGGACGCGGGCATTCTGGCCTTCGGGCTGCTCGTGCTCGTGCTGGAGTATCTGCTGGTGTTCCGGCCGTCCCTGGCGCAGATGGGCTCCATGCTGTCCTCGCTGCGGCGGCGGGGCGCGCAGTTGCGCGAAACCAATACCCGGCTTCAGGATTCCCTCGACGAGTCCCTGCGGCTCACCGAACTGGCCAAGGCCGCCGATCAGGCCAAAAGCGAGTTTTTGGCCCGCATGAGCCACGAGATCCGCACGCCGCTCAATGCCGTCATCGGCATGACCCATCTGGCCCTTCGCACCGAGATGACGCCGCGCCAGCGCGATTACCTGACCAAGATCCGCCTGTCGGCCGACACCCTGCTCGGCGTCATCAACGATATCCTGGATTTCTCCAAGATCGAGGCCGGCAAGCTGTCCATCGAGCAGACGCCCTTCGACCTGGAAACCGTGCTCGGCAACGTGGTGGACATCCACAGTCTGGCCGCCGAGGAAAAGCAGCTCGAATTCCTGCTGGCCCTGGGCCAGGACGTGCCCACCAACCTTATGGGCGATCCCCTGCGCCTGGGGCAGGTGCTGCTCAATCTCGTCGGCAATGCCATCAAGTTCACCAACGAGGGCGAAGTCGTGCTCGAGGTGGACCTGGAGCGATGCGGGGCCAAGGACGTCCGCCTGCGGTTCACGGTGCGCGACACCGGCATCGGCATGACGCCCGAGCAGCAGCAGGCGCTTTTTCAGCCGTTTTCCCAGGCGGACGGCTCGATTTCCCGGCGCTACGGCGGCACCGGGCTCGGCCTGTCCATCAGTTCCCGGCTGGTCTCGCTCATGGGCGGGGCGCTGACGGTCAAAAGCACGCCGGGCCGGGGCAGCGAGTTTCAGTTCACCCTGTCCTTCCCGCTTTCCGACGCCTGCCTCCGGCCGCTGTCGCCGCTGGCCTCCGATCTGGCGGGCCTGGGCGTGCTGGTGGTGGACGACAACGCCACCTCGCGCCAGATACTGGGCGATACGCTGCGTTCCATGCGCTTTACCGTGTTCATGGCCGTCTCGGGCGAGGAGGCCTTGCAACTGCTGCTGACCGGGGAGGTCGACATCCGCATCGTGCTGCTCGACTGGAAGATGCCGGGGATGGACGGTCTGGCCTGCGCCCGACGCATTCGCACCCTGGCCCTGCCGCATCAGCCGATCATCGTCATGATCACGGCCTACGGACGCGAGGAAGTGCACCGGGAAGCCTCGCTGGCCGGGGTCGACGCCTTTTTGCTCAAGCCCGTGGGCCGCTCGCTGTTGTTTAACACCATTGCCGCCGTGCTCGCGCCGGGCGAGGTGCCGCGCGCCTGCGCCGCCGCCCTCGGGGAGGCCGCCTGCGATGCCGAGACCGCCCTGCGCGGCGCCCGGGTGCTCGTGGTCGAGGACAACGAGATCAACCAGCAGGTGGCCCGGGAACTGCTCGAAAGCGTCGGCATGGCGGTCTGTCTGGCCGAGGACGGCGCGCAGGCCCTGGCCATCCTGGACAAGGAATCCTTCGACGCCGTGCTTATGGATGTGCAGATGCCGGTCATGGACGGGCTGGAGGCGGCCCGGCGCATCCGGGCCGACGAGCGCTTCGAGGCGCTGCCCGTCATCGCCATGACCGCCCACGCCATGGTCCAGGACCGGCGGGCCAGCCTGGACGCCGGCATGAACGATCACGTCACCAAGCCCATCGATCCGGCCGAGCTTTTCGCCGCCCTGACCCGCTGGATTCCCGCGCGCGGGCCGGCCCGGGCCGAGGCGGCCGTTCCCGGGGACGCGCCGGCGCAGGTGCCCGCGCCCGAGCTCGACACCGCCCTCGGTCTGTCCCGGCTGCGCAACAACGGCCAGCTGTACTGCAAGCTGCTCGACGATTTCGCCCGGGACTACCTGGAGCGCGATCAGGCCATCCGGGAGCTTCTCGCCGCCGGCGACGCCAAGGCCGCCCGCCGGCAGGCCCACACCCTCAAGGGCGTGGCCGGGAACCTGGGCGCCGTGGCCCTGCACGTGGCCGCCCGGGAGCTCGAAGCCGCCATTCGGGATGCCCCGGCGACCTGCGAGGAGGCGTTGCGGGAGCTCTCCCGCCGGCTGGAGGCGACGGGCCGGGCGATCACCGATTTTTTCGACAATGGACATTGCCGCTTCGCGGCCGGCCATCAGGAGTCCCTGCCGGCGTTGCAGGTCTCGCAGGTGGAGCGGCTGTGGCGGCTTATCGGGCAGCATGACACCCAGGCCATCGAGTTGTTCGAACACCTCGCGCCGGCCCTGGCGAAGCTGGCTCCGGAAGCCGTGCGGTTTCTGGACGCGGCCTTGCGCCGGTTCGACTTTGGCGAGGCCGGGACCCAGATCAAGGCCCTGCGCGAGATGGTGACGGACCGGGAAGAGTCGCATGAGTCGTAAGCAGCGCATTCTGGTCGTGGACGATACGCCGGAGAACATTTTCATCCTCCGGGAAATCCTGATCCCCGAATATGACGTATTGGCCGCCTCCGACGGTCCCGAGGCCCTGGCCGTGGCCCGGGCCTCGCCCCGGCCGGACTGCATCCTGCTCGACGTGCTCATGCCCGGCATGGACGGCTACGAGGTTTGCCGCCGGCTCAAGGCCGACGAGGCCACCCGGTCCATTCCCGTGCTGTTCGTCACCACCCTCGGCGCCGCCCGGGACGAGGCCCGGGGGCTGGAGCTCGGGGCCGAGGACTACATCACCAAACCCGTGCGGCCGGCCGTGGTGCTGGCCCGGGTGCACACCCACCTGCGGCTGCGCGCCTACCAGGAGCAGCTGGAGCTGGAGGTGCGCCGCCGGACCCGGGAGGTCGTGCGCACCCAGGATGTGGCCATCCTCAGTCTGGCCACCCTGGCCGAGACCCGGGACAACGAACTGGGCGGCCACTTCCGGCGCACCCAGCGGGTGGCCCGCAGTCTGGCGCGGGAAATGACCACCATGCCGGAATACATCGATTTTTTTCGAACGACCACCATCGACACCCTCTACAAGTCCGTTCCGTTGCACGACGTGGGCAAGGTGGGGACGCCCGACCACATCCTGCTCAAGCCCGGTCCGTTGACGCCCGAGGAGTTCGAGATCATGAAGCTGCACACGGTGCATGGTCGCGACATTCTGCAGCGGGCCGACGATCATCTGGGCCACGAGTCCTTTTTGCGTCTGGCCCGGGACATCGCCTATACGCATCATGAAAAATGGGACGGCAGCGGGTATCCGCAGGGGCTTTCCGGCCAGGCCATCCCCGTGTGCGGCCGGATCATGGCCGTGGTGGACGTGTATGACGCCCTCATCAGCAAGCGCGTCTACAAGGACCCCATGCCGCACCGGCAGGCGGTGTCCATCATCGCGGCCGGACGCGGGACGCATTTCGATCCGACCATCGTGGATATCTTCCTGCGCCAGGAGCAAAAGATCCGGATGATCGCCCTGGAACATGCCGATTGTGAGTTGGAACGCCGGGCGTTGGCGGCCGGAACCGATACCCCGGCCGGGTAAGGGGGCTTGTATGCACAATGTTCGTTGCCGGATTCTCGTCGTCGATGACGAGCAGCAAAATCTGGTCATGCTCAACGAAATCCTGCGAACGGACCATGACGTGAGCATCGCCTCCGGCGGGGCCGAGGCCCTGGAGCTGCTGGCCCTGCCGCTGGAGATCGACCTCATCCTGCTCGACGTCATGATGCCGGACCTCGACGGCTACGAGGTCTGCCGCCGGATCAAGGCCGATCCCTTCCGGCGCGACACCCCCATCATTTTCGTCACGGCCCTGGTCGCCGGCGAGGACGAGGAAAAGGGCCTGCGCCTGGGGGCCGTGGACTACATCACCAAGCCGTTCAATCCGCTGGTGGTGGCGGCCCGTGTCTCCACCCACCTGCGGCTGCACCGGCAGCAACGCATCCTCGAGGCCATGGTGGCCGAGCGCACGGCCTCCCTGGTCAAGGCCAAGGAGAAGGCCGAGGCCGCGGACAAGGCCAAGACCGTGTTCCTGGCCAATATGAGCCATGAACTGCGCACTCCCTTAAACGGCATCCACGGCATGGCCGATCTGCTGGCCGACAGCGAACTGGATGCCCAGCAACGGGAGTTCGTCACCTACCTGAAGGTCTCGGCCGACCGCCTGCTCGGGCTGCTCAGCGCCCTGCTGTCCCTGTCCCGGCTGGAAACCGGCGAAATGCGTCTCTCGCCGCAGCCCTTCGACCTGACCGCCAGCCTGGAAGGGCTGGGCGTTCTGTTTGGCCGCAGGGCCGGTCAGAAGGGGGTGGCGCTTGGCGTCAACCTCGACGAGCGGCTGCCCCGGATGGTGGTGGGCGACCGGGCCGTGGTCGTGCAGGTGCTGGTCAATCTGCTCGACAACGCCGTCAAGTTCACCGCCAAGGGCAAGGTCGTCCTGGAAGCCGGTCCCATCCCGCCGCCGGCCGATATCGAGCCGCCCGGGGGCGAGATCCCGGCCTGGCGTCGCTGGCTGCGGTTTTGCGTGCGCGACACGGGCGTCGGCATCGCCCCGGACAAGCTGCCGGAGATTTTCCGCAGCTTCGTGATCGCCGAGGATTTTCTGAGCAAGGAGTATGGCGGGGCCGGACTGGGACTGAGCATTGCCCGGGAGCTGGCCGCATTGCACGGCGGACGGTTGCTGGCCGAAAGCACGCCCGGCGTGGGCAGCCTGTTTTGCCTGGAGCTGCCCTTCGAGGCGGCCTGACCGTTTTTCGGTTCGGGACGGCTACACGCTTGGACGATGCCGGCGCGGGCGGATGCGCCCCTTGATGGAGGTGTCGGTGGCCCGGGACAGGGTCTCGTAGCGGGCCAGGATGTCGCGCAGGTCCTCCGGGGCGATATCCCGGCGGCGGGCGTCCCAGACGATCATCTTCGCCTGTCGCAGCAGGGCCTGCAACTGGTGGGCGCTTGCGGCCTGGCTGGCAATGGCCCGCAGGGTCTCCAGCAGGCGGATCATCACCGGCACGTTGGCGTTTTGGCGGATGAGGTTGAAGGCGGCGTCCACCGCGCCCTGAAAGGTCGTGGACGGCGAGATCAGGCGCAGGTTCCCGTCGTCGTCATGGTGGGCGGGGGAGGGGAGCCGGCGGCCGGCCAGCCGCGACAGGGCCGCGCCCAGCCGGTCGATGCAGGTGATGGCCGTGAAGGTGTCGTTGATGCCGGGGGAGAGGGCGCGCAGGGCGATTTCCACGATCTGGTTGATGCACAGTTCGATATCCTGCACCGGGGTGCGCAGCCGGCCGAGGATGAACTGGTTGTTGAGCCGGGGCGTGAGTTCCTCGATGTCCGCCGTGGGCGGCCAGACCCGGGCCAGCGGCGTCCCCTTGATGATGAAATCCCCGGGCCGGTACTCCAGGCGCACGATCAATTCTTCCTCCGTGGCCAGGGCCAGCAGTCCGGTCGTGTCCATGGCCTGCACGTAGCCGGTGTCCGTGGCCGGCGCCGCCACCGCCCTGCGGCGAAAGTCCCTGGGCAGGTTCGTCGGGCCGCCGTGCGGACGGCCGGTTTCCTCTTCCATCTCTTCCGGGAACAGACTGTCGGTGATGCGTTCCAGGTCGCTTTCCACCAGGGCGATGATGTTGTCGGCGTTGATCGACGCGGCCACGTGGTGGATGAAGTAGATGACGAAGAAAAAGCAGGCCAGGGCCAGCAGGATGCCGATGGTGATGGACAGGTGCGGCACGAAGGGCGGGTCGCGGCGGATGGCCGGCAGCACGGTCAGGCAATAGAGAAACGTGCCGATGAAAAGGCCCAGCACGGCCTGATTGACCTGATCGCGCATGAAATTGCCGAGCAGGCGCGGGCCGAACTGCGACGAGGCCAGGGTCAGGGCGACCATGGTGATGGAGAAGACCACGCCGGCAACGGTCACCGTGGAGCCGGCAATGGCCGACAGCACCGAGATGGAGCCGTCGGGGCCGCCTGAATAGATCCAGCCGACCTGCTGCAACAGTTCCCCTTTGTTGAGCACGCGGTCCAGGGCGATCATGGCGCCGGAGGCGGCAACGGCTCCCAGGGCCATGCAGGAGGGGAGGAACCAGAAGCTGGCCGTTATATGGTACCATAAGTGCCGCAGCCGGATGTTCACGGGCCTTTCCTTTCGTATTCGGTGGTTGTGAGGCGGGAGACCGCCGCCCCGGGACAACCATACGCGACCGGGTGCGTTGCGTCACCCCGGAAGCGCCTCCGCCGGGAGTGAAGAAGAAGACGCCTCCGGCGGGGGGGGGG
>JAFABC010000225.1 GCA_023426275.1 Pseudomonadota bacterium | reverse complement strand
CTCCTTGCCCGGAGCAAGTATTACCGGCTGCGCGGCCTGGACGCGCACGGCCGTCCCGGGGAGGCGCTCCCGGAGGTGCCATGGACGCCCTGACCACCCGATTCGCCGCCCGGCTGGCCCGGGCCGGACTGTGCGCGCCCGGGGCGGCGGCCATCGTCTGCCTGGACGAACAGGCCGACTTTTCCCGTGAGGATTGCCCGGAAAACGCCTTCCTGGCCGCCACGGTCACGGCCCTTGGCGTGGCCTGCCTCATGCTCGTGCCGCCGGCCGAGCCCTACCGGACCATCCTGGAATTTCTGGCCGCGCGCGAGGCCCCGGCCATCCGCCCCCGCGACTGCGAAACGCGCACCTTTTTCCACGACATCCCGGTGGTGGAGGCGCTTTCGCCCGAACAAGCAGCCGCCGCCCTGGCCCGGCGCAAGGGGGCCTACCTGCCGGGACATGGCATCCTGGCCCACGGGGCGCTCTCGCCCGAGCAGGCCTTTGTCACGGTGTCCTCGGTGGCCTTTGCCGGATTCGTCAAGTTTTTCAGCGACGTGCTCGCCGCAAACCGGGCCGGGACCCTCGACGCCGCCACCAGGGACGCCTTCGAGCGGGCCGTGGCCCATCTGCCGCCCGCGCCAACGGCCGTGCCGCCTCTGGCCAGGGGGCCGTTTCGGGACCGTGAAACCGCCCTGGCCGCCATGGCCGAGGCCGGCCGGGCCACCGTGTCCCTGGGGCTGGTGGATTCGGTTTTCGGCAACATTTCCTACAACCTGGACGGCACGCTGGCCATCAGCCAGACCGGCAGCGCCCTGGACGAGCTGGAAGGGGCCATCGACCTGTGCCCGCTTGACGGCTCGTCCTGCGCCGGGCTCACCGCGTCGAGCGAACTGTCGGCCCACGCCGCCCTGGCCAGCCTGGACGGCCGCCGGGCCATCCTGCATGGCCATCCCAAGTTCGCGGTCATCCTGTCCATGGACTGTCCGGACGCCCCGACCTGTCCCCGGCGCGATGCCTGCCACGTGGCCTGTGACAAGGCCCGGTTCGTGGACGATATCCCCATCGTGCCCGGCGAAGTGGGCTGCGGGCCGCGCGGCCTCGTCCACACCATGCCCCCGGCCCTGGTCGGCCGGCGTGGCGTCATCGTGCTCGGCCACGGCGTCTTCACCATGGGCCGGGACGATTTCAACGAGGGGCTGGCCGCGCTGTGCGCCGTGGAAACCCTGTGCCGCGCCCGCTACTTCGAAACACTCGGCCGCATCCCCGCCTAAACGGAGACCCTTTCCATGCAGACCGACCCGGCAGCTCCGCTCCCGACCGTCAGCGTCGTCATTCCGGTGTACAATGAACTGCAAACCCTGCCCAAGGTGCTGGCCAGGGTGCTGGCCCGGCCCGAAACCTGGGAAGTGGTGCTCGTGGACGACGCCTCCACCGACGGCAGCCGGGACTATCTGCGCGGCCTGGATGGAACCGACCGGGTGCGCGTGCTGCTGCACGAAAAAAACCAGGGCAAGGGCGCGGCCCTGCGCACCGGCTTCGCCGCCGCCGCCGGCGACGTGGTGCTCATCCAGGACGCCGATCTGGAGTACGACCCGGACGACTACCCCGTGCTGCTGGCCCCGATTGTCGCCGGCAAGGCCGATGTGGTCTTTGGTTCGCGGTTCCTCGGCGGCCCGCACCGGGTGCTCTATTTCTGGCACTCCGTGGCCAACAAGATGCTCACCCTGCTTTCCAACATGCTCAACGACATCAACCTGTCGGACATGGAGGTCTGCTACAAGGTCTTTCGCCGCGAGGTGCTGCGAAAAATCCGCATCCAAAGCGACCGCTTCGGCGTGGAGCCGGAACTGACGGCCAAGGTGGCGAGGTTGCGGGCGCGTATCTACGAAGTGCCGGTGTCGTATTACGGCCGCACCTACGAGGAAGGCAAAAAGATCGGCTGGCGCGACGGGTTGGCCGCGTTCTGGTGGATCGCCCGATTCGGCATCTTTCACCGGGGCTGAGGCAAGGCGGGGGCTTTCGGCGGTCGGCGGTCAGCGCTTCGGGCCGGCCCCGTTCGGGGGTGTCGGTTTGTCGCGCCGGCGGTCCACCAGGGAGAAGACGAGCGCCCGGCCGGCCGCCAGCAGAAAGGGAAACAGCGCCGCCGCCAGGACCACGGCGGAAAAATGGGCCGCGAACCAGGGAATCCGGCCCAGGAAATAGCCGCCGCTGACGTAGATCAATGTCCAGGGCGCCTTGCCCAGGATGTTGTACCAGGCGAACATGGGGCCGGACATCCTGGCCAGACCCGCCGTCAGCGGGGCCACCGACCGCAGCATGGGCACGAAGCGGGCCAGGACGATGGTCATGGCCCCGTACTTGGCAAAGGCGCGCCGGGCCGCGTCCAGATGCCCGGGCCTGATGCCCCGGGGCAGCGGCCGCGAGCGCATGGAGCGACGCAACAGCACGCCCCAGGTGAAATTGAGCTGGTCGCCCAGAAACGAGGCCGCGATGCCGCCAAGCAGCAGCGGCCAGAAAGCCAGATCCCCCCGGGCCGCCAGGGCCGCCGCCGCGAACAGCAGTGTGCCGCTCGGCAGAAAGCCCGTCACCACGAAGCCCGTTTCCACGAACACCACCAGGAAGATGATGGCGTAGGTCCAAAGCCCCAACGCGGCGACGACCTGGGCCAGCACGGCGTCGAGGTGGAGCATCGCCTGCCAGACGTCGGTGAGAACATCCATAGGAAAAGACGCCTCCGGCGGCCGGGGGCATGATGCCCCCCGGACCCCCTCGATAGGGTGACTCCTGCTGCGGCGCGAAGCGACGCTGGCGCACCCTTGGCGGCGCGTTTCTCCCTGGCAAAGCCAGGTAAAAACACGCCGCCAAACGTTCGAAGTCCACCGCCGGACCGCCCCCCCTTTCGGGAGGGGCCGGGAGGGGGATAGTCCCCCTCCCGGCCGCCGGAGGCATCT
>JAFABC010000119.1 GCA_023426275.1 Pseudomonadota bacterium | reverse complement strand
GTGTCGGTGCCCGCGCCGAGGTCGACGACGTCGCCGGTGTTCCCGACGAGGCCATTGAGGCCACCGTTGGCAGCCGTCGTGGTGACATTGATGGTGTCATCGCCGGAGCCGGTGCTCATCTGGAAGTCGACAGCGGGGCCGGAACCGGTGGTGGCCAGGAAGGCGTTGTTCAGATTGTCATTGATGGTCAGGGTCAGGTTGCCCGTGGCGGCGGAACCGTTGATGGTCGTGAAATCTCCATCGGCGGCGCCGTAGTTGATGTCGCCAACGGACAGGTTCTGGTCGCCGCTGATGTTGAGGACTTTGATGTCGTCAACAAACAGGGTGCCCACGGCGTTGGCCGAGGTGGAGGAAACCAGGCTGACCGTCTCGACGCCGTTGCCGGCGGTGGTGCCCTGGATGACCAGGTTGTTCACGGTGGCGTTGTTGAGCGTCATCGTGGTGGAGTCGTCATCGCCGGCAACAGCGGCGTCGGTCATGACGAAGCCGACAGCGCCGGCCGGGCTGTTGGTGTTCGACAGAGACAGCTCCGCCGGCACGCTGGTGATGTTTCTGAAGAAGGCGGAGTTGCCGTCGCTGATACGGGTGATGTTCAACGAGTTGGCGCCGGTGGCATCCTGCATGTCCAGGGTGGTGACGGCGGCGGCACTGCCCGCGCTTCCGATGAAGGCGGCATTGATGGTCTCGATGCCGGTCAGGGTCGGGGAAATGGTGGTGCCGCTGCTGTCGTTGGCGTCGCCGAGCTGCACGTTCAGGGTCGGGTTGGTGCCGGTGCCGGTCAGCACGTCAAAGTTCTGCAGGGTGTTGACCAGTTCGTTTCCACCGGGGCTCCAGGCGGGCACGGAGTTGAACACGTTGGCCGTGGCCACATCCTGGCTCGAGGTCAGGCTGTAGGTGGCGCCGCCAACGGGGACGGGGCTCAGGCCTTCGGACTCGCCGTAGAGCATGTAGTGGGAGATGGCGGTCAGGCCGTTGGCCTGGAAGATCTCACGCACTTCCTGCCAGGTCGTGCCGTCGTTCAGCTGGTTGGCTTTCTCGACGTAATACTGGTAGTCGCCGAACGAGGAGGACGGGTTCACGTCGTTTTCGTAAGCACCGTACTCGATGTAGTGAAAATAGACGCTGGCGCCGCCGCTGATGGCGTTCCAGGAGCTCAGGAACTCGTCGGTGGTAACGCCGGCGGCCGCCGCTTTGGAAGCGACATAGTAGTCGCTGTCGAAATATGCGTTGGGGGCCAAGCCTTCATTGTAGCCGTAGAGCTGATAGTGCTGATACGGCTCAAGTCCAGCCGCCTCCAAGGCAGCCGCAGTGGATTCGACCGTCCACGTCTGGCCGGTAGTCGCCGTCAACTGAATGGCTTTCTCGGTCAGATAGTAGTTTGAGTCAAAACCTTGCTGCGCCGCTTCATCCGCACTTGTCCACATCGTCGCCATTGAAGCCTCCTAAGGTTGATTTTCCGGAAAAACACCTCTTTCGGGGCCTTCATTCCGAGAGAGGGCACACTTTTTGGGCTGATACACTGGGTCAAATTGAAAAGCAAGCGTTACCAGGGAGATGATCTATTGGGCGGGAAAAAATATCCAGGGGCGGACGCGCCGGTAGGGATACGCAACGGGCCGGAGGCATTCTAAAAGTTTCAGATCGCCAACGCCATAGGAAAAAGCCGGAAATTTTCCCCCTTTTCCTTTGTTTCCCCCCGGGGTAGGCAGTTTTGCAGTAACCGACACGTTGCAACCGCGACTGTTATCGAAAGTCCCGGGATTGCCGTCTCAACGCCGGCGCCGCCCCGCAATCGAGGAGGCCGTCCGTGAACAGAAAAAACTTTTTTTTCACGACGCTGCTTGCCCTGCTCCTGTGCCTGGGCGCCGGTCCCGTCCGGGCGGGCCAGCCCGCCCCCGTCGGCTGGCCCGTTGGGAACTACACCCTGCAGGGAACCAACCTCAAGGGCGGATTGTACGGCGGACAGGTTTCCATTCGGCAGGCGGGACAGACTTATATCGTGGAATGGCGTCTGACGAGCGGCGAATTCTACAAGGGCGTGGGCGTGGCTTCCACGCACTCCCTGGCCGTGGCCTTCAACGGCGGCGTGGCACTGTACGAACGCGACGACAACGGCCGACGCCTGGGCGGCGTCTGGGCCATGCATGGCAACACCCGTGTCGGCCTTGAAAATTTGATCCGGCGGTAATCCCATTTCTGAAAAAAGAGAAAGGGGTTGTGTTTGTTGTATTCCTTTTCTTGATTTTTTTGCAAAAATAGATTATTTTACACGGCTAAATGGCCGTTGCTTCGGCATGACGCACTCCAGCGACCAGGCCGCAGGGGTACGCCCGCGCCCGCATCCGAAGACCGGACGGGCAATCGGAGGAAATCCATGAGCAGTTTGTGGCTCGATCAAGATTATTATCTTCAACAAGAACTCAGCCTTATCCAGGAGCTCAACCCGGACAGCTCCATCACCACCACCCAGGCCCTGCTGACCGCCCTGTCCGAGGAAGGCAAGACCGTTGAACAGCATTTCGTCGAAAGCGGCTGGAAGGAAGGCCTCGATCCCAGCGCCGGCTTCGATGTCTCCTATTACCTCAGCGAAGTCGCCGACGCCACCGGCCTGTCGACCTCGGCCGTCAAAATGCTCATGGAGGCCTCGGGCATCGACCCGGTGACCCATTACGAACTCTTTGGCGCGGCCATGGGCCTCGATCCCAGCGAATACTTCGACACCAGCTACTACGCCGAGCAGAAAGCCGAGCTCCTCAACAAGGAAGCCTTCATGGGCAAGACGGATTGGACCAGTGACGACGCCATCAAGCTCATGGTCGTCACCGGCAGCGATCCCCTGACCGATTACCAGCATTTCGGCTGGCTGCAGGATCTGTCGCCCATCGACGGCTTCGACAACGACGCGTTCTACGACCAGGTCGCCGCCGGCACGACCTTGCTGTCCTCCGACCAGATCCCCCTGTTTCTGGCCATGGCGGGCACCGACCCCCTGAGCTACATCCTGACCTACGGTCTCCCCGACACCTCGGACGACTCGTCGACCACCACCGATTCGACGACCACCACCGACAGCACGTCCACGTCCACGTCAACGACGACCACGACCGACAGCACGTCCACGTCGTCCACCACCACCTCGGCCACCCACTACGCCCAGGCGGACGCCTCGGACATCCTGCACCTGTCCGGGTCCTGGTCCGACGCCTCCATCGTGCTCGGGGATTCGCCCACGGTCAGCGACGGTTCCACCACCGTCAGCATCGTCGATTCCAACGGCACGTCCCACTCCGGCACCATCACCAAGATCGACCTGAGCGGGTTCACCTACGACACCCACATCACGGGGTCGTCCTACGGCGACGAGATCACCGGCGGCTCCGGCAACGACATCATCAACAGCGGCAAGGGCCACGACATCCTGATCGGCGGCGACGGCCAGGATACCTTCGTGTTCCACGGCATCACGTCCGACGCCGACGCCAATGTCATTTCGGACTTCACCGCCGGAAGCAGCGGCGACATCCTGCAGTTCGACACGGACACCTACTCGTCCTACAAGAGCGGTTCGGCCCATATCGACAACGCCGCCGACGTGGCCAAGGCCACGACCTGGGACAACTACGTGATCGTGGACACCTTCGACAACATCGCCTCCCTCAACGTGTCCACCCTGACCGACCACCACGCGGTGCTGGCCATCGCTTCGGACACCGGCGACATCATCTACGATGCGGACGGCGATTTCAGCTCCGGTATGACCCTGATCGGCGGCCTGACCCCGTCGGAGGTCTCCCTGCTCACCACCCACAACATCGACTTCGTCTAATTTGCCTGCCGCGAAGCGTCACGCCGCTTCGCAACAACGCGACATCACCGGACGCCCGGCAGCCTCAACGGCTGGCGGGCGTCCGTTCTTTTTTGATGGAAGTACCAAAGGAAGCAGAGAAAGAAGACGCCGAGCAGCGCGGCCTGGCTGAGATACCAGGGAAAGGACATCCAGCGGCCCGTGCTGGACACGTACAGTTCGAAGGAAAATCGCGGCACCCAATCCAGGCTGCGGCCATCCGCGCCCGGCAGGGGCGAGACGTTAAAAAGCAGCCAGACCTTGGACACGAACAAGGACAACAGTGTGAAGCAGACCCAGAAGCCGCGCGACAACGGCAGGCCGCGCAGCGCGGAGGCCAGCACCAGCACCAACACCGGCCAGCCGGCCAGCCATTGCCGGGAAAGCGGCATGATGGCGTGCCCCACGGCCACGCCCACCAGCAGCAGGAACCCCAGGCCGAAACGTCCGGCCGCCGCCGCCGCCCGCCGGGGAAACAGGGCCAGGAAGAAAAAGGCCGGACCGAAGTAAAGCGTGTGCGCCACCAGGAATTCCCCGGGGAAGCGCGTGGACAGCGGGATGCAGGTGGTGCGCAGGTACTGCCAGAGCATTTGCGACAAGGGCAGATTGAAGCCGCTGCTGCGGGCCTGGGCCATGTGCGTTCCCAGCCAGGACCGGGCCAGGAAAAGCGCGGCCACGGCCACGGCCAGCCCGACCAGCCGGACGGGTGAAACGGCCCGGCGCAGCATGGGACCGACGCGGTAGGGAGAGGCGAACAACGCAAAGGCGGCCAGACCGAGGTAGGCCATGACCACGGCCACGGCCAGCGGATAAAACGGCGCCACCGCCGTGAGAGGCCGGACCGCCAGCAGGCCGTAGCCGGCCGCGGCCAGCAGCCCGGCAATGCAGCCGCAGGTCGGGCACGGCCGGCCGGGCGTCTGATCGCGTCGGGGAAAAAGCAGGGCAATGCCCGCGTACACCGGCAGTGTCGGCCAGCAAAAAGCCCCCGCCGCCAACACGGCCAGCAAAATCACGGGCCGGTCGGCCAGATAGGCCCACAAGACGAACACCGCACAGGCATAGCCCGAAACGTCCGTCAGCACGGGATAGTAAAAGTTGAACTTGAGCACGGCGTGGTTGGCGAACAAGGCCAGAAACCCGAACCACTTGCCCTGACGGTCCAGGCCGGCCAGATCGGCCACGCGCCCCCAGGCGAAGGCGGCCAGACACAAGAGAAGGAGATTGAAGGCCTCGAAAAACCGGATGACGTTTTGCGGCGTCATGGCCGCCCCGAGCAGATGCAGAACGCCGTACGCCAGGGCGCTCGGCAGCAATCGCATGGTCCGGTAGGCGGTCAGGGGAATCCGGCCGGCCAGCACGTCGTCGAAATGCATGGCCCAGGAGCCATATTCAGCCCCGTCGAAACCCAGACCATTGCCCACGGGAATCCGCTCGCTCACGGCCAAAAGCAGCAGGCCGGTCGCGAGCATGACCAGGGCCAGACCGATATTTTGCCAGCGCGGATCGTGCGCCACCCGGGACAGCATGCTCAGGATGCTCCGGCAGCGGTCACAATGCGCAACATATGGGCGGTGACATCGATTTTTTCCGACAGCATCCGCTGTCGGACGGCCTGGAAGCCCGCCCGGTCATGGGCGGCAAACAGGCTTTCGGCGGTCTCGATGGCCTCACGCTCCCGCTCGGGGTGAAAGTTGCGAACCAGACCGTAGCGGCGCTCCAGATCGTCCGTGTAGCCCCGCCCCACCGGATCGACATAGACCCCGGGCACGCCGAGCACGGCCCCTTCCGAGGCCATGGTGGCGCTTTCGCCAAAGGTCAGGCTGGCAAAGGCGAGCAGGTCGTGCATGTGCTGCACCGGCACCGAACAGCGGTACGGCTCCAGCGCCTCGGGCAAGGCGCCCTCCACCGACACCAGCACCCGGCCGTGCCGGGCCAGCCGGCGCACCGCTTCCACCCGGGCCTGCTGGGACAGGCCGTGCAGGCCGATATCATGCCCCGCTTCCCAGGCCACGTAACGCACCACCGCATAGGGCGCGTCCGGGTGCAAGCCCAGGGCGGCGGGCACGGCCGGGTCGGGCGTAAACCGGTTCGGATGCAGGTAGGCCAGGGCGTGATAGCCCGGGTAGACGTCATGGGGCTGACGGATGGGCCGGTTGTAGCAGTCGGGCACATGGATGCCCGCGGCAAAGGGATAGGCGAGCATATTGGCCACGCGGGCGTGCTCGGTATCGTAGAAAATGTGCACGGGCACGCCGAAAAGCCGCCCCGGAAAAGAGACGAAGGCCCCGCCCACGGCCGCAATGACGTCCGGACGAAAGCGGCGGATGATGCCGGCAAGGCGCGCCTGCCGGTAGACGAGCTCGAGTCCCAGCCGCCACCAGCCCTTGCCCGCCCGGCCGAACACCGTGACGTCCTCGCCCATGGCCCGGGCCAGATCCACCAGGATATCCTTGTCGCGGCCGGTCAGCAGCACCACATGGCCGGCTTCCCGCAGCAGCCGGACCAGATTCTTGAAAACGTGCAGCTCGGCCGGATGTTGCAGATCAATCAGGACGCGCATGGGAGTCGTTGTCCCGCACCTGTTCGGTCAGGGATTTGACCTGCTTTTGCAGGGATTCCAACATGCGGCGGTTGACGCTGAGCAGGTCGGCCACAAACCCCGTCATGATGATTTGCAGACCCGCGCCGCATAAAATGCCGGAAATGACCAGGGACTGGACATGGCCGCCAACGCCCTGGACATACACCCAGAGAAACCGCAGGGCCAAAAGCAGCCCCAGGGCCAGCACCAGCAGGCCGCAGACGCAAAAAAACCGAAACGGCCGGTAGATCACGAAGACGCGCACAATCGTGGACATGGACCGGAACACGTATTCGGGAATGCTGCGCATCAGCCGGGACGGTCTGGTCGGCGGGTTGATCTCCACCGGGGTCCAGGCCACGCGCAGGCCCTTCTGCCCGGCCTCGATCAGTGTTTCCAGGGTGTAGGTGTAGCGGTTGAAGACCCGCAGTTCCTGGGCGGCGGCCCGGGAAACGGCCCGAAAGCCGCTGGTGGCGTCGGGCACGTCCGTGCCGCTGGCCAGCCGGACGACCAGACTGCCGCAACGCTGCAACAGCTTCTTGATGGCGGAAAAATGTTCGATGTGGCCGATGGCCCGCGCGCCCACGACGTAATCGGCCCGACCGTCGAGAATGGGTTGCACCAGGGCGGGGATGGCCTCGGCCCGATACTGGTTGTCGGCGTCAGTGTTGACGATGATGTCCGCCCCGCGCTCCAGGCAGGCGGCCAGACCGGTTTCAAAGGCCGTGGCCAGACCGCAGTTCTTGTGCAGCACCACGACATGGTCCACGCCGCAGTCCCGGGCCACGTCGGCCGTGCCGTCCTGGCTGCCGTCGTCCACGACCAGCCATTCCACGACATCCACGCCCGGCAGGCTCCGGGGCAAACAGGCAAGCGTTTCCGGCAGGGTCCGCGCCTCGTTGTAGCAGGGGATTTGAATAATGACCTTCATGCGATTCCCCTGATGCGGACGGTGGTTGCAAAACGGATCGGACAACGGCGCCCCGTTTTCGGCGGGATGCTTGCCGCTGCCGGCAAGAAAAGGCACCCTCGCGCCGCCAGAGACAAAAAAACGGCGTTTTGACGCCCGGTTTCCGGAGCTTTAGCCCAGGGTCCGCCCTGCGGCAAGTTTTTTAGGAGATTCCATGCCCAACGCGCCGACCGCCGGCTCCCCCCTGGTCACCGTGGTGGTGTGCACCCACAACCGAGGCCCGATCCTGTCCCGCTGTCTGGAGGCCCTGGACAGGCAGACGGCCGATCCGACCCGCTGGCGCGTGCTGGTGGTCGACAACGCCTCCACGGACGAAACCGCCGCCGTGGTGGCCCGGCAGGCCGCCACGGCCCCCTATGTCCTGGAACGCCTCGAGGAAACACAACTTGGCCTCAGCCACGCCAGAAACGCCGGCGCCCGGGCCAGCCGGACCCCGTGGCTGGCCTATCTGGACGACGACGCCCTGGCCGAACCCGGCTGGATGGACGCGATCCTCGAATTTATCGCCGCACACCCGGAACCGGGCGTGTTCGGCGGCCCCTATGTCCCGTTTTACCTGACGCCGCCGCCCCGCTGGCTGCCCGGCGATCTCGGTCGGTTCTGGCAGGGCGACCGGGTGGTGCGCCTGCCGTGGCGGCACTGCATCCTGATCGGCTGCAATTTCATGACCCATAAAGACGTGTTCGAGGCCGTGGGCGGGTTTGATCCGGAACTGGGCGTGCGCGGCCTGGAGGTGCGCTACGGCGAGGAAACCATGTTTTACCGGCAGGCCCTGACCCTGGGCTTTCCGGTCCACTACACCCCGGCTCCGGTGGTGGCGCATCTCGTGCGGCCGGAAAAATACCGCCTGTCCTGGCATGCGGCCAGTCTGACGGAGCTTGGCAAAAGTCTGGCCCGCAAGCTCGGCGTGGTCCGTGCCGTGCCGGCCGCCTTGTGCCTCGCCGCGCTGACCCCGATCCTGACGCTGGCCAATTTCGCCGTGTTTCTGGATATCCCGCTCAAACGGCGGGCTTATTTCGCCCTGCACCCCCCCTGCTACGCCTGGGGCATGCTCGTGCAATGCGCCCGGTTCGTCCGCGACGCCCTGCGCCGCTAGACCGGAAGCCGCCTCCGGTGGCCGGGGGGGATAAACCCCCCGGACCCCCATGGCACCCGGCCGGGGGGGGTGGGGGCCCCACC
>JAFABC010000356.1 GCA_023426275.1 Pseudomonadota bacterium | reverse complement strand
GGGTCCGGGAGGGGCAGTGCCCCTCCCGGCCGCCGGAGGCATTCTTCTCTCTTTCTCTGCTCTTAAACTTGTTCCAACGCCTGTTGCAGGTCGGCGATGATGTCTTCCACGTCTTCGATGCCGACGGAGATGCGCACCATATCGGGCGGCACGCCGGCCTGTTCCAGTTCCGCGGGCGTGAGTTGCGAGTGGGTTGTCGAGGCCGGGTGGATGACGAGGGTCTTGGCGTCGAGGATGTTGGCCAGATGCGAGCACAGCTTCACGGACTCGATGAACTTCCGGCCCGCCTCGATGCCGCCGGTCAGGCCGAAGCCGAACACCGCGCCCGGTCCCATGGGGAAGAAGCGCTTGGCCCGTTCGTGGTCCTTGTGGCTCGGCAGGCCGGCGTAGTTGACCCAGGCCGCCTTGGGATGGCTTTCCAGGAATTCTGCCACCTTCTGGGCGTTGGCGCAGTGGGCCTTGGCGCGCAGTGGCAGGGTTTCCATGCCCTGGATGATGAGAAAGCTCGACATGGGCGCGGGCGTGGCTCCGATGTCGCGCATGAGTCCTGTGCGGACCTTGGTGCAGAAGGCCGAGCAGGGCCTGCCTTCCAGGTCGCACAGCATCTCCCAGAAGTTGGCTCCGTGGTAGGTCGGGTCCGGCGCGGTGATTTCCGGGAATCTGCCGTCGGCCGCCCAGTCGAAGCCGCCGCCCTCGACGATGGCCCCGCCGATGCAGGTGCCGTGGCCGCCGATGATTTTCGTCAGCGAATAGATGGCGATGTCCGCGCCCACGTCGAAGGGGTTGAGGATGGGCGGCGCGGCCACGGTGTTGTCCAGGAAAAAGGGGACGCCGGCGTCGTGGGCGATCCTGGCGATGGCCGGCAGGTCGTCCACGTTGCAGCGGGGGTTGCCGATGGACTCGGTGTAGACCAGCCGGGTCTCCTGGTCGATGGCCCGGGCGAAGTTGGCCGGATCGGAGGAATCCACGAACCGGACTTCGATGCCGAAGCGTTTGAGGGTGTGTTCGAACAGCGTGTGGGTGCCGCCGTAGAGGTTGCTGCCCGAGACGATGTTCTGCCCGGCCTTGGTGATGGCGGCCACGGCGTAGAAGATGGCGGACATGCCCGAGGCCGTGGCCACGCAGGCCGGCGCGCCGTGCAGGGCGGCCAGCCGTTTTTCCAGCACGTCGGTGGTCGGGTTGCCGAGGCGGGTGTAGATATGGCCGGCTTCCTTGAGGGCGAACAGGTTGGCCGCGTGTTCGGCGTCGCGAAACAGGAAGCTCGTGGTCTGGTAGATGGGCACGGCCCGGGACAGCGTGTCGGCATCCGGCGTATGGCCGGCGTGCAGCGCCAGGGTCTGGGCATGCCACGGGGGCGTGGGCATGGGCTCTCCTCCGGGGGTTGGGGTCGCTCCCGGACGTGCGTGTCGGGGAGCATCGCCACCGGGTATATGCCAATCCCGGACGACCCGGAAGGGGCGCAAAGCGCGGTTTGCGCCTTGACAACGGGGGGCGCGGCAACGACAACCATGGCCGACGCTCGCGTGGCGTCTTTCTTTTCACCGACAAGTTCCCGGGAGGATCTTCATGCGCCTGCATGCCTTTTATCATGTTCCCTTTGAAGACGTGGGCTCCATCAAGTCCTGGGCCACGGCCAAGGGACACGAACTGGCGACAACGTGTTTTTTCACCGAAGAGACGCCGCCGTCCGTGGCGGACTACGATATGCTCGTGGTCATGGGCGGCCCCATGGGCGCGTATGACGAAAAGGACTTTCCCTGGCTGGCCGGCGAGAAAAAGGCCATCGAGGCGGCCGTGGCCGCGGGCAGGCCTGTGCTGGCCATCTGTCTTGGCGCACAGCTGTTGTCCGTGGTCCTGGGCGGCTCGGTCTCCAGGAACCCGGTGCCGGAGATCGGCTGGTTCAAGGTGGAGATGACGCCCGAAGGGCTGGCCGAGCCCGCTTTCGCCGGATTTCCCCAGTCCTATTACGCCTTCCACTGGCATGGCGACACGTTTTCCATCCCGCCGGACGCCGTTCATGCCGCCAGCTCCGCCGCCTGCGCCAATCAGGCCTTTGTGTACAACCACAAGGTGGTCGGCCTGCAATTTCATCTGGAAACCCAGCCGGTGAATATGCAAAATCTGATCAAGCACTGCGCCGCCGACGTGGCCCTGCCCGGACCCACGGTGCATCATCCCAAGCAGATGCACGCCGGCCGCGAAGCCTTTAAAGATATCCAGGCGCTCATGCACCGCCTGTGCGACAACCTGACGGCCTAGGGCAGCTGGCGGAAGGGAAGATGCCTCCGGCGGCCGGGAGGGGGACTCTCCCGAAAGGGGGCCGCGGCGACTGTTTGGCCGGCAGGGCGCCCAAACGGAGTGCCGGCGTTGCTTCGCGCCGCAGGGAAAAAACTTCGAGGGGGTCCGGGAGAGGCACCGCCTCTCCCGCAGCCAGGAGGACGGACATGCGCAAGAGCAACCGGGAAATCAAGGACAAGAGCGCCCTGGACAATCTGATGCTGCGGGCGCGGGTGTGCCGGCTGGGGCTCTATGACGGCCAGTGGCCGTACGTGGTGCCGGTCAACATCGGCTACACGGCGGGCCGGATCTATTTCCATTCGTCGCCCAAGGGCATGAAAATGGACATCCTGCGCAAAAATCCCCGCGTGTGCTTCGAGGTGGACAGCGACGTGGAGATCGTTACGGGCGAACGGCCTTGCGATTACACCACCAACTACAAGTCGGTCATCGGGTTCGGCACGGCGACGCTGGTCGAGGACGCGGAGGAAAAGCTCGAAGCGCTGGGCATCATCATGCGCCACCACGGCGGCCCGGTGGAAGGCTTTCGTCCCGAGGTGCTGCCGATAACGGCCGTGGTGCGCATCGACATCGAGCGGATGACCGGCAAGTCCAATCCCCCGCATGACGAGTGGAATTAGGAGGACTGCATGCGTGTTGTCTTTGTTGGCGATTCCCTGACCGTCGGCGTCGGCGACCAGTATTATCTGGGCTGGGTGGGACGGCTTTGCGCGTCCGCGCCCACGGCCGGCCTGGGGCTGACCGCCTACAACCTGGGCGTGCGCTCGGAGACGAGCCGCCACATCAAGGCACGGCTTGGCCGGGAACTGCCGCCGCGCCTGCTGCCGCGCGACGAGGCCCGGGCGGTGCTGTCTTTCGGGGTCAACGACGTGAAGGTGGAAAACGGCCGCCGCAAGCTGGAGCTGGCCGAGTCCGTGGACAACCTGGGCGCCATCGTGGGGCAGGTGGCCAACCTGTGCCCGCTGCTCATGGTCGGCCCGCCGCCGGTGCTCGACGCCGCCCACCGGGCGCGCGTGGAAGAGCTTTCCGAAGCTTTCGCCCGCGTCTGCGACGACCTGGGCGTGCCGTATCTGGAAATGTGCCGGGCGCTTGCCGTCGGGAACGTCTACCTGGACAGCCTGCGGGCCGCCGGCGACGGTTACCATCCCGAGGCGGCCGGCTACGAGGCCATGGCCCGGCGCGTGGCCGCCTGGGATGGGTGGCAGGCGTGGTTTCGCTGCTGATCTAGCGCAGGCGCAATTCGGCCACGGCCTCGATATGGGCCGTGTGGGGGAAGAGGTCCACCGGCGTGACGCGGGTCACGTCGTAGAGCTCCCCCAGGATTTTGAGGTCCCGGGCCAGGGTCGTGGGATTGCAGGAGACGGAGACGATTTTGCGCGGCGCGGCGGCGAGCAGCGCCGTCAGCATCTCCGGCGAGGCCCCGGCCCGGGGCGGATCGAGCACCGCCACCGCCGGCGCGACGCCGGCCAGTTCCGCCAGCCCCTTGGCCGCGTCCACGGCCCGGAACACGGCATTGGACACGCCGCTTGCCGCGGCGGATTTTTTGGCGTCTTCCACGGCGCGTCGGTCGGTTTCCAGGCCGTAGACGGTCTGGAAACGCGGGGCCAGGGTCAGCGCGATGCCGCCGCAGCCGCTGTAGAGATCCACGGCCGCGCCTTCCGGGTCCGCGCCGGCCGCCGCGGCCACCAGCGCGTAGAGACTGGTCGCCGCCTGGGTGTTGGTCTGGGCGAAGGCGTTGGCCGAAACGGTCAGCCGCACGTCGCCGAAATGTTCCTCGATGCGGTCCGCGCCAAGGACCAGCACCTGCCGCTCGCCCACGGCCACGGCCGAGGGGGCCCGGCGCACGGAATGCACGAACCCGGCCAGATCGGGGAAGCGTTCGAGCAGGGCCTCGCCCAGGCGATGGGCGGCATCGCCCGCGCCCCGGGCCGGGCCGGTGATCAGGTGGACCAGCCGCGCGCCCGTGGCTTCGGATTCGCGCAGCACCAGATGGCGCCACACGCCCCGACCGGTGCGGGCGTCGTAGGCGGCAAGGCCGGTTTCGGCGCAGGTTTCCCGGGTGAAGGCCAGCACCTCGCCGGCCCACGGGGCCATCAGGTGACAGACGCGGATGTCGAGCACCCGCCCCGGGCGGTGGCGCTCGTGCAGGCCCAGGTGTCCCCGGCCGGCAAAGGCGAATTCCATTTTGTTGCGGTAGGCGTAGATGCGCGGCGAAGCCACTGTCGCGGGCACGTCCACGTCGGGCAGTCCGCCCAGGCGGGACAGCGACTCGGCCACCTGCTCGCGCTTCCAGAACAGCTGGGCCTCGTAGTCCAGGTCCTGCCAGACGCAGCCGCCGCATACGCCGAAATGCGGGCAGCGCGGTTCGGCGGCCTGGGGCGAGGGGGCCAGCGTGTCCACGACCACGGCCTCGGCAAACCCTTTCTTGACGCGCGTTATCCTGCCTCTGACCCGTGAGCCGGGCAGGCCGCCTTCCACGAAGACCACCAGCCCGTCCGCCCGGGCCACACCCTTGCCGCCAAAGGCCAGCCGTTCGACGGCCAGCTCCAGTTCCATGTCGACGCGAATATCCATGCCGGCCTTATGCGCGACCCCGGGCAAGGGCGCAAGGCCGGCGGAGGCCCTTTCGTATTTTTCGAGGGGACGCGGTCAGCGTCGCCGGGCGGCCAGTCGGTAGTGGAGCATGCGGATGGAGATGCCGAGCAGGCCCGCTGCCCTGGTCTTGTTGCCCGAGGCGGCGGCCAGGGCGGCGTCGATGTCGGCCTCGCTCGGCCGGGCGGCGCGTGTGCCGCCTGGAGAAGCGGCCGGCGCAGTCGGGGCGACCGGGACGGTCGGCGCGGGCGTGGTGAAAAAGCCTTCCAGGTGGGAGGTTCGCAACTCGGGCGCGTCGTGCATGACCGACACCCATTCCATGGCGTTTCGCAGTTCGCGCACGTTGCCGGGCCAGGGATGGGCCAGCAGCGCCCGGGCGGCGTCCGGGCCGATTTCGACGAAGGCCTTGCCGCGTTTTTTGGCGAAGGTGCGCAAAAACATTCGGGCCAGGGGCACGATGTCGTCCGGGCGCTGGCGCAGGGGCGGCACGGTGATGGTTCCCACCCGCAGCCGGTAGTAGAGGTCCTTGCGGAAAAGGCCCTGTTCGATGCGCGCGGGCAGATCGAGGTTGGTGGCCGCGATGACCCGGATGTCGGTGTCGATCTTGCGCAGCCCGCCAAGGCGGTAGAAGCTGCGGGCCTCGATGACGCGCAGAAGCTTGGCTTGCAGTTCCACCGGGATTTCGGCGATCTCGTCGAGAAAAAGCGTGCCGCCCCTGGCCAGATCGATCTTGCCCCGGGCCCCGCGCGTGGCCCCGCCGGTAAACGCGCCGGCGTCGTAGCCGAACAGCTCGCTTTCAAACAGATTGGCCGGCAGGGCCGCGCAGTTGAGGTCCACGAACGGCAGGGCCGCCGTGTCCGGGCCGTAGTGCACGAGCTTGGCCACGATGTCCTTGCCAACGCCGGTCTCGCCCTGGATGAGCACCGGCAGGTCGCGGTCCTCGTGAAAGCGCCGCGCCTGTTCCACCACCCGCCACATGGCCTCCGAGAAAATACCCACGTTGTCGAGGCCGGCCTGTTCGGCCAGCAGCGCCCGCACCCGGGCCAGTTCGGCCCGGGCGTCGCTGGTGGCGGCGGCCACGGCATCGTCGAAGCGGCGGGTGAGACGGTCGTTTTCGGCCAAAAGCGCCTGATGCTCGGCCACCCGGACCAGCACGGCGCGCAACTCCTCCAGGTTGATGGGCTTGGTCAGGTAGTCGTAGGCCCCGGCCCGCAGCGCCCCGATGGCCAGTTCCAGGTCGGCGTGGCCGGTGTAGAGCACCACGTCCGGCGCGCCCGCGCAGGGCAGGGCCCTGACGTCGCGCACCAGTTCGATGCCGGTCTTGCCGGGCATCTGGATGTCGGAAAGCACCAGCTCGAAGGCGTGGTCACGGCACAGGGCCAGGGCGCTGGCCGCGTCCGGGCAGGGCGTGGCCGCGTGGCCGAGCAGGGTGAGATACTCGGCCAGGGAGGCCCGGGTGGCGGCGTCGTCATCGACAAGCAGGATGCGCATGGAAAGGCAGCCTCCGGCGGCCGGGGGGCATGATGCCCCCCGGACCCCCTCGATAGTT